>JAFXMP010000023.1 GCA_017530275.1 Clostridia bacterium | reverse complement strand
CATGATCACGCGGCCCTCCACGTTGCGGGCGGCGCGGCCGATGGTCTGAATCAGGCTGGTTTCGGATCGCAGGAAGCCTTCCTTGTCCGCGTCCAGAATGGCAACCAGCGCCACCTCCGGCAGATCCAGGCCCTCGCGCAGCAGGTTGATGCCCACCAGCACGTCGTATTCACCCATGCGCAGCTCCCGAATCAGCTTGGTGCGCTCCAAGGTCTGAATATCGGAATGCAGGTAACGAACCCGGATGCCCAGTTCGTCCAAATAGTCCGTCAGGCGCTCCGCCATTTTCTTGGTCAGGGTGGTCACCAGCACCCTTTCCTTCTTTTCCACTACCTTATGGATTTCGCCCACCAGATCGTCCACCTGGCCGGTAGCGGGCCGCACGATGATCTTGGGGTCCAGCAGGCCCGTGGGCCTGATGATCTGCTCCACGATCTGGCTGGCCCGCTCCCGCTCGTAAGGCGCGGGGGTGGCGGACACATAAATCACCTGTTTCACCCGGGCGTCAAATTCCTCATAGGTCAGGGGCCGGTTGTCAAAGGCGGAGGGCAGGCGGAAACCGTAGTTGACCAGCATGTTTTTCCGCGCCCGGTCCCCGGCGTACATGGCGCGAATCTGGGGAACGGTCACGTGGCTTTCGTCGATCATCACTAAAAAGCCCTTGGGGAAGTAATCCAGCAGGCAAAAGGGCGGGTCGCCTTCCTTGCGCCCGTCGAAGTACCGGCTGTAGTTTTCGATCCCGGTGCAGAAGCCGATTTCCCGCAGCATTTCAATATCGTATTTCGTGCGCTGGGCGATGCGCTGGGCCTCCAGCAGCTTGCCTTCCGTCTCGAATTCCGCCACCCGCTTCTCCATGTCGCGCTCGATGCGGGCGATGTTTTCTTCCCGGTTTTCCTGGTTGGTGGCGTAGTGGGTAGCGGGGAAAATGGGAACATGCTGGACGGTGTGCAGCACATGCCCGTCCACCACCGAAAACTCGCTGATCCGGTCGATCTCATCGCCGAAAAACTCCACTCGGACGCCATTTTCAAGCTGTCCTTTGGGGATCACCTCCACTGTATCCCCCCGAACGCGGAAATTTCCGCGTTCAAACGCCACATCGTTGCGTTCGTACTGAATGTCCACCAGGCGGCGCAGCAGTTCGTTCGGGTCCATTTTCATGCCGGGCCGCAGGGAAATCATCTGCCCCTCGTACTCGCTGGGGTCGCCCATAGAATAAATGCAGGAAACGGAGGCGACAATAATCACGTCGTTCCTTTCCTTCAGGGCGGCGGTGGCGCTGTGACGCAGGCGTTCGATTTCCAGATTGACGGACGCGTCCTTTTCGATGTAGGTATCGGAGGATGGAATGTAGGCTTCCGGCTGGTAATAATCATAATAGGAAACGAAATACTCCACCGCGCTGTCCGGGAAAAACGCCTTGAACTCGCTGCACAGCTGGGCGGCTAAAGTTTTGTTGTGGGCGATCACCAGGGTGGGCCGCTGCACCTTTTCGATGACGGACGCCATGGTGAAGGTTTTGCCCGAGCCCGTCACCCCTAACAGCACCTGGGCGGGCATGCCCTCCTTCACCCCTCTCGCCAGGGCTTCAATGGCCTGGGGCTGATCCCCCCGGGCGGTGTAGGGGGCTTTCAATACAAATTGACCCATGGGATTCCTTTCTTACACATGAAATAGCTTATTATATTCCGTGCGCGTATCCGCAATATGATGAATATACAGAATATTCATTTCTTGCGTATAGATAGCTACGTGTCGTCCTGCAATTACTAATCTGAAACCTTGCTGGGCCATCCATTCATCCGATGGAATTGAGCCGGAGTTCGGAAACTCTTCCAGACGGAGTATCGTATCTACTATTGAATTTGACACACGCAAAGCGGTTCGGTCATCGAAATTCAATCTGTACCAATCTTCTATTGCCTGCAAATCTTCAATAGCCTGTGGCAAATACTCAATCCTGTACTTCATGAATACGATCCCTCAGCATTTTTCTCACTTCTTCTGTAGTCATGGTTGGGGCGCCGGAAAGCCTCTGCTGTTCTGACCGCATCAGTCGCATCCGTAGCTTCATCAGTTGCTCCCGCCGTTCATACGCCTCAATGCTCATAAGCACCAAATCGCCTTCCCCGTTTTTGGTGATAAAAATGGGTTCGCTGGTGCTTTTCGCCAGTTCGGAAATGCCCGCGTAATCGTTCCGCAACGCGGCGGAGGGTCGAATCATCATGATGATTCCTCCTTTATATCAATATTTCGATATAATTATATCATCATATGCATGATTTGTAAAGCGCGGAAGCAAGGAATTCTTTTCCATCCGCAAAAATCTGCCTTGGAAACCGCCAAATCGCCGGATTTCCGCCCCGCTATGCTGAAAAAAACTTGCTGGGAACGGCTTTGCGCCTGTTTTCCAGCAGAAAATGATCGACTGTTGCCGGGCACAATGACCGCGAAACGAATGCTTTTGCGGAGGTGTGTCCCATGCCCCAGTATCAGATCGATTTTTCGCCCCGGCTGTCCGGGGAGGTTCATGTGAGCACGGCGAAAAACGCGGTGCTGCCCATTCTGGCGGCGGCTTTGCTGACCCAGGAGGAAATCCTCATTCATCAGGTGCCCGATCTGACGGACGTAAAGCACATGCTGGATATCCTGCGCGCCTGCGGCGCGGAGGTTTGGGTAGAAGACGGTCATGTGCGCATCCGCGCCGTAAGCGTACTGAGTCCCCGGGAAAACGCGCTGCTGCGCACCATGCGTGCTTCCGTGCTGATCTTAGGCCCGCTGCTGGCCCGATGCGGGGAATGCCATCTGTCCATGCCGGGCGGCTGCGCCATCGGCCAGCGTCCCATCGACCTGCATTTGAAGGGCTTGCAGAAGCTTGGCGCGAAGGTGGAAATGGAAGGCGGGGCAGCGCAGGTGAGCGGCAGCCTGCGGGGAGCCAATATCTACCTGGATTTCCCCAGCGTGGGCGCCACGGAAAACCTGATCATGGCGGCGGCCCTCACCCGGGGCGTGACCCGCATCGAAAACGCCGCCAAAGAGCCGGAAGTCACCGATCTTTGCCGGTTTTTGACGTTGATGGGCGCGCGCATCGCTGGAGTTGGCACGGCCAACATCATCATCGAGGGCGTGGAATGCCTGCACGGGGCGGAATACACGCCCATCCCGGACCGCATCGAAGCGGGCACCCTGGCCTGCGCCGCGGCGCTGACGGAGGGCAGCATACTGCTGGAAGGAGCACGCACGGACCATATGCGAGCCCTGCTGTTCAAATTGACCGAATCCGGCATGATCTGCCAGGAGGACGTGCGCGGCCTGCGCCTGCGGGGCAAAGCCAAGCATCCAATGGAAGCCCGTACTTTATCCTATCCCGGTTTCCCCACGGACATGCAGGCCCCGCTGATGGTGGTTGCCACTCAGACCCACGGTCTTTCCGTGATTCTGGAAACCATATTTGAAAACCGTTACATGCACGTGGTGGAGCTCAAGCGCCTGGGGGCGCGCATCCGGGTGGAAGGCCAATTAGCGCTGATCCAGGGCGGCTATACCCTGAACGGCGCTCATGTGACTGCCACAGACCTGCGGGCCGCCGCCGCCCTGATGCTGGCCGGGCTGACTGCTCAGGGCCGCACCACGCTGTCCGACCCCGCCGGTCATTTGATGCGGGGATACGAAGGGCTGGAAAACAAGCTAAAGGCCCTGGGGGCGGAAGTGAAGAAGGTGCCAGCTGGGACATGAGCGGAACGGTTCAAACGAACGCTTTAATCAGAGTTGAGAGTTGAGAGTTAAGAGTTGAGATGATATTGTGTTTATCACAAGAGGATCCTATTTGATTAACTAACTAAATCTCAGCTCTTCACTCTCAACTCTCAACTCTTTCTGATCCTAAAATGTTCTTGAACCGCGCTGCTGAATGACGCCCGCAAAAACGTGTCTTTATTGTGGCAGGTCATTGACTTTCTTTTACCTTTGAGTGATAATATACACGAAGGAGGTGTTCATTCGCTATGAAGGAACAACCAAACCAAAGAAAGCAAATGCTTTATTACTGTGGAATCGTCATCATCGTGATGCTTCTGCTGAATATTTTCGTATTTCCCGCTCTGCTGCAGCCCCAGGTGACGGAAATGACCTACGATGATTTCCTGTCCATGGTGGATAGCGGCAAAGTGGAAGAAGTCTCTTACCAGGACAGCATGCTGGTGTTCACCGCCAAAGACGATAATGGCCGCATTGCCTTATACAAAACCGGCGTGTGGCCCGGCGACGATACCCTGACCCAGCGCTTGCTGGATAAAGACGTCAGGTTCGCCGCAGAAATCCCCACCCAAGCCTCTCCCCTATTAAGTCTTTTGATCTCTTTCGTGCTGCCCATGGCGCTGTTCGCGCTGCTTGGCCGGTGGCTGATGAACACCATGACCAAGCGCATGGGCGGCGAAGCCCTGACCTTAGGCAAATCCAACGCGAAAATCTATATCGAATCCCAGACCGGCAAAACCTTTGCCGACGTGGCGGGCCAGGACGAAGCAAAGGAAGCCCTGACCGAGATCGTGGATTTTCTGCACGATCCCGGCAAGTACGCCGAAATCGGCGCAAAGCTGCCCAAGGGCGCGCTGCTGGTGGGCCCTCCGGGCACGGGCAAAACACTGCTGGCCAAGGCCGTGGCCGGGGAAGCCAAGGTGCCTTTCTTCTCCATTTCCGGCTCGGAATTCGTGGAAATGTTCGTGGGCATGGGCGCGGCGAAGGTGCGCGACCTGTTCAAGCAGGCGGAGGAAAAAGCCCCCTGCATCGTGTTCATCGATGAAATCGACACCATCGGCAAAAAGCGCGACAACGGCGGCATGGTGGGCGGCAACGACGAACGGGAACAGACCCTGAACCAGCTGCTGGCTGAAATGGACGGTTTCGACGGCAAAAAGGGCGTGGTGATCTTAGCGGCCACCAACCGGCCCGATATCTTAGACCCCGCCCTGCTGCGCCCCGGCCGGTTTGACCGGCGCATCCCCGTGGAGCTTCCCGACCTGCAGGGCCGCTTGGCCATCCTGAAGGTACACGCCAAGAACGTGAAGATGGACGGTGCGGTGGACCTCTCCCCCGTTGCCCGTGCCACTTCCGGCGCGTCCGGCGCGGAGCTTGCCAACATCATCAACGAAGCCGCCCTGCGTGCCGTGCGCATGGGCCACGGCACCATTCTCCAGAACGATTTGGAGGAAAGCGTGGAAACCGTCATCGCGGGCTACCAGCGCAAGGGTGCAGTGATCTCCGACAAGGAAAAGAAGATCATCGCTTACCATGAGATCGGCCATGCCCTGGTGGCAGCCCGGCAGAAGCATTCCGCCCCCGTGACCAAGATCACCATCATTCCCCGCACCTCTGGGGCTTTGGGTTATACCATGCAGGTGGAGGAGGACGAACGGGTGCTCATGTCCAAAGAGGACGCCATGAACCAGCTCGTTACCCTCACCGGCGGCCGCACGGCGGAAGAACTGATCTTCCATTCCATTACCTCCGGCGCGTCCAACGATATCGAAAAGGCCACCCGCCTGGCCCGGGCCATGGTGACCCGCTACGGCATGAGCGACCAGTTCGATATGGTGGCCCTGGAAACGGTGACCAACCAGTATTTAGGCGGCGACACGTCCCTGGCCTGCTCCGCCGATACTTCCGCCAAGATCGACGCGGAGGTGAACGCCATCATCAAGTCCGCCCATGATACCGCCCGGGAAATCCTCTCCTCCAACATGGAGCAGCTTCATAAATTAGCCGCCTATCTGCTGGAAAAGGAAACCATCACCGGCGATGAATTCATGAAGATCCTGGACGAATCGACGGAAACCGCCTGACACCCTTCGAGCATCTTTGCACTGCGCGGTTTTTCACGTGAAACAAAGCGCCCCCGGCAGTCACGCCGGGGGGTTATTCTTGTCTTTAGGATCAATCAAAATATACGGGCTTTCCGGTCTTGGCGGATTCGTAAATGGCTTCCAAAATCTGCGTGACCACATAAGCCTGTTCGGGCTTCACGATCAAAGGCTTGCTGTCGTCCATCACGTGTTCGATCCACATGCGGGCCTCGATTTCCTGGGGTTTTCCGCTGCCGCTGCCCTCATAGAAATCCACGCCGCCGGTTTTCAGGTCCGGCTCGGTCACATAGAGCTTGGAAAACTTTTCGCCGTTGAAACGCAGCACGTTCTTTTCGCCCAGGGTATCGGCCCCGCCCTTATCGCCGCAGAGCATGATCTTGCCGTCGTCCGCCCGCAGGGTATTCAGCGCCCAAGTGGCGTCTAAGCTGATGGTAGCGCCGTTTTTCATTTTGATGAAGCCGAAGGCGGCGTCTTCCACGGTGAATTTCTTGGGATCCCAGGGGCCCCAGGGATTGGCTGCGTTTTCCGTGTCCGCAAGCTTGCGGAAGGTGCTGCCCACCACCATCTGGGGTTCATAGTTGTCCATTTCGTACAGGGTCAGGTCCAAGGCGTGGGTGCCGATATCGATGAGGGGACCGCCGCCCTGGTTTTCCGCGTCAAGGAACACGCCCCACGTGGGCACGCCCCGGCGGCGCACGGCCATGGCCTTGGCATAGTAGATTTCACCTAAGTCGCCATTTTCGATGCATTTTTTCAAATACTGGATTTCAGCCTTATAGCGGTTCTGATAGCCGATGGTCAGTTTCTTGCCGGTACGTTTCGCGGCGTCCAGCATCTTTTTGGCTTCCGCGGAATTGATGGCCATGGGCTTTTCGCACATCACGTGTTTGCCGGATTCCAGAGCGTCCACAGTGATGAAGGAATGCTGCTTGTTGGGCGTCAGTACGTGCACCACGTCGATATCCTTCCGCGCCAGCAGTTCTTTATAATCAACGTACCATTTGGCGTCCGGGGTGCCGAAATCCTGCGCCGCTTTCTGTGCACGTTCCTCGATGATATCGCAGAAAGCCACCATTTCCACCTGGGGCAGCTTGGCCAGGGAGGGCATATGCTTGTTGTTTGCAATGCCGCCGCAGCCAATGATGCCGATCCTTACCTTGTCCATGGGAATTCCTCCTTGGTTTTGGTTTTTATTTCTTATTCGGCGGAACAATGTCAATTCCTTTCATTCTCATCGATTTTTATATATCAGCGCTGCCGGTCCTATTCCATTCCGTCATCCTCGCCCTGCTTTCGCATGATCTCCAACGCTTTCATGAGCATCTTGGGAATGGGCACTTCCATCGCGGCGGCATTCTCCAGGATGGACAGCCCTTCGCTTGCTACGAACCAAAGGCAGCATGCTCCGGTGACCGCGGCCATCTCAATTCCGGCGCTCACGGCGATTGCGTGGTCCGCCAGGGCAGCCAAACCCACCACCACTAGGATCAGCACCTTTTTCAGCAGTCCCTGAAATGCCGCCTTGCTGGAAAGACCCCCGGTTTCGGTTTTGGGGCTTTTGCCTATGAGGCCGCAGAGCAGGCCGGTGATATAATCCAGAGTCATGACCGCCAGCAGCACCCAAATGATGGGCGGCAATCCCGTAAAGAAGCTCAGAACAGCACCCGCTGCTGCTGCCATGGCTTCCATGATTCTTTTCATTCGTTGATCCCCCTCCTATTTTTCCGCCAGGATCAATAAATATAGCCCCACTGTTCCGTCCAGTTTTGCCAATTCGTCCGGACGGAAATGAAGATGCAGCGTGTTTTCGCCGCTCTGCTTCCATTCGCCGTGCAGCAGATGCCATCCGTCAAACAGCAGCACGCCGCAAATGCCATCCGGCATTTGATGCAGTGTCACTTCCGCCCAGACGCCGTCTGTTTCCATGCGTACAAGGTTCACCCGCAAGCATTCGGCGATAAAGATATCCGCGTCCGCGCCGGTCCGTTCCATGCATCCCTCCAGTGTTATAAAGCCCGTCCCTTCCCGAATTGCCACTGTTTCCGCATATGCGCCATAATGGCTGCATGCCATCAGAATCAGCGCTGCCAGAATGCCCAGCGCAGCGGGAAACAAATCTCTTTTTCCCTTCATATCCCTTTTTCCTTTATTACCCCGCAGAAGCGGAGCGTTCAAAGCGCAGATGATCTTGTTATGCATGGAACCTCTGATCATTTCATGAAAACAGGACCATCTGCACGCTTTGTTTTATCCTTTACTCACTACATATTTTCACAAATATCCCGCGCTATTTTTTCCAGCGCATCAGCCCAGTTCTCCAGCATTCCTCTGGTAACTGTTACAGAATCCTCTGGTCCGCCTTCCCGCTCATCCGGCCGAAGAAACTCCGTCTTGATGTAGCCGGTCTTGCCGCCATATGCCGCCTTCGTCCATTGACTGTCTTCGGCATCCTGCCACACTTCCACTTTCGTTCCCACCGGTACGCGGGCGATAACGGCGCTTTTTATGTTTGCCTCTTTCCTCAGGTTCACCGTTTTTCCGTTTTCCGCTGACAGAATGGCCCAATGGCTTCTGCTTTCCCTTCCTTCGTCCTCATAATCAATATCCTTCATTTTTCCTCCCCATCGCCACTTTCCGATCTTGCCGTCCCGCTGGATGCCGCCTTCTACGCTGGTGCAGTGCGTGATCACCAAGGGCGTTATTTGGGTCACTACGCCCACGTGGTAATAGTCCCTTCTGTCCGGTCTGTCTTTGTACCGATCCGGGAGCGAATACCCGCTTTCTCCCGGTTCCTTGGCCTTGTAAACGATCTCGCCCACGAATATTTCCGTGGCGTCCGGAATGTATTGCAGGCTGCCCATGGCGTTCCTTGCCGCCCAGTTGCTTCCATGTACGCCGGACCATTTGAGCCCCGCCAGCTTCAGCGCCCCGATAATCAGGCCGATACAGTCGCATTTCCCATCGCTGCCGTCGTGGCCCTGTTCGTACTCATGCACGCGGTCCGCGTTCTCCCGGACACATTGCAGGAATTTATCAAGGAGAATCATAGAGATCACCTCCGTTTCGATTGTGGATTAAAGCCGTCCTTTGCTTGCTTATAAAGTTTTCAGCCATTCCTCAATAAACGTGCTTTCAAACTCATGCGCTTCTGCGCTTGGATGATGATTTCCTGATCCGACCTCAAAATGCGCGTCTCTCGCTGTTTTAACGGCTTCCGCAACATCCGTCCTTTCCCATTGCCGCAGGAAATAAGGTATCTGATCGCTCAATGCAAGATTCAGATATGGAATACCATACTTCTTGGCAATGGCAACCTCTGCTTCTGTATATGCTGTTTGCAGCCCGTTTTTCATTGAACCATTTGTTATTACAATGCCAATCTTTGCGGACGGCCTGTTTTCAATCAGCCACGAAAGTACGGTGTTCCAAGCGCCATAGAAGGTAGTATTTGCAGTGTCATCGATATTGCCGATAGGGACTTGTTGATTATAGTCGTTAATTCCGAACCAAAGTGTAATATAATCAGCATCAGCCGGAATTTGAGTATATCTCCCATTTGGGGTTGAGAACTCATATTTAGTTCCATCAATATACGTCATTGTCGATCCGCTTATTGCTTCGTTTACAATCGTCATATTGCAGCGATTGCCGATAATGTATGGATATACTTTTAATTGGCCTGCGTATCTTCCGCTTGTTATATGATAATTGTCTGACGGGGCGTTTGCAAAATCTCCATGTGTAAAGCTATCTCCGCACGCTACCCACTTTTTCCCGTGCAATATCCCTTTAACACCTTCGACCGCATCTGAAACAGCTTTTTGCGACATGGGATAGTATTCGCTCGTCCCCGTCGATTGTTTAAGCGCTTTCTTGAATAGCGATGGCACATCATACGGTCTGATTGCTTCAAAGTTAGATTCTGTTGTCATTATCCAGCCAGGATAATTACGGTTGAATGTTATATACAAATCTCCTGTGAAATCAGCCGTATATGTATATGCTGTTAATGTTTCGCCCTCTATTCTTGTGTTCCCGTTTTTCACAAGAAATCTGAAACCGTTGGGGAAATAATATGTCGTACCGGAAGTCACTTCTACAACAAAATAATCATAGTTTTTATTTGATATTATTTCATTGGCTGAGCAATACTTTCCTTGTACACGTTTCTTTGCTTGGAATAGCAGATTCATTTTATCTCCGATGTAGTTACTGCCGACATTATTATTCAATGTCTGTACATCAATGTTTACAGATAATGTACCAGAGACGTTAGTTGTCCTATCAAATGCAAATGCGTAAATATTGTAACTCGGGGTACGTTCTACATAGCTTCCAATAGTAACTACCACACCAGAATTTTCAAAACTTCCATTCTCGGTTTTTTTCACATATACTTTAACAGTGCCTTCATATGCCGTATCAGTTGCCGATAATTTATATGTTGAACCGGCTTTGATAAAACAATTGATTTTGCTTCTATCATCTGGGTATATTACACTTCCGTGAGTAATTACACCACTTATCTGATATTTTATTCCTATTTCAGATTGAATATCTCTAACATATTTTGATTCCGTGGTAAAAGCGCTCTTTAACTCACTTACTTCAGCTCCCACAGTCACCGCCACGCAGTTGGTGTTCGGGGTGATCGTCCCGCCGCTGGCGATGTCCGCCGTGGCGCGGTACAAAGCGCCATCGTAGATGAAATACGATCCCACAGCGTGGGATGCGGAAGCCGTGGAAGATGCCTCTGTGGATGCCACCAGCGATCGGCCATCGGTATCCTGGAGCTTATGTCGGGTCACATTCCCGCCTGCTGCCGCCTGTAAATCGATGTGATCATAATTTGTTCCGTTTATCAGCGCCATGTTTTATACCTCCTCTTCCAACGGCTTCAGGATCAGTCCGGTGCCATCATCTTCAAAGCCCATGCTGTGCTGCTGTGCCAGTGCTGCGCTGGCAGCTGCGCTGACCGCCGATGCCGCCGCTGCCGATTGGCTGGCTGCCGCCGCGTTTTGGCTGGCCGCCGCTGCCGTTTCACTTGCCGCAGCCGCGGTTTGGCTGCTGCTTGCCGCCGCCGCACTGAGCGCCGCGTCGGTTTGGCTCACGGCGGACGCAATTTGGCTGCTGCTTGCCGCTTCCGCGCTGGCCGCCGCTCCGGTCTGGCTGGCTGCCGCCTGCTGCTGACTGGCCGCCGCCGCAATGCGGCTGGCCTCCGCTTCCCTGGCAGCGCTGTCAGCGGGATTCGCTTCACTGATCCGGTTTTCAAAGTACAATTCAGGGTCTTTCAACAGCCACACCCGTTCAAGATCGAAGGCCAGGTTTTCGCTGGGATCGATGGTATCGTCTTCCGAAACGTCGATGCGGCAGTCGAAGTTCTTCACCTTGATCACCCAGCGTTCATCGCCGGTCAGGTGTACATTCTCCAGCATAGGCAGGATGCGGGCGGGCTGATCGCTCCAAACGCCGTCAATAATCACATTATCCGGCTCCACCGTGCCATAGGAAAGGGCCGAAGCTTCCGCCCGTACGCCGTATTCCGCCAGCGTAAGCTTCACCGGCTGTGCGGATAAGTGCTTGAAGAAAATATTCTTCATCCGCACCTTAGGCAGCTTCATGGGCAGCATCTGATTGCCCGGTTCATGTCGAAAAGGATAGCTGCTTTCCAGCGCCGCGTATAATACTGTGGTTTCATAATCGGTTTCGATCTGAATGTTTTCCAGTGTGATATTCCCCTGGAAAATGCTGCAATAGTCCTCGCGGCAATATACCAAGCGGCTGTTCATCATGGTGTCATAGTCGCGGGTCTTAATGAATTTGGTGTTCCGCACGGTCAGGAAGCCGTCGCCGTATCCCACGTTGATATTGCTGTGGCTGGTCACCATGGTGCACCCCTGAATCAGATAATCCCGGCAGCCGTAATGGTTATCCACGCGGCCCATCACGCTGTCCCGCACCGTCAGGCGCTTGCACCAGCTGGTCTGAATGGGCCCCCAGCCCCGCAGGAACTGGCAATGGTCGATCAGGATATTGCTGCAGTGGGTGCAAACCAGCACATAGCTTACATTTTCGGAATATCTGTTTTCCCAAGGGAAGAAGGTGCCGAAGTTTTCCATCACACAGTCCCGGAAGCACAGGTTATACGCGTAATCTGCGCGGATCAGTTCCCCGCGGTACTGCGTTTGGTAGATTTCATGCCGTGTCGCCGCATCGCACTTGAGCCCCTCCACCGTCACGTTGCTTCGGCTGATGTACAAATAGTACGGATTAGCAAAGCGATGGTCATGGTCCAGCTTAAAGGTGCCGCCCCTGATCGTAATGGGTTTGTCCATGGTGGACCGCCGCCGCATGGTCAAATGACCGATAACGGTATCATTCTCATCGCGGGGCATGCGGCTGCTGATATCCAGAAAAAGGTGTCCGTCCATCAAAGCGCCGTTTCGGTCCGTGGTCACGGTTTCAGAATAATACGAGGGATCGGGGTACGATGATTCCTGCCAGCCGTCGCGCATGCCGATCACAATGTTGGGGTATTCCTTTTCTATCAAGAAAGTAACGATCTCGTTGGGATAATTCCGCAGGAAGGGGATGTTCAACCAGGTATCATGCAGCTGATCGATCTGTTCAGCTGAAAGATCCACATCGTCCTTTTCCTCGTCCGGGCTCACGGCGAACACGATCCTTTCCTCTTCAATGGGCGGCTTGATCAGGAAAGTAGTGCCGGTCCAGTCCACATCCGTTTTGATTTCTACGTTGTGCCTTTCGCCGTTCAGCCGGTGCATGGCCGTTTCCATATACACCGTACCGCTGTGCTGGATCACCGGGCAGCCGTGTTCGTTGGCGTAAGCGTGGCAGGCCATGACGGCTTCTGTGTCGTCGTGTACGCCGTCCATCCGCGCACCGAAATCCGCGTAGCTCACGCCGCGCATTTCCATACGTCCCGGCGTTTCCACGGCTGGACCCCAGAATACGAAAGCATAGTCCGTTGCCGTTCCCCAGCCGCTGAGGGAAGCATAACACGCCGATTCCGGTATGGTCAGCGGTTCGGTTTCCGCGTTGTTTCCGAATCGCATGTTGCCGGTGCCTTCCACGGAAACATCAGACAGCAGCTGATAATCCTGATCAAAGTAGGCAATGGCGTAACCGTATGAATCCATGTACGTGCGTCCGTAAATTTTTGTGAAACCCTTAACCGGCACCATGCGCGTGTGCCAGGCCGATCCGGGGTTATTCCTGTTTATGCTCCCGGATGTGCTCCAAAATCCCGGCATGTCTGCCAATACGGTCAATGCGCCCAGTTGCGCCGCCGCTTCGCCCAGCAGGCTCACAGCTTCGTTTGCTGTCAGCGGCAGGCCGATGTTCTTTCTGAATTGGGCCTGGCTGGCTTCCGTCAGCGTTGCATCCTCGTCGTAGCGCACGAACAGGCCCTGGTTCTGGTCCCGAATCTCTCCGCGGTATGTGGCGGCTTCCGCCGCGCTGGCCGCGGCGGCGGAGGCGCTGGCGGCTGCCTGCTGCGCTTTTAGGCTGGCGTTGGCGATATACTGCTCCCACTCCGCTTCGGTGCCCGTAAAGCCGTTCTTTTTCGCCACCGCGTATGCGCTCACCGCGCCAAGATTTACCTTTTCAATGTTATTTTCGCCGTGATATTCAATTGCCATACGCGAATAATTCTCCTTCTATGATCTCAAACAGTACTGGCGTGTTGTGCGTATAGTACATGTACAGGTGCCCATCCTCTTTAAGCTCGAAGTGCAGCAAACCGCCTTTGGCTATCGCCATGCCCGCCGCGGCTTTCGCTTCGTCCCGATACCTTTCCGTACAGGCGCAGGCGTCCATAGCGTCCTGAATAGCCGTAGGGTACTGTGCTTCTGTGCGCTCGCTGATGGGCGGCAGATCGCCGATATCCAGATACATGAGTTCGCTGTTCCAGGCCACCTTCTCCCCGCCCAGGATCTCCACCCAGCAGCGGCACCGGCCCGGGATTTCCACCACCCGCGCCGGAATAGCCGCAATGCCATCCCGTATCTGGAGCATTTCCGCCGTGCCATCCGGCAGCAGCATCATCAGTTGAGCGCTCTGGTCATCGGCGATCTGAGGCAGAAGGAAACGCAGCGTTTCCGACTGCTGGTCCGTTTCCATGCCGATCCTGCTCTGCTCCGGGCTGGGTTTCCGCCCGGCAAATCGTATGGTGATCATCTCCCCTCACCTCCTTTAAGGGATATATTTCAAGGTGCAGTCCATCAATCCATCCTCATCCGGCTCCGTCCCTGGCTGAATCCATACGATGCCGTGCCCCTCGGGCTGCTCGCTGCCCACATACACGCTGAACGGGTCGCTTCCCTCCAGCTTTTTGACCGCGCTGCCGCTTAGGCGCGTTACCTGCGCCGCTGTGGACACGTTTGCCGCCGTGGCCGAATCGGCTGTACGCTGCGCCGCCTTGATTTGATTCTTGATCCCTCCGCTCAGCAGTTTTTCCCCGATGGCTCCCGCCTGGATGTTCTCGCCATCCAGGTTCTGCAAAGCATAGCGGATCTGATCCTCCAGCTGGTACAGGTACTCCATGACCTGGCGCGCGTCCTTGATTTCGCCGCGGATCTGTATTTCGTTCAGATATGCCATATGCTCACTTCCATCCAATGAAAAATGAATCCGTCTTTTTCTTTATCCATTCCATCAGCGATTTAGCTTGATCCATGCTGTACTCTTCTTCTGTCCCTGCGTCGAATTCTGATAAAGCGCTTCCATCTGATCCAGCAGCGCATCCGCCTGTGAAACAGGCATCGCCGGTGTACTCTGCGCCAAAGGTCCGTAATTGACGTCTCCCTGCAGGTTGGTTTTCATGACCGGCAAAACGGTCATTTCGCCGTCTTCCAGCCGGTTTCCGGCCTTTCCCGCTGATGGGATCACCGTTCCGCCGCTATTTCCCGTACTGCTCCCGCCGCCGCTCTGCTGCTCCAATTGTTTCAGCTTATCCTCGTACTGCCGCAGCTGGAAATCAAATTTCTCCTGGCTGAGGTCCTGGGCGATATCAAACTCTCGCTGCTTTTCATTCAGGCTCAAATCATACTGCCGCTGATTCTCGACGAGCGTGCTGTTATACTGCCGTACGCTTTCCGCAAGCTGCGCCTGCCTGTACGCTTCGTCAAGATCCGCCTGCCGCTGTTTTTCTTCAAGGTTCTGCTCCGCCCAATAATTGCTGTTCTCCATTTCAGCCATATTTTGGTAATGATCCAGCATGTTTTCCCATACCGCCAGGTCGCTCTGCTTCTCAAACTGGTAAGCGTTCTGTGCCATGGCCGCGCTGGTCTGCCAATCGTCCACGGTATCCCGGTACCGGCTGTAGTCGATGGAATCCAAATCGTTGGTCAGGTCCATGTTCCTGCGCATTTCTTCGCCGTAATACTTGTACTGATCAAAGGCGTACTGCTCCAGCTGCGGGATCGCGCTGTTCAGTTGCTGCAAATACCATTGATAAGCCTGATAACCCGCTGTGGCGCCCCAGCTGTTGCCATAGCCGCCGGTCAGCGCCGCCGCTGTGCCCATAGCGTCCTGCATGGCCCGCTGACCGCCCTGCATATACTGATTTTTGTAGGAGGCGAACAGCGGATCCTTCGATACGTCGTACTTAAAAACCGGCCTGTTCATGATCCTGTCATACAGATCGGCGATCTGCCGGGTATACTTGCTTTGAAACGCCTCCGGCTGGCTGTTCATCACACCCTGCAGGTACTCCTTGGCCTGGTTGACCGACTGACTGGGCATATAGCCCTGGCTATACTGCTGCAAGCCCGTCTGCGTGCTTTCGCTGAGGCCATAGATATTCAAGGCCGCTGCGTTTCCCGCTGCGCCGGTTCCGCCTGAACCCCAGTCGAGGTTCTGGCCGGCCGCCCTGCCATAATCCGCTCCCATAGACCGCGGCTGCCCGGAAGCGTATTCCAGATTCAGCCGTGCCTTTTTCAAATCTTCCTGTGTGTTCGTCAATGCTTATTCCCTCCCGATTGCCAATTCCCGCGCCATGCCGTACAGATGCATATCCCCATGCCCTTCAAAGCGGACCTTTACGTGCTCGCACCGCCTTGGAATCACGGGCAGCAGGTACGTTTTCACCCTGTCCATTCCCCTGATCGTGCCCTTGTGCCGCCACAGCCCATCCGAATCATACTGCATATACACGCGGCATTCGGCCTTCACGCCCAGCTTCATCCGCAGCAGGAACCGGCTCAAATACTTATGATCCGGGTATTCGTAGCCCATGGCCGCCGTTTCCGCGTACCAGGTCACTTCCTCCGTTTCCTTTTCTCCAGCGCTCCCGTTCAGGGCGTACAGCAGCCCATTGCTCATCAGCGCGTACATTTCCCCGTTCAGTTCGGCGAATGACAGCACATGGCTGTCATCCTGCCGGTGCCATACGCCGCGCCTTGTATCCAGCACGTATAAATCCCATTGCCCATCCCGGTCTTTGGCGCTCAGGTAATACTTGCCCCCGGCCTGACCTGCCGCCGCCTCTGTAAAGCTCACTGCCCCCAGCGCCTTGCTCCGGTTTTCCGGCAGGCTTTCAAAACACTCCACGCCGTTCACGCTCACATAGTACAGCGCGCCGTTGTAATCGACCAGACTGTCCGCGCAGCCTGCTTTCACACCGTCGCATTCCGTCAGCTGCGTTTGAAAATTACTGGGCTTGTCCCCGTAAACTTTGTGCACGCAGTCCGATTTGAAAAAATGCGGATATCCCCGGTGCACCGCTGCGCCGGTAAAGGGGCCGTCCGTTCCCACGTTCACGTAATAGCTGTCCATGCTGGTGCCCATATACTTTTCCCAGTTTTTGAAGTCTCCCAGGGCACTGGCATAGATGCGGTTCACCGTTTCCCCATCCTGTTCCCCGTACCGGCAGCCCCACAGGCGGTTGTTGCACTCGATCAGATGATCCATTTTGGGCATCCGCCGGTCCGCCCGCACCTGTCCTGTCGTTTGGGTATACTGGCAGTCGATCACGCCTGTGATCACGATAAAATCATTCTGCACAGCCTGGATCACATGGGTCGCGTTTAGGAATTCCAGCTGCGCCCCAAAATCCGTGTCGTTCCCGCTGTATTCGATCCCGCTGATGTGAACGCTGTCCTGCGCGTTCAGGCCAAGGCCGATCCCGGGGCAGGAAATCCGCACATAGACCGTAGAAACCGATACCCATTCCCCATCGTACATCCGGTACAGCGTATGCGGTTTCTCTGCCGTATTCAGCCAGTAATCGCCCTCCGACGCCGCATTTGCTGCCGGAGCCGCACTTCCCGTATGCATGCTTCCCTGGGGATAGTCGATGCCGTCCATGTCCGTCAGGGTAAAGGTCACATTCCCCGTGCTGGCCCACAGCCGTTCGATATTTCCACGGTCCTGCGGGTCCACCGTGTTGTAATACCGCTTATCCGGCATGATCAGCAGATAGGCCCCCATGGCGATGATCCGCTTGGGCAGCATTTCTTCTTCCAGGCTCAAATCGTTGATGGCCGTCGCCTGTCCGTCAAAATACAGCGTATTGCCGTCGATCCAGGCCAGCTTTCCCAGCACCGTCATGGCCTGGGGGCTGTCCAGTTCCGCCACCAATCCCCGCTTTTTCCGGCTGCTCAGCAGCGGCCACGGGTCGCCCGTCATGTTGCCCATGGCGTCGTACGCCCCGTCATAGGTCCGCGGCCGCCGGTCCAATCCCATGAACTGCTCCGTCCATTGCCGCGTTTTTCTGATCCCATTCAGTCTTGGGTAAAGCATTTCCGCTACCTCGGTTCAAATCGTTTAAAATCGCAAGTGTGATCCCGCGGCTTCCAAAGGCCTGTGTTCCCTGTGCCACATCCGGGCCAGCTGCCCCCAGGAAGCGTCGTACAGCATGGCGCTGTTGTTGTATTTGTCGTATTCCTGATTCACCAGATCGATGTGCATTTCCAGATAAAAACGGTATATCTCGTCATACGGCGCGGGAGCCAGCAGCACGGTATCAGGAAGGGTATGCTGATCATACCCTTCAAAAAACGCCGGCGTTTCTTCTCCGCTTTTCCGTTCATGCGTGCAGATCAAATCGTGAAAAATACGCCGGTCCAGCCTTTCCAGCCAGTCGATCTTCCGCGCCCGTTCAATCTGGTTGGGCTTGAGTTCATCTACTGTGTGGATCGCCTGATCGATAGTCATTTGGTCACCCTCCAGGGTCCCGGGGCTGATGGCCGCCCCGGGACCGTTTGTCCTATTATACAGCCATGGAAAACTCCCGCTGACCGCTGGCTTTTTTGGCTTCTTCCTCCATGGTCTTCTGGGCGTCCAGCATTTCATGTACCACTTCCCACAGGGGCATGGGCACATCTACAAACTGATCCTTGGGCACAAAGAACGTTTTATCGTTCACGCCCACCTCCAGGGTGTTCTGTTCCGTGCGGCTGCGTTTGGGAATGAATACCTGCCGCATATCCTGCCAGGGATCGTATACCTTGTTTCCCGCTGTATCCTTTGCCATTTTGCTTCCTCCTTTTCGGGGGAGTTGAGAGTTTAGAGTTGAGAGTTGAGATAATATAATGATGAAACAGGAAACCCCTATTGTTCGACTATATAAATCTCCACTCTCCACTCTCAACTCTCCACTCTCCACTCTCCACTCTGAAATTTACTTTTCGTCCTCGTCCTCATCCACGGAGCTGTACCAGCTTCCGCATTCAACGCGCAGCAGTCTTTCCTCATACAGCACGCCGCCGCCGGTTTCAAAATACACGCCGATGGTGCCAAACTGGTTCAGGGGTCCGCCCGCTTCTTCCGGGGATTTCATGATCATTTCCATGTTGCCGCCCGCCACATCGATCATGCCAAAGGCATTTTTGCCCAGGAAAATGCAGCCGTAAACGGCAATGCCCTGATTCCCGCCCTCACCGGGATAGATCACTGTGTTATCGGCGATATTGTTGATGTTATCCTTCACCGTGATGGTAGTATCCGTGTTGCCCGTTACCAGGCATTTCACATCGCCCACCAGGATATAGCGATCCTTCAGGGCGTTTTCCGCCACGGTGCCGCCGTCAAAGGTGATCGTTTTGCCAGCGCTGCTGATTTGACCATTGACCAGCAGGGTACGGCTGTCGCTGGCCAGATCCTTGCCGCGCAGCACTTTAGCGTTGTCGCTTTCAATGAAACGCACGCCGTGCAGCTCGCCGATTTCCCCGTTATAAATCTCCTCAGGATTTGCGTACTTATGGGCGTCGATCCAATCGCTGCTCTGTCTCAGGTCGTAGGTGACGCTGGGATGAATGATGGCCACGTATTTGCCGTTGATTTTGGGGGCCTTGTGCTTTTTCAGCCAGGTCACCGCCCGGTTCACCATGGTGGGAGTCAGCAGGCAGGTACTGTCCAGCTGGCTGCGGGTGTTCACCGCCGTGCCGTTGCCCTTGTCGCAGTACATCACGTTGCTGCCGCTCAAGGCGATATTTCGGGCGATCTTATCCTGGGTGTTGCCGCCCGCCGCGCCCAGTTCTTCCGCCGCGTCCTGGGCTACAGGGTCCACCGCGTGTCGGATCAGACGGCGGCTGAGCGGCGTGTACGCACCGTATTCGTACACTGTGGCGGTCACGGCGCTGTAGCCGAATTTCTCCCCGTCTGGGATCACGCCCTCTTTCAGGCGGGGCACGTCACCGAAGGTGTTGGCCTTGCGCATTTCCACGGTCATGCCGTGGTTTTCCGGCAGGGGGATGTTCTTGGCGAACTGGGCGAACATATGATTGCTGCGCGCGTTTTCCAAAGCCTCGGTGTTGTACCACTGCTTGACCTCGGGAGACATGGTATAGTTCGCGTCGAAGGCCTCGGTGTCGCCGGTGTAAGCATTGACATAGTTCTGTGTCGTGGCCACAGGACTGCCGCCCGATACCCCCGCGTCTCCCGCCATCATGCGCCGGTCAAATTGCTGCAAATTCTGCATTCCCTGTTTCCTCCTTTAAAACTTGTCCCTGAAATTGATGATTTCCCCACTGTGGATGCGGCGGCGGTACTCCTCCCGCTGCTTTTTGTTCATCCCGCGGATATCAACGCCGATCATTACGGGGCTCGCGGCCTGAATGCCGTTTTCCACAGGCCGGGCTGCTCCCGCCTGCACGCTGGCGGCGATGCGGCGTCCCGCCTGTGCGGCGGCATACTGCATGCTTGCCCGCTGAATGTCCTCGCCATGAACGGCGTAGAAAGCATCCTTCACGCTCACGCCCGTTCCAGGCGCGGTCATCCGCACGAAGGCGGGATTCTGCATTTCCGTCATCAGGTCAAAATCCGGGAAGATCTGTTTCAATTCTTCTCCCTGCCGGATGAGATCGGCAAAATGCCGCCTCAGCGCCGCATCCCGCCGGGTATTTTCCTGCCCTCCTTTTATGCGGGAGCTGTTCTCCGCTTCCCGCGGTCCGTTCGCCTGCATGCGGTTCAGTTCATACTGTACCCTGCTTGCCACCGCTTCCTCAAATTCACTCCGGTACGGGCCGGCAATCAGCGCCTGAAAATCGGCCCGTCGGTCTGCCTGCCCCGGCGTATGTCCCTCCTGCATTGCTTCCCTCCTCCCCTCTTCCGCTTCCTGGGTAAACCCTTGCCGCTTCATTGGTTCCATATTCGTCCTCCTCTGCTTTCACTGTATCTGCTTCCCGCTTGGGGTAAAGCCGAATGGAATGAACAGGCAGCCCGTCAGTCCGGCTGGCTCACGGTCCGGCTGCGCTCCTTTGCCCTCGTCATACGCTTTTCGTACCCGTCGCCGAGCCGTCCGGATAAAACGCTCCCATCGCCTGCTGGGATATAAACATTTCCTGTGCCGGAAGGTTCCAGAATACCCCGGGCCATTTTTTCCGCCGTTTCCGGTTCGTACCGGCTGGCCAGTTCCAGCGCCATGCGCTGCCACAGGGCCGTTTCCCGGCGGACTGCCGAATTCTCCTGAATTTTCAGCAGCAGCTCATCCTTTTTCCTGAAATCCATCATGGACAAAAGCAATTCGCTTTGATCCGCAAGCTGCGGCGAAAACACGCCTGCCTTCAGCAGCCCCAGGGCCAATTCATTTTGGGCCATCTTGGTGTAGGCGTTTTCCTTCTGCGCCGATACTTTGATATCGAACACCGGCTTGCGCCAGCCCATTTCCCGGCCCGCCAGGCTGGGGTTTGCCTGGAGCTGCAAATTGGAATTATCAAACTGGATGAATTCCCAGGCCGTTCTTTCCCCTAAAATGCGGAAGCATCGGGGAATATCGTAAAACTGACGGATGCGTTCGATCACCATTTCCAGCATGCGGGCATAAGCGCGATAGGTGCCCTTGTTGCCGTCCCGGCTGGTACGTCCCGCCGCTTCCATTTGGGCCGCGATGCCGCTGGCCGCGATCACGCCGTTGGTGATACCGTTGGATACATCCTGATTGCCGCAGGTCTGCTTCAATTCCTGAATCCGGTTATTCAAGTGCTGCACATACACCGCGTCCAGGGGATAGTGCCTCACCGGCGTCATATCCGCTTCGCCCAAGCCTCCTTCCACCTCGATCACCGGGTTCGTAAAATCCAGGAACTGGTCCAGGTTAATGGGCGAATCTGCCCGGCGGAAAAACCGGGGAATTGCGCCTGCCCTGGCGTTCAGGCTGATAGCGGCGTTCAGCAGATCGATTTCCTCCTGGGTGTCCTTGCCCAGGTCGATGTAGCCCCACCCCGCGGGGCTTCCTTTCTGAGGAAACAGCGTGTCCAGGACGAAAGGATACTGCCCGTCGTCATACCAGCCGCGCCCCTGGAGCGCCGGGTCGTCTTCGCTGGCGTACAGCACCTGCTGGCCGCAGTATTTGCAGTATTGCAGCAGTTTTCGGCCGTTTTCATACGTGTGGTAATACCAGTCGATCACCAGCGCTTTATCGGCAAAGCCCACGGTATCCTCCGTTTCATACCGCGAAAGAAAGAAATCGGACTGCGTTCCCTCCTGTGCAAGCTGCGGATACTCCTGTTCCAGCGTTTCCCTGTCCTGGGCCGTGACAAGAAACAGGTTGCGGCTCTTCTGAATGTCATCCACCCCCGGCTCCCAGAACAGGTTCATCAGATCCACGCCGCAGATGTTCACGTCCCCCAACCCGTTCAGTTTTGTCCTGTCCCAGTACACGGCGTATACCGCCGTACCGTGCTTGTTCTTTTCCCAGGCCTGCTGATTGTATACATCCTGAAAATGGTTCTGCTCTAAGATCACCGGCAGGATGGAGCTTAGCTGCCTGGCCTGCTGTTCATCGTTTTCCTCCCGCGGCAGGATCACCGGCTCCGGATAAGCGTCCAGCATATCCGCATGCTTGCCCATGATCACGTTCACCAGCCATTTGGTGGGGCGTTTGGGATTGTTTGGATTGCCCTGTTCCGCCATACAGTCCCAGGCGTGTCCCTGCCACCATTTTTCATCTTCTTTCAAACGCGCTTCCAGCCGCGCCTTCCCCGCCTTGTACTTTTTCAGGGTGTCGGCGGCCTGCCGCAGGCGCTCCCGGGTCATTCGTCCTGGTGTTAATTCACTCATACCGTCCTCCCTGCTCGTTCGTGCTGCCGGAGAGTTCAGAGTTCAGATTATATGGTTTTACAAAATGGCAGGATCGTGACTCTTTTGAAGTCAATATCGATCTGCACTCTGTGCTCTGAACTCTGTACTCTCTTCTTTTCCTCCGTCTTGTCATCCCTGTTTTCTTCTTGCAATCTGGTTTAAGGGATCGCTAAAAATGATTTTGCGTTCCACCGCCGTTCGGGGCTTAATGGGGTTCAGCATACAAAAGTACCGCCACTCGTCAGCCGCGTGGTCTTCCATACCGCTGTCCAGGTCCTCCGTCACGTGCCCGTCATACCGAAGCAGTGGGATCGTGCGAATGAATGCCCGGCAGTTTTTGAACACATACATCATGGGATAGCCGTCTTCATTGAAGGCCAGCCGGTAATGGCACTGCATCCAGCCTGGTATCCGGTCGTTGCTGCCCTTTTCAAAGTACACCCGATGCCGGACCGCCACGTCGTAGCGGCTGACGCCGTTTTCCGCCCCCGCCCAGATGCTTGGGTCCGCTACGCCCTGAATTTGTTTGCCCCGGAGCCAGGGGTGCTCCCGTTCCATCCGCGCGATTTCCGAAAAAATCTTGTCGTCGATCCACTTGACGCCCTCGTTGGGCACATCCTCCCCGTGATCCTGGCGGCAGCCGTAAAGTTCCAATATCCTGTAATAAACCCCGTCAAAGTCCACCGCCCACCAACCGCAGGAGAACGGTTTAGCATAGCCCCAGTCAAAGCTGCGAAAGATGCGCCAGCCCACAGGCGGCTCAAAGGGATCGATCACGTGGGTGAAACGCCTGTCCAGATAGTGTTCCGGATCGTCCCGGAATTCCTCGAAAAACTGTCCCTCGTACACGTCCCAGTTGCCGTGCAGCCAGGCCTCCCGCTGCCGCGGGGGCTGGGCCTTCAACTGCTCGATGTAATCGGGCTGCTTTGCCATCAAGGCTTTGTTGTCTGTCACCAGGCTTTGGATGAAAACGTAATCCTCCGGGTTTTCATCGCTTCGGAATCTCCGGTCCTTGAGGCGCTTGATGTACTGGTGTCCCGGCCCGCCGGGATTGCAGGTCATGTACATGCGCTTGGGAAAGCTATTCGTGCCGCGCAGGCAGGCCATCACGGTTTTGATCTGGTATTCCGTCATTTGGGTGGCCTCGTCAATGGCGATCACGTCGTATTCGTGACCCTGAATCTTCATGAGGTCGCTGTCCCGGGAACAGAACATGAACTTGATCATGCTGCCGTTGGGAAAACGAATTTCATGGGTCACGCCGTTGTACTTGGCAATGTCAGCCAGCCGCGCCTGGAGGGGCTTGATGTGATTCTCCAGCAATTCCGGATAGCTTTTCCGCATGATCAGCACGCGGATGCCAGGAAATCTGACGCACAGCAGGATCGCCTTCCACCGCACCGCCCAGCTTTTCCCGCCGCCCCGTGCCCCGCCGAAGATCACGTATTTTTCTTTTGCCCGCATGAACAGCGCCTGTTTTTCGCTGGGCGGTTCCATACTGATCTTCCGTGTCATTCCGAAAACGCTTCCGTTTCAGCGTCCATTTTGATCAGCACGCCTTCCTTTTCTGATGCCTGATCCTGTGCTTCTTTCCGTTCATCCAATTCCTGCTTGCGCCAGAGCAGTGCGATCTTTTCCTGTTCGGCCTGGTCCATGATGCCGCTTAAGCGCATCCTGGTTTCGGCCTGCTGGTTGATGGCCCGCACGATGCGGGTCATGTTGTCAGCCCGTTCCTTGCCGTCGGTGACGATGAGCCCCTCCTCATCCTCGCACAGGTTCTTCACTACGGCCCGGGCAGCCAGCAGCAGCGCGTATTCCATTTCATCCGACGCTTCCAGCAGGCGGCACAGCTCCCGTGCCTTTTTGTTCACCGCCTGGGTGGCGGCTTTTTTCATAGCTCGCTGCTGCACCTCGTCCCGTTTCTTCTCCCACTCCCCCGCTTTTTTCCATTTCCCCAGGGTGGAGGCACTGAGGCCCAGCTCCGCCGCCAGCGCCCTGAGCGATACGTCCCCGCCGATATACTTTTCCTCGGCGATCCGTTTTTTCTCATCCTGCGTTCCGGCATTTTCATTGATCGGGATTTTTTTCCGCATGTTTCCCTCCCGCTTCTTTACGTTTCCGCTTCCTGCCTGTACCGTTCCGTCAGGGCCAGGTACCTTTCGCAGTTCTCATACCGCATGCAGCAAAACGCTTCATACTGGATGCGTTTCCCATCCTTGCCCGAAAAGGTCAGGCAGGCATGACTGTCTGGGATCAGCCCTTCGCAGATCACCGTATGATTGGTATGGGCGCAGAAAAAAGGACATTTCGCGTCCCCCGCGTTCAGTTTTCCTTCCATTTTCCCCTCCTGCTGTTTTCATCCCTTTTTCTCGTGTTTGAAGAACATCAGTTCTCGTTTCAGCGAGCATTATAGAAATTCTGCCTGCCATTTGTAAACCCCACTCCCGCGGCTGTTTCAAAAAGCGTGCTTCGCTTCACAATTCATGCAAAAGAATGATCATTTTTGTACGCTGCGTTTTGGGCCTCCTGAAAACTAATGATTTTTTCAACAAAAAAGGAGTGCCGCGCACTCCCTTTTCCAAACGCTTTTTTCAATTTTATCTCTCTATGTCTCCGACCAATCCATCCGCGTCCATCCCTGTCACGTACACTGGATAGATTTCTCCCGGCTCGCCATTCCGCAGGCTGCAAGCGATATACTGCCCGGTATACCCGTGAGCCATTCCATCCTCATCGATTTCCTCCACCAATACCTCCACAATGCTTCCGATCTGGCTTTCCCGGTACTTTCGGCCCATGTCCATCCCTTCCGCAATCAGCGTCCGCGCCCTTTCTTCCCGAATCGCTTTGGGCACCTGGCCCGGCATTTGTGCCGCCGGGGTCCCTTGCCGGGCGGAGTAGGGAAATACGTGCATCCGGGCAAAGCCGATTTCACGGGAAAAGTTCACAGTTTCCGAAAATTCGGCTTCTGTTTCGCCGGGAAAGCCGGTGATCACGTCGGTGGTGATGGCGCAGCCGGGAAATGCTGCCCGCAGCAAAGCGCAGGCGCGCCGGAATTCTGACCTGGTATACCGGCGGCGCATGCGTTTCAGCACCGTATCGCTGCCGGACTGCAAAGCCAAATGAAACTGGGGACACACCTTTTCTTCCTTTTTTAATGCCTCCGCAAACTCCTCCGTCACGATCACCGGCTCCAGGGAACCCAGGCGGATGCGCCGCACGCCCGCCACATCGCAGGCGCGAACCGCGTCCAGCAGCGTTTTTTCCTCCAGGTCCCGGCCATAGCTGGTCAGGTGAATGCCGGTCAGCACCAGCTCCTGGAAACCGGCCTGAGCAAGGCGGCAGGCTTCCCTGTGAATATCCTCCGGCGCACGGGACCGAATGCCGCCCCGAACATACGGGATAATGCAGTAGGTGCAGTACCGGTCACAGCCCTCCTGGATCTTCAGCACCGCCCGGGTGTGTCCTTCATGGCTGGAAATATTCAGGGGCTCGTAAGGAGTTCGCAGGATATCCGTCACCGCCGCCACCCGCTGGCCGTTTGCAACGGCTTCTTCCAACAGACGCACCACCTCGCCCCGCCGGGCGTTGCCGATCACCAGCCGCGCCCCGGTCTCCAGCAGCTTTTCCCCGTCCCGTTGGGCCAGGCATCCAGCGATCACCACTTCGGCATGAGGATTGGTCCGCAGGGCCCGCCGCACGGCGTTCAGGCTCTTTTTATCCCCAGTGCCCGTCACCGTGCAGGTGTTCACCACATACACGTCGGCCGCTTCGCTAAATTCACGCGGCTCGTAGCCCGCTTGCTCAAACAGCTCCAGCATGGCCTGGGAATCATATTGGTTCACCTTGCAGCCCAGGGTATGAAAGGCTACCGTGCGCATGGGATCAGTTCTCCTTCTGCTCTGTTTCCTTGTTTTCACCGGAAATTTTGTTCATCATGGCTTGAAAATTCGTTTTCTGCGATTTATCCCAGTACTGGTCATAATTCCGCAGCAGTTCCAGCGCTTCTTCCTTTTGCCCCAGGGCGGCCATGAGCGACGCTTTCGTGCCGGTCATGGAATGGCTCAGCTGCCTGCGCAGGGCGTCTGGCAGCGCTTTTTCCAGCTTTTGCACATAATCCAGCATGTTCCGGTACTGTTCCAAATTTCCCTTTTCCAGCCGGTTGCCCCATTTGCGCATGGAGCGGTACGGCGCGTTGGACGCCCAGCGGTACAGGGTCAACAGCAGCATCATGACGGCAAACATCACAGCCGTCTGTATCTTTTCCGGTAGAAATCTGAAAGACAGAAGCACCGCCATCACGCCAATGGCCAGAACCGCTAAAATCAGCCAGCAAAGCCGTTGATGCAGGGCCATCCAAGTATCCAAGCGGAAGAGCGTTTCATTGTCCGATAATTGCTTTTTCTTCATTTTATTCCATATCTCCTGAAATCGTCAGCAGGGAAACGATTGCCGCCAGCCCCGCCGTTTCCGTGCGGAAGATCCGGGGCCCCAATGAGACGGGCGCCGCCCCGGCAGCTTTCATTTGTTCGATTTCCTCGGCGGATATGCCGCCCTCCGGGCCGATCACGAAAGCCACCCGCTTTTCGCCCCGCCATTTCATTCGGATGCCGTTTCCCCGTTCTTCTTCCCAGGGAACCAGTACCAAATCAAATGGAGAAAGCTCGGCGCAGAGCTGTTTTACCGTGATGGGCAGTCCCATTTCCGGGCTCACCGCCCGGCCGCTTTGCTTGGCCGCTTCCGCAGCGATGCGCTGGAAGCGGGCTTGCTTTTTGGCCGCGTCCTTTCCATCCCACCGGGCCACACACCGGGAAAACGCGACCGGCACGATTCGGCATACGCCCGCCTCCGTACACTTCTGCGCAATGAAATCCATTTTTTCCCCTTTTGGAATACCCTGATACAGCGTGATCTCCACGGTAGGTTCCGTGGAGGGCAGCATATCCTCCAATCGCAGGATCACCTGGGGAGCCGTTTCCTCGATCACCGCCCTGTACAGATTTCCTTCAACCAGGGCCTGGCATTCGTCCCCAGCGTTCAGGCGCAGTACGCGCAGGGCATGGTTCTCCTCTTCCGGCGGCAGTTCCGCCCGATCATTCTCAATCCGTTCTGCAAAAAAACGGTGCATATCCTGCCCCTCCTCCTGCGCATTTGATCGCGTACTCCTGATGGAACGGCAATATTGTAACACAGTCTATAGCAAAAATGAATCTTTTTCTTTTCTACCCTGCTTTTTATCCGAAATTATCAGTCACAAGCAAAGCGTTTCCGATATTTTCACTTGTGATTCAGCCCCGTTTCTGGTATACTGTATGAGGATATATTTTCTTTCCAGTTCATACGAAGGAGGTTCAATCCTTTGAGTCATTATGATCCTTATTCTTCCGAATCCCAGCCGCCTGTGCGCCACCGCCGCAGCGACCGGCACCGCCAAGCCGATACGGCGCCGGCGCAATCTGCAGATACATCCCGGTCCCTGCCCAGGGAACAGGAAGAAGCGCCGCAGGAGATTCAGTGGCAGCGCCGTCAGCCCGCTTCCTGGCCGGAAGAGAACGCCCCGGCCTCCCGCGGCAGTTATTCCCGTGTTTCCGATCCTGCCCCGGATGACGGGCTTTATATGCGCCATACCCGCCAGCAGGATGACGGTTTTGAGGATGAAGAGGATGTCCGCCGTTTCCCCTGGCTGAAGATTTTGGGCGTTATCCTGGCGGCAGCGGTCGTCTTTTTCGCCGCGCTGTTTTTCATGAAGGACGCCGGGCCGTTCAATCCCCTGAAGAATACCATCACCAGCCTGTTCAGTCCCCCGGTCAAAGCCCAGGGCGAGGTGCTGTCCTTCCAGGCCGCTTCCGACACCGGTTCGACCAATACCCGGATGCTGTTCAGCGTTACCACCAACCAATCCGTGGACGGCGTGAGGATCGAAGACGCGGAAGGCAATGAAATCGCAGGCACCACGGCCCTGGTAAACGGGGCCAATGAAACGAACAAAATCTGGAATATCAACGCCATTTTCGACGTGCCCTATACCGGTGCGGTCTATGCCGTGATCCGGGAAGGCGAAACCTGGCGGCGCACAGAAAAAACCGTATCGCTGGCCGTCACTATTCCTACGCCCGTACCCACGGATACGCCTGTTCCCACCCAGGTTCCTGTCACGGACGCGCCCACCGCCGTGCCCACCGATGTGCCCGTGGCTGTGGTCCTGCCTCTGGAAACAGCGGCCCCGTCTTTCACTGAAACCGCCGCACTGCCCGTGATCACCTGGGCCCCCACCAATCCGCCCCCGCCGACGGAGGATCCTTCTTCGTACGTGGTGGAGGAAATCACGGACGAACCGACCGCTGCCCCCACCGCCGTACCAACGGAGGAACCGACAGCCGAACCGACGCCCGCCCCTACCGCCGCGCCTACTGTGACGCCAACCCCCACTCCCACTCCGCTGCCCACCGCCACCCCCGTACCCAGGCTGGACGCCAATCCTGGGTCAGGTTCCCTGAAATCCACGGATACCGTTTACGCAGGCGGCAAAACCACCACCGTCAGCCGCACGGCAGGCTATGTGGCCCCCAATCCTGACAATTATTCCTTCTATGTCTCTGCAGGCGTGCTTACCTTCCGGGGCGACAACTTCCGCCGGAACGCCGCCTATGGTACCGTGAACGTGGAAAAGGAACAACTGTCCGTTCTATGGTCAGTTCCCATCGGTTCGCTGAAAACCGCCGACAACGGCACCCTGTACGGCGTCGGCTGGACAGGCCAGCCCGCCATCGTCAAGTGGACCAAGGAAGTCCGCGAGGGCATGAACCTTTATGACGAAAAAAAAGCCACCGAAAAGCTGCGGGAAGTGATCTTCGGGGCGCAGGACGGCAAAATCTACTTCCTGGACCTCACCGACGGTTCCGCCACCCGGGACCCCATCAACGTGGGCTATCCTCTCAAGGGCAGCGTTTCCATTGACAGCTACGACCGGCCTCTGCTGGCCGTGGGCCAGGGAATATCCAAACTGCCCAATAAAACCGGCAGCATCGGCCTGCATATCTATAACCTGGTGGACGGCAAGGAAGCCTATTTTCTCAACGGACGCAAATCCAATTCCCAGGTGCAGTATAACACCAACGGCGCGTTCGACGGCACGGCCCTGTTCCTGAAAGACAACCGGGAAGTGGACGCTTTGATCGTAGCCGGGGAAAACGGATTGCTTTACACCCTGGACCTGAACGCGAACTTTGAATATCCCAACCGGTTGAACCCCAGCGCCGTTTTGTCCATGAGCATCAAGCCCACCGTGCTTTACCTCCGCACCAAAGTTTCCGATGAAAAGGAGGCCCAGGTGAGCGTGGAAAGCAGCGTCGCCATGTACGATAAGTACATTTATATGGCCGACACCTACGGCGTCATCCGCTGCGTGGATTCCGACACCATGAAAACCGTTTGGGCCATGGACGGCGGCGATAACATTGACGCCGCCCTCGCCCTGGATATGGACAGCGAAACCAGCGTGAGCCTTTATACCGGCAACACAGCCTACAACCGCCTGGGCAGCAAAAAGGAAGTCACCATCCGCCGCATGAACGCCCTCACAGGCACAACGCTGTGGACCTATGAAATCAAGTGCGATTACGACAAGAACCAACTTTCCGGCTGCAAGGCCAGCCCCGTCATCGGACAGAACAAGGTTTCCGATCTGGTATTCTTCACGGTGAACAAGGTAAGCGGCGGCGGCAGCAAACTGCTGGCACTGGATAAGCAAAGCGGCCGCCTGATGTGGGAATATGCCATGAAGGACGAAGCCATTTCCTCCCCCGTGGCGGTGTACAGCGATAACGGCGATGCCTGGATCGTCCAGGGCGACGAGGGCGGCAACCTGACCCTGCTGAACGCCCGCACCGGTTCCGTCCGCAATACGATCAACCTGGGCGGCCCCATCGAAGGCAGCCCCGCCGTGTACAAAAACTATCTGGTGATCGGCACCTGCGGCAAAAACAACGCCAGCATGTACGGCATCCGGATTGAATGAGTCCTTTCAATCCCAGATAAAAGGCCATAGCGGGGCAAAATCGCTACGGCCTTTTTCAAAATTATTTTAACGAGGCAGGAGGCTTTGTCAGCCCCCCTCAACCACTGAACCAAGAGCCTTTGGCCCCAGGGCCTTATTAGCGCATTGTTGCAAAGCTTGGCTGTTGAAACGGCGGCTATCTTGGT
>JAFXMP010000201.1 GCA_017530275.1 Clostridia bacterium | reverse complement strand
GATGACCCGCATGAGCGCCGACCTGGACTGGTGCCGGCATTTTCTTGCCTACATTGATTACCGCATCATTGACGCAGCGTGCACCTTTCTGTTTGCCACGGTGTACCTGACCCTTGTGAACTGGAAGCTGACCCTGCTTTTGATCGTGATTACGCCGGTGCTGCTGCTGATCACCAAATTCTTTTCCAAGCACGTGCGGCCCCGGTTCGTGTTCATGCGGGAAAAGCTCAGCGATATGAACACTGCCGCGCAGGAAAACATTGCGGGCAACCGGGTGGTGAAGGCCTTTGCCCGGGAGGAATACGAGAAGGAACGCTTTGAAAAGAAGAACCGCGCCTTCATGGACAGCCATCTGCGCATCAACAAGCTCTGGCTTACCTTCTTTCCCATGATCGAACTTCTGGTGAACGCTATCCAGCTGGTGACGGTTTTCGTGGGCGGGCTCTTCATCATCAATGGCGAGCTGACCCCCGGCGAACTTGCGATTTTTACGGGCCTGAGCTGGGCTGTTTCCAATCCCATGCGCGAACTGGGCAACCTGATCAACGACCTGCAGCGGTTTTCCACCTCCGCGGCCAAGGTGATGGAGCTGCATTACGGCAAGCCGGAAATCGTGGACATGCCGGACGCCGTGGCGCACGAACGCATGCAGGGGCGGATCGAATTCGACCACGTTTCTTTCCGGATCGACAGCAAGCAGATCCTTTCGGACGTGAGCTTCTCCGTACAGCCCGGCCAGACCGTGGCGGTGATAGGGCCCACGGGCAGCGGCAAAACGTCGCTGATTCACCTGCTGGCCCGGTTTTACGACGCGACGGAGGGCGAGGTGCTGGTGGACGGCTGCAACGTGAAGCAGTGGAAGCTGCATCAGCTTCGCGGCGGCATCGGCATCGCCACACAGGATGTGTTTCTGTTCTCCGATACGGTGGAGGGCAATATTGCTTTCGGGAATCAGGAGCTGACCCTCGATGATGTAAAGGATTTTGCCCGCCGGGCTGATGCGGCGGAGTTCGCGGAAAAACTGCCCGAAGGATACGACACCATCATCGGCGAGAGAGGCGTGGGGCTCTCCGGCGGCCAGAGGCAGCGCATCGCCCTGGCCCGCGCCCTGGCGGTAAGGCCCAGCATCCTGGTGATGGACGACACCACCTCCGCTGTGGACAGCGAAACGGAAATGTACATCCAGCAGCAGCTTCGCTCCCTGCCATTCCCCTGCACCAAATTCATCATCGCCCAGCGCATTTCCTCCATGCGGGACGCCGACCTGATTCTGGTTTTGCAGGACGGCAGAATCACCGAGCAGGGCAACCACCGGGAGCTGCTTGAAAAACGGGGATATTACTGGCAGACCTATTGCCTGCAGTACGGTATTCCCATGAAGGAGGCGGTGTAGGATGGCACGCAATAAATTTGACGTAGATGAAAAGCTGGAGTCGCCCTTTCGATGGCAGCATCTGAAACGGGCCGGCAAGTACATCGCCCGGCATAAATATAAAATGCTGCTGGCGCTTTTGCTCAGCGCCCTGGCCAGCGTGGCTTCCCTGTACATCCCCAAAATCACCCAATGGGTGCTGGATGAAGCCGTGCCCAACCAGGACGCCGCCATGATCGGCCGGATGGCGCTGATGTTCGTGGGAGTGATTTCGCTGAGCATCGTGCTCACCGCCATCCGCTCCCGGATGATGGCTCACGTGAGCCAGCAGATTATTTACGATATCCGCAGCGACCTGTTTTCCCACCTGCAGAAGCTGCCCTTCAGCTATTACGACAGCCGTCCGGCGGGCAAGATCCTGGTCCGGGTCATCAACTATGTAAACTCCGTTTCGGATATCCTGTCCAACGGCATCATCAACATGATCATGGACATCATCAATCTGGTTTTCATCACGGTGTTCATGTATTCCACCGACCCTACCCTGGCGACGGTCATCGTGTCCGGCCTGCCTGTGTTTGTGCTGATCATTATCCTCATCAAGCCGCGGCAGCGCAAGGCATGGCAGAACCAGAGCAACAAAAACAGCAACTACAACGCTTACCTGGCGGAATCCATCGACGGCGTGCGGGTGAGCCAGCTCTTTGACCGGCAGGAGGTGAACATCTCCATCATGGAGCGCCTCGCCACCGCCTGCCGCACAGCGTGGCTGAAAGCGGTCTATATCAGCAACTGCGTGTGGCTGAGCAGCGAAACCATGACCCAAATCGTCACTACCTTTCTGTATATCGCGGGTGTATACTGGATGGGCGGAGGAAAAATGGTGTCCTTCGGCGTGATCCTTGCCATGGGCCAGTACGTCAGCCGGTTCTGGCAGCCCATTACCAATCTGGCGAATATCTACAATTCCTTCGTAAACAACATCGCTTATCTGGAACGCATTTTTGAAACCATGGACGAGCCGGTGGTCGTGGACGACGCTCCGGACGCGGAAACGCTGCCTGAAATCGACGGGGAAGTGGACTTTGAGGACGTGACCTTTGCCTACGAGGAAGATACCAACGTGCTGGAGCACATGAACCTGCATGTCAGGGCAGGGGAAAGCATCGCGCTGGTGGGCCCCACCGGCGCGGGGAAAAGCACCATCATCAATCTGCTGTGCCGGTTTTACAACCTGAACGGCGGCAGGATCCTGCTGCACGGCAAGGACGGAAGCACCCACGACATCAGCAAGGCGACCCTCCGTTCCCTGCGCTCTCAGCTTGGCATCATGATGCAGGACAGCTTTATCTTTTCCGGCACGATCATGGAGAATATCCGTTACGGGCGGCTGGATGCCACTGACAGCGAGGTGAAGGAAGCCGCCCGGCGGGTGCGGGCGGATGAACTGATCCGCAGGATGCCCCAGGGCTATGAGACTGAAATCAAGGAGCGGGGCAGCAACCTGAGCCAGGGCGAAAGGCAGCTGGTAGCCTTTGCCCGCACGCTGATCAGCGATCCTGCCATCCTGATCCTGGACGAGGCTACCTCCTCCATTGACACCCAAACCGAAAAGCTGCTCCAGGAGGGTATTGCCGAGATGCTCAAAGGCCGCACCAGCATCATCGTGGCTCACCGGTTGTCCACCATCAAAAACTGTGACAGAATCCTGTATATCAGCAACAAGGGCATCGCCGAAGCGGGAAGCCATGAGGAACTGATGGCCAGGCGCGGCCTGTATTATCAGCTCTACACTGCCCAGGTACGGGAAGAAGCGGCATAAGAAAGAATGAGAATCAGGATGAAAAACCTATCCCTGCAAACATATAAATCGAAAGAAATCTGAAAGGAGAAAAAAAGAATGAATCAACGGGTATTTGGGAAGACGAACCGGGCTGTCAGCGAAATCGGTCTGGGCACCTGGCAGCTCGGAACGCGCTGGGGAGACGCGTTCAACCATGAGGAAGCGATCAGGATCCTGGAAACAGCGGAGGAAAACGGCATCACGTTCATCGATACGGCGGACGTGTACAATAACGGAAAGAGCGAGGAAACCATCGGCGAATACGTTGCCGCCCATCCCGGCCGCTTTTATATCACCACCAAATGCGGGCGGCGGCTGAATCCGCATACGGCAGAGATGTACACGCCTGCCGCCGTTGCGGGCTTTATCGAAGGAAGCCTGCAGCGCATGAAGCTGGACCGGCTGGATATGATTCTGCTGCACTGTCCACCCACTTCCGTTTATCAGCGGGACGATATTTTCACCGAACTGGAAAAGCAAAAGCAGGCGGGCAGGATCGCTGACTACGGCGTCAGCATCGAGAAGGCGGAGGAAGGCATCCAGGCCATGGAATATGACATTTCCGCCATGGAAGTAATTTTCAACATGTTCCGCCTCAAGCCGCTGGATCAGCTCTTCCCCCTGGCGGAGAAGAATCACGTCGGCATTATCGCGCGCGTTCCCCTCGCCAGCGGCCTGCTGACGGGACGGTATACCAAAGATACGGTTTTCGGCCCGCAGGACCACCGCACCTATAACCGGGAAGGCGCTGCCTTCGACAAGGGCGAAACCTTCTCCGGCATCCCCTACGACCTGGGCCTGGAAGCTGTTCAGGCACTGAAAGAAGTATTCGGTACGGCGGATCTGGCCCCCATCGCCATTCGCTGGATCCTCATGCATCCGGCCGTCAGCGTGGTCATTCCGGGGGCCAGCAAAGCCAGCCAGGTGGCGGCCAGCGTCAAAGCGGCGGAGCTGCCGCCTCTGACCCAGGAACAAATGAAGGCTGTCGCTGAGATTTATGACCGCTTTTTGCGGCCGACCATTCACCCACAGTGGTGAAGCGCAGCATTCAAAAATGAATTTGCAGCGTATAACATGTGAGGAGGAAGCGGATGAAATACGTTTGTCCTATTTGCGGCTACGTCTACGACGAAGCTGACGGCACTCCCTGGGAGGAGCTTTCCGAGCAGTGGAAATGCCCCCTGTGCGGCGCAGCCAAGGCGGATTTTTTCCCGGAAGGAAAGGATCAGACCGCGGCGGACGAGAAACCAAACGCCCCGCCGGAAACAGAACTGAAGCCGCTGAATGCCATCGAAGTCAGCGCGCTCTGCTCAAATCTGGCAAAGGGATGCGAAAAGCAGTATCAGCCGGAGCAGGCGGCGGCTTTCCGAAAGTTGGCGGACTGGTTCGCAGCGCGAAGCGAAGCCGGAACCGAATCATCTTTTGAACAGCTTCTGGATTTGGTCAACACTGATCTGGAAACGGGTTTTCCCGCCGCAAACGCGCAAGCCCGGGAAAACGGGGACCGCGGCGCCCTGCGCAGCCTGACCTGGAGCGAAAAGGTGACGCGCATCCTGAAATCCCTGCTGGCCCGGTATGCCAAGGAAGGGGACGGCATGTTACAGGATACGGGCGTGTACGTGTGTACCATCTGCGGTTTTGTCTATGTGGGCGATGATCTGCCGGAGGTCTGCCCTGACTGCAAAGCGCCCAAGGGCAAATTTGAGAAGATCGGAGGATGAGCGCATGAGCGAAAAAATAGCTGTCCGGAATGTCCGGCTGTGTGAAAAAGACTGTCTTTGCCTCTATGTCTGTCCCACAGGCGCATCGGATACGGAAAACAGTGTGATCGACGCCGACAAGTGCATCGGCTGTGGCGCGTGCGCGGACGCCTGCCCCGCCGGGGCTATCAGCCTTGTGCCCCGTGCATATCCTCCCCAACAGACTAAAGCAGATGACGTCATCGCGGCCCTTCGGCAGTTGGTTCGCAGCAAGGCGGAACAGGAAACCATTGCCGCCGGGCTTCCGGGTTCCCTTGCGAAAGCCCTGGAAAAATCAAACCGGATCATGGCTGAAGATTTGCTGCGGGAAGCGGGATACATGCTGCCCCAAAGCGGAAACGCCCATGATGCTTTGGAAGAAATGCTTGTTTACGCAAAGGAGTCGGGCTTCCCGGCGGAAGCCCTGGAGATGCTGCTTCATACGATTGCTTTCAACGAGCCGACAGAGAAAAAGGAGGAAAAAACGATGGAAACCTGGAAGTGTTCCGTTTGCGGCTATATCCACGAGGGTCCCCTGCCGGATGATTTCAAGTGCCCGGTTTGCAAACAGCCCGCATCCAAATTCGTGAAAGTGGAGGCGGAAGCCCCGAAAAAGAACCCATACGCGGGAACACAGACGGAGAAGAACCTGGAGGCAGCCTTCGCAGGCGAATCCCAGGCGCGGAACAAGTACACCTATTTCGCTTCCCGGGCGAAAAAGGACGGCTACGAACAGATTGCATCCCTGTTCCTGAAAACCGCCGAAAACGAGAAGGAACACGCCAAGATGTGGTTCAAGGAGCTGAACGGCATCGGCAGCACCGCGGAAAACCTCTCCGCGGCAGCGGACGGGGAAAACCACGAGTGGACGGATATGTATGAGGGATTTGCCGTGACCGCGGAAAAAGAAGGTTTCCCGGGGCTTGCGGCAAAATTCCGCATGGTGGCGGCGATCGAAAAGCATCACGAGGAACGCTATCGCGCGCTGCTGAAAAACGTGGAAACGCAGGCCGTTTTTGCCAGGAGTGAGGTCAAGGTCTGGGAATGCCGCAACTGCGGGCATATTGTGGTGGGCACGAAAGCGCCGGAAATCTGCCCTGTCTGCGCCCATCCCCAGAGCTATTTTGAAATCAACGCGGAAAACTACTGAACCAATACGGAAGGAAACCTGCCGCCCGTAAGGCCTAAGCAGGAAAAAGGCAGGGAAACCCGCCCTTGACTGAACGATATGAACCTGACGCCTGAAATGTTCTGCATTGTCTGTCCGCTGCTGTTTCTCGCCGGATTGGTGGATTCCATCGGGGGAGGCGGAGGATTGATTTCTCTGCCGGCGTATCTCCTCGCCGGATTGCCTGTTCATATGGCGATTGCTACCAATAAGCTTTCGTCTGCCTGCGGAACGTCGCTGGCTGCCGGGCGGTTTATCCGCCGGGGCCTCGTCCGGCTGCGCCTGGCCATACCTTCCGTGGCTGCCGCTATTCTCGGATCATCCCTGGGCGCCAGGCTGTCCCTGGGTGTCAGCGAAACGGTGATGAAGTATGCCCTGTTCGCGGTTTTGCCGATCGCCGCGGCCATCGTGATGAACCGCCGCCTTTTCCGGGACGAAGGGAAAGGCACCCCCGCGCCGGACGCAAAAACGCTGGCGGTCTGCATCCTTTCCGCTTTCCTGATCGGCATGTATGACGGGTTCTACGGGCCGGGGACAGGAACGTTTCTGATCATCTCGTTCACCGTTTTTGCGGGGATGACCGTCAACTCAGCGAACGCCCAGGCAAAGGTGATCAACCTGACTTCGAATATTACGTCCCTGGCGGTATTTCTGCTGAACGGACAAGTCCTGATCCCGCTGGGGCTGGCCGGCGCAGCGTGCAATATGGCAGGCAACTGGCTGGGTTCCGGCCTGGCCATTTCAAAGGGGACCAGGATTGTCCGGCCGGTGATCCTGCTGGTATTGCTTCTGCTGATGGTGAAAATCCTTTTTAACTTTTGATGAAAGCGGAAAAAAGTTCTTCGGCATGAAATAACTTTCATCCATGAAATACGGGGAAATGAATGGAAAAAGGAGAAAAAACATGAGGAACTATCGAAACTTTACGCTGGTTGCCTACTTTGTGGCCCACGCCACCAGCCATGTGACGGAAGAGCAGTTAGAGGAGCAACTGGGATTTATCCTGAAGCATCTGCGCCTGGACAAGGTATATCTGGAACCTTTCCGGGGAGAAATGGCTTCCCACGAGCAGGTGGAGATGTGCAAAAGGGTGTTTGAACGCCACGGTATCCAGGTTGCAGGGGGCCTGACCACCGTGATGCCTACGCCGGAGGGCAGCCATCCCAAAGCAAGGCTTTTCAATACCCTGTGCTACAACGACCCCGCCATGCGCCGGAAACTGAAAGAAGTCAGTACGTTCATCGGGGCGCACTTCTATGAATTCATCATCGACGATTTTTTCTTTACCAACTGCATGTGCGCCGACTGCGTGCGGGAGAAGGAGCGGTTCAACCGCGAAAACGGTATTGAGGACGGCAGCTGGGAAGCGTACCGCCTGGACCTCATGCGCCGGGTGAGCCGGGAGGATGTGATTGAGCCCGCGAAAAAAGCCAACCCCGGCTGCCGCATCACCATCAAATACCCCAACTGGGCGGAGAGTTATCAGGAAACGGGCTATAATCCCAAAGCGCAGCGGGATATGTTTGACCGGATTTATACCGGTACCGAAACCCGCGACCCCGTGACCACCGACCAGCATCTGCCCCGGTATCTCAGCTTTTCCCTGATGACCTACTTTGAAAACATGTGGCCCGGGCACAACGGCGGCGGCTGGTTCGATACCTTCGATACCCACATTACCGAGCATTACCTTGAGCAGGCGTATCTGACCGCCTTCGCCAGGCCTCAGGAAATGATGCTGTTCTGCTTCCAAAGCCTGCTGGACAACATGTACACCCCCGCCCTGGGCTTCCAGCTGGACAAGCTGGACGCGGTGCTGGACAGCGTGGGCTCGCCCAGGGGCATTGCCTGCTATCTGCCGGACAACTGCCAGGGCGAGGACAATGTGCAGGATTTTCTGGGCATGTGCGGTTTCCCGGTGGTGTGTACCCCTTATTTCCCGGAAAACGAAAAGCAGATCCTGCTTACCCGATCCTCTGCCTGCGATCCGCAGATCGTGGACAAGCTGAAAGACTGGCTTGAAAAGACCGGCGGCGATGCGCTGGTCACCACCGGTTTCCTGAATGCTGTAAAGGGAATGGAAGCCCTGACCAGCATCCGGCTTCGGGGCCGTACCGTCACAGTGGACGCCTACCGGGTGGAACAGACGGGACGGCGTCATGCCTATCTGTATCCGGCCGGGGTGAAGCCTGTGGCCCTGCCTGTGGCGGAATTCCGCAATAATTCCACCTGGGCTGTGGTAAAGGGCAGCCACGGGGAAGAAAGCTACGGGCTGCTGCTGCGGGACGATTATCTGGACGGCCATTTATGGACACTGGCCGTGCCAGACGCTTTCCCGGATTTCTATGCCCTGCCCGAGCCTGTGCTCAGCCGGATACGCCAGGCGTTCCCGGTGGAAGGAGTATGGCTGGAGGGCTCCGCCCGCATCGGCCTGTTCGTGTACGATAACGGTTCCTTTATCCTCTATCCCTTCGTGATGGAGGGCGTCCAGCGGCAGCTTGTCCGGGTGCATGTGAAGGGCGCGTCCGCCCTGCGGATTCCGGGAAAAGAAAGCATGATCCAGCCGCTGTACCGGGAAGGTGAGGACGCGGTGTTCGAGCTGGAGGCCGTGCCGGGCAGGTTTACCGTGTACCAGAAGGCATGACGCCGTGCGATGAAGCAGCCGGAACGAGCGGGGAAAGCGCGGGAAAGGACCTAAGATGATAGGAACGCTTGTCAACACAGGGGCAATCGTAATCGGGGGAATATGCGGCCATCTGTTTGGACGGCTGCTGAAAAAACGCCATCAGGAAACGCTGACTATGGCTTGCGGCGTCGGCACCTTGTTTATCGGTATGGCCGGTGCCCTGCAATACATGCTGCACCACGACCTTTTTCCCGGCGGCGGGGCCATGCTGGTGGTGGCCTGCCTGGCATTGGGCGGTTTGATCGGCGAGCTCATCAACATCGAACGCGGATTTGAACGCTTTGGCGAGTGGCTGAAGATCAGGACCGGCAACGCCAGGGATCAGGGGTTCGTGAACGGCTTTCTGACCGCGTCCCTCACGGTCTGCATTGGCGCGATGGCTATTGTCGGCGCGATCCAGGACGGTATTGCGGGCGACTGGTCAACCCTTAGGGCGAAAGCGATCCTCGACCTGATCATCGTCATGGTCATGACCTGCTCTCTGGGAAAAGGCTGCGTTTTTTCGGCGGTGCCGGTGTTCCTGTGGGAAGGCGGGCTGACGCTGCTTGCTTCCGTCCTCAGGCCCATCATGACGGACGAAGCCATGGGCTATCTTTCGCTGGTCGGCAACGTGCTGATCTTCTGCGTGGGGATCAATTTGGTATGGGGCAGGAAAATCCGGGTGGCGAACCTGCTGCCCGCAGTTCTGTTCGCAGTCATTGCTTCCTTCCTGCCGATCACTTTTTGAACAACCTAAATCATGACAGAGATCGCCCCGTTTTCCCGGCCGGGAAAACGGGGTGAATTTTACATTTCTGTATATTTGACGGCTTTTTTGCAGTACTGGGATCCGATTTTTGATCCGAAGCGATGGCAGCGCAGATTATGTATTACTTTTCTGGGTTCCACAGCCGTTCTGGAATGCATGAGGAACAGCATTAAAGAGATAAATGGTTCTGATCAGCCTTGACATGATGACGGCAACCCGTTATATAATCCGTAAGAGGTTTTCTGCGGACAGAAAGACATCGGGAGATTCAAGGATGGATACAACAACAAAAGCAAATGAAACCCTGAAAAAGGTATACGGGCACCATGCCTTCAGGCCGGGGCAGCAGGAATTGGTGGAAGGATTGCTGAACGGCCGGGATGTGCTTGGCGTTATGCCGACCGGATCCGGGAAATCCCTGTGCTACCAGATCCCGGCTCTTCTGCTTTCCGGTACAACACTGGTGATCTCTCCTCTGATTTCGCTGATGAAGGATCAGGTGACAGCCCTGAAACCTCGCGGGATCACAGCTGCCTTCCTGAACAGTTCCATGGATGAGGCAGAGTATCGGGAAACTGTTTATCAGGCGGCGTCCGGGGCATATAAGATCCTGTATGCGGCACCGGAAAGGCTCCAGGCACCGGGCTTTCAGGAACTGTGCCAGCACATGGAGATTTCATTGGTTGCGGTGGATGAAGCCCATTGTATCTCCCAATGGGGGCAGGATTTCAGGCCAAGTTATCTGAAAATCCCGGAATTCATCAGTTCTCTGCCGAAACGGCCTGTGATTGGCGCTTTTACAGCGACAGCCACTCCGAATGTCCGGAAAGACATTCTGGAAAACCTGAAACTGAAGGATCCGGAAATCATCACCACCGGTTTTGACCGCCCGAATCTTTCTTTTTCTGTCTATCAGCCAAAGGACAGGGATAAAACGCTCTCGGAACTGTTAAGAGACCGATACCGGCAATCCGGCATCATCTACTGCGCCACCCGAAAAAATGTGGAAGCAGTCTGCACTCAACTTGACAGGGAAGGCTTTTCCGTAACCAGATATCACGCGGGGTTAGATGCCGAAGAAAGGCGCAGGAACCAGGAAGACTTTCTCTTTGACCGGAAGCGCATCATGGTGGCGACCAATGCCTTTGGGATGGGCATTGATAAATCAAACGTTTCCTATGTGATCCATTACAATATGCCGAAAAGCATCGAAGCATATTATCAGGAAGCGGGACGGGCCGGGCGAGACGGCTGTGACGCAGACTGCATATTGCTGTATGCTCCCCAGGATGTGATTACGGCACGCTGGCTGATCGAACACTCGGAACCTAATCCGGACCTGACGCCGGAAGAGCAGGCTGAGGTGCGCGCCAAGGATGAGGAACGGATGAAATGGATGACCTTTTACGCAAAATCCAGGAAATGCCTGCGCCATGAGCTTCTCAGATACTTTGGGGAGAAGGCACCGGATTCCTGTGATAATTGCTCCAATTGCGTTCCGTCCTGCGAACATACGGATATCACAACAGAAGCGCAGATGATCCTTTCCTGTATTGCAAGAACAGATCAGCAGTACAGTGAGGAAGTGATTGCCCAGTTGATGAACGGTGTATTGCCTTACCCGCCTCCGGAGGGAATCAACCCCGGTGAACTGACAACCTTTGGGCTCATGAACGATACGGAGGAATCATCCATCCGTGAAATGATACGCGCATTGCTGGCTCAGGGGTATCTGGAACAGAACGATGACAACTGCCTGAAGCTGAATAATCAGTCCAGGGAAGTCCTGTTCAGCAAGCGCAGGGTCGTCATGAAACGAGGGACGAAAACAAGAGAATCAACTGACGGAGAAAACCTGTTCCACGCGCTGCAGCGCCTGCGGTATGAAATCTCATCCAGAGAGTACGTCGCCGCGTCCGCGCTGTTCTCAGACAGTACACTCAGGGATATCTGCAGGATCCTCCCTCGAACCAAAAAACAGCTTGCCTCTGTGGACGGAATGGGTTTGTTCAAAGCAAACAAATATGGCAATCAGATTCTGATGGCTATCCGGCTTTATATGCCGAAACCGGAGGCTCAAAAAGCAAAAAAGCCGGAGAAACAGATAGCAGATCCTGTTCATGACGCAAAAACGGACGGCTTTCAGGCATGTAAAGACAGGATGATTGCCAGGGGAAGCACAGAG
>JAFXMP010000022.1 GCA_017530275.1 Clostridia bacterium | reverse complement strand
TCCGTCCACACCACGATGCCCAGTTTATCGCACAGATCGTAGGTATGTTGATCATGCTGATAATGAGCCAGGCGCACGGTGGTGGCACCCATATCGTACACGTGGCGCAGGCTTTCTTCCATGTCCCCCTCGGAAATGGCGTTGCCCTTGCCCAGCCAGTCCTGATGCATGGCCACGCCCCGCAGGGGATAGCTTTCGCCATTCAGGATAAATCCTTCGTTGGGATCGATGCGGAAAGAACGGATGCCGAAGGGAATGTCCAGGGAGTCGCACAGCGTATCGCCGTCATACAGCCTGGCTTTCAGCGTATACAGATGGGGATGCTTCCGGCCCTGCCACAGGATAGGCTTTTCCACATGGAATGTTACTTCATTCCCTGTCAGCGTTTCTCCATTCAATTCAAACACAGCCTCACCGCCTGTCGTGCGGACGGAAACCCGCACGTCAGCGGAACCGTCGTCCAGCACCTTTGGCTTTACCCGGACGCCGCAGCCACCCAGGGTGTCCATATCAAAGTGGATTTTGGGGAGCACGATCAGCCGAACCGCGCGATAGATGCCGCCGTAAAAGGTGAAATCGGCATTCTGCGGATAGACGGTATCGCAGGCGGCGTTGCTGACGGCGACGGTCAGGTGGTTGTCACCAGCCTTCAAGTATTCCGAAATGTTGAAACGAAACCGGCTGTAGCCGCCATGGTGCTCGCCGATGAAATGACCGTTCAGCGTCACCTTGGCGGAAGCGGATACGCCGTCAAACTCCAGATAGACTTCCTCGTCGGCTTTTTTGTCCGGCACGGCGAAGGTTTTTTTATACACGCATTCACCCCGCCAGTAATCCCCGCCGCCGTCTTGGCCGTCCAAGGCGTTCCATGTATGGGGCAGCGTGACGGGCACGCGGTTTTCACCCGGTTTCGTGAATTGCCAATCCTTATTGAAATTAATCGCGGTACGCATACCCGTCACGCTCCTCTTTCTCTTATTTTATTTGCAGGCAGATTTCACCCTGGCCCAAGTCCTCGGCGGATACCGTCAGCTTTGCTTTGCCCACCTCATAACCAGCCCGCAGCACGGCTAGGGCTTTTCCCTGATAGCTGGTGAACTGGCCTTTGCTGTAATTCTCGTCAGTAATGGGATTACCGCTGCCAAAGCCTAGCAATTGCGCCGCGCCTGTAACCTCGGCTTTCAAAAGTCTGTCGACGTCAGGAACAACATTGCCATTTTCGTCGATCAGCTCCGCATTCACATAGCACAGGGATTCCCCGTCGGCTTTCATTTCTTCCGTTTCCGCGGTCAGGCGGATGGCAACGGGCTTGCCGGTGGTGGTAAGCCTTGCGCGGGAAACTTCTTTTCCCGCGGTATAGCTGACCGCTTCCACCGTGCCGGGCTGGTATTCCGCCCGGAACAGGAAGGTCAGCGGCATGTCTTGAACCGGTGCTTCGCCCGCCTTTTTGCGGCCAGCGCTTACGCCATTGACGATCAGCTCCACTTCCTCCGCGCTGCTGAACACCGCGATATCCACAGGCTTCCCTTCCTGGCCCGGCCAGTTCCAGCGCTGCCACACGCCTGGGAACCCCCAGCTGGACAGGGTTTCCACCTTATCGATGACAGAAGGGTCATAGGAAAATACGGCGGTTTCCTTGCTGCCCCACACGATGCGGCGATAATAGCCCTGAGGCCGGATGCAGCCGGTAATATCAAAGTCCGCGTCGTTGGCGGTGCGCCAGGGGAAGGGCGAAGGCGCACCCCAGGGATTGCCGATGTTGGGATCGCCGGGCTCATAGAAGGTGGCCTTGCCGATGCCCGCCTCGCCGATGTAATCCCAGGCCGTCCAGGTGAAATCGCCGATCACCCAAGGCGTTTTTTCAATCATGGGCCAGTGCACGCCGATTTCCTTGGGATAGTTTTCGCTGCCCAGGATCACCCGCTCGGGGAACATTTCATGATCTTGCTCGTACTTGCCCTCCAGGTAGTTGTAGCCCACCACGTCCAATCCGTTGGCAAAGCCCTCGGTGTACTGCTCCCAGAGCAGATCCTTCTTGCCGCCGATGTCCGCGTTCTGCAAACCGCCGGACAAGCCCTCCATCCGCTTCTTCATCTGCTCGGCCATGATGAAATCATCCAGCCCGTTCCAGAAGGAGCAAATGCCGTTGGAGATGGGGCGGCTGGGGTCCAAGGAGCGGATGGTCTCGGCCAGCTTCGCCGCCAACACATAGCCGTCGTTCAGGCCGCCGCGCTCGGTGATCTCGTTGCCGGTAGACCAGAGCGTGACGCAGGGATGGCAGCGGTCACGCTTCACAAAGGCAGTCAGATCCTTTTCCCAGTCGGTTTCAAAATATTGGTTGTAATCACCGGGCTGCTTGCCCATGCCCCAGGCGTCAAAGGCCTCGTCGAACACGTACATGCCAAGCCGGTCGCAGGCCTCGACCAGGGCGGCAGAGGGCGGGTTGTGCGTAGTGCGGATCGCATTGAAGCCCACTTCCTTGAGCTTGCGCACCTTTCTCGCCTCGGCATCGTACACGCTCACAGTGCCGATGGGACCGTTGTCATGATGCAGGCAGCCGCCGCGCAGCTTGACTTCCTTGCCGTTGATCCGCAGACCGTGCTTCACGTCGGCTTCAATGGTGCGGATGCCGAACAGCACGCTTTCCGTGTCCTCGGCGAGCTGGTCATTGGGGATAATATGCGTTTTGAAGGTGCCGGTATCCTTCACCATGGCTTGCAGGCGGTACAGGTTGGGATGCCCGGCGTCCCACAGCTGCGGCTCATCCACGGTCAGGGTCATGTAAGCCTTGCCGACGCTCATGGGCTGCACCTGGGTCAGGGTTTTGCTGGCCTTCACCGTTTCGCCGGTCTTGTCGTCGATCAGGGCGAAGGTTACTTCTGCCAGCCGGTTTTCGGCGTGCTCGTTTTTGATTTCAGCGGACACCTGCAAATAAGCGGTCTCGGGTGTGCCGTCAGCCTTGTATTCGATCTTTTTCGTATACCCGGACAAGCCGCCAAAGGCCACGTGCAGTTTGGGGGCATGTATCAATTCTACCCCCCGGAACAGGCCCGCGCCGGAAAACCAGCGGCTGTTGGGCTGCATGCTGGGGTTCACGGTGATCACGATGCGGTTCTGCTGCCCCGGATACACCAGATGGGTAATATCCGTCTCAAAGGGCGCATAGCCGTAATGCTGCAGGCAGGACAGATTGCCGTTCACCTCCACGGTGGCGTTCATCATGACCCCGTCGAAGCGCAGGAAGATCTGGTCGTTTTCCCATTCCGCCGGGATATCGATCTCCTTGGCATAATGGGCCACGCCC
>JAFXMP010000021.1 GCA_017530275.1 Clostridia bacterium | reverse complement strand
TCGAAGTCAACCGCAAAATGCTGGCTGACCTGGCCGTGAACGACGCCGCCGCTTTCGCTCAGCTGGTAGAACTGGCCAAAGAAGCGTAAGATTCGCGGACAAGCATAAAAAGATGAGGCAACCGGCGCGCAGCGCGGTTGGCCGTCCAGCCGGGCCGCGTACGCGTGCATGGCTGGCATCACAAAAAAAGATGAGGCAACCGGCGCGCAGCGCGGTTGGCCGTCCAGCCGGGCCGCGTACGCGCGCACGGCTGGCATCACAAAAAAACGTCCTTTCCTTTTCGGGGGGACGTTTTTGATTGCTTTCCGTTATGCTTTCAGAATAGGTTCAGGATCAGTTTTGTGATCGCCAAGCAGTTTTTCCATCCAGATCATATCGTACCATCGGCCAAATTTGTATCCGCAGCGGTGAAACGTGCCGCAGAGGGTATAACCCATACGCTCATGAAAAAGAGGACTTGCGTGGGTCAGGGTTTCGTCCTCCTGTTCACTGTAGGCGATGCAGGCGTAGGCGTTAAGAAAATGCCGCTGCTTCAATTCTTCCTCCAAGGCGGTATACAGCGCTTTGCCATAGCCTTTCCCATGGGCCTCCAGCCGGATATAAATAGTGGTTTCCACTGCCCAATCGTAAGCAGCGCGGCCTTTAAAAGGCCCCGCGTAGGCATAACCCTGAATTTTTCCTGCGTCCTCTATTAACAGATAAGGATATGCTTTCAGGGTTTCTGTGATTCGGCGAGTAAACTCGGCCAAAGTAGGCGTTTCATATTCAAAGGTGACGGCCGTCTGTTCCACATAAGGCGCATAGATTTCCAGCAGCGCTGCCGCGTCTGCGGGCTGGGCGGAACGGATACGCATAATAATACCCCCATCCATCAGCATGGCTTCATAGTATATCACTTGGCTTTTCTGTCAAGCGGTATGCAAAAAGAATTATTTTCGCTGTAAAATCGGACATGAATTCGGTCGATGCGCTGAATGTCCGAAGCCGCAAAGGTTTCGGACAATTCTTACTTCAAAGCGCCTGATTGCCGCGTCAATCGGTAAGATGGGTCAGATTTTGAATCCAGGAGCCAGAACGGATGAAGAAGTAGCCCAGGAAACATTTGATCAGGTTCGCTCCCTCCACAGCTGCGTAGGCTACGATCACATCCGCATGAACCACGCGCACCATCAGCAGCGCCAGGGGCACGGAAATGGCCCATGTATATCCGCTGTCGAACAGGAACGTGATCAGGGTTTTGCCGCCGGACCGCAGAGTGAAATAGGAGCAATGAGCGAAGGAATACAGGGGCATGGCGCAGGCCGTGACGCGCAGAAGGCGAGTGGCCGTCTGACGCACGTCCTCCGTGACGCCGCTGTACGCCTGTGGGATCAGCGGCGCTGCAAGGATCAGCAGCAGGCCCATGGTCATGGCCGCGGCCACGGCAAAAGCGATGAGCCGCCACACGTCGGTTTTTGCCTGCTCAAATCTCCCCGCGCCCAGATCCTGGCCGATCATGACCGACACCGCCGTGCCCATGGAGAAATACACGGAATTGAACAGGTTGGAAATCGTGAAGGTGATGCTCAAAGCGGATACCACTGTGAGCCCGCACAGGGAATAAGCGGCCGTGAGGGTGCTCACGCCCACGGACCAGAGCAATTCATTGATCAGCAGCGGCGCGCCCATACGCAGCACCTTGCGCGTCAGAGCGGCGGGCACCCGCAGGGTTTTGAAAGCGCCTTTGATAAAAGAGAACCGGTCATGGTTCTTATGGGTGAACACCATCACGATGCCCAATTCCACATACCGGCTGATCACCGTAGCAACCGCCGCGCCTACCACCTCCAGCCGGGGCAGACCCAATTTACCGAAAATCAGCAGATAATTGAACAGGGCGTTGGTAAACACGGCGGTCACGCTGGCGATCATGGGCAGACGGGTCTCCCCCATTTCACGCAAGGTGCCCGCGTAGCACTGGGTCAGGGCAAAGGCTGGCAGGCCGAAAAGGATCACCGCAAGGTAACTCTGGCTGTCGCGCAGCATGGCCTGCGCCATGGCCGGGTCGCCGTCCCCCTGAAGGAAAATGGAGATCAGGGGTTCGTTGAAACCGATCAGCGCGATGAAAGCCACCGCCAGCAGGAACAGGGATTCCAGCAGCTTTATGCGGAATGTGTTCCTCAGGCCCTCAATGTCCCCCGCTCCATAAAACTGCGCGCCAAAAATGCCAGGGCCCGCCAGGCCGCCGAAGATCGTCAGATTGAAAATAAAAATCAACTGGTTGGCGATGGATACGCCGCTCATCTGCGCATCGCCCAGGGCCCCCACCATCAGGTTATCCAGCAGGTTCACAAAGTTGGAAATACCGTTCTGAATGATGACCGGCACCACGATGGCCAGCACTGTTTTGTAAAACACCCGGTCGCCCACCAGGGTACGCCGGGCTTTTTTCAGCATGGAAGACATAAAAAGAGGTCACCTCATCAGAATATTAAAGAACACTCTAAATCAGAATGAGAGTGGATAGTGGAGAGTTGAGAGTTGAGATGTATTTTGTTTTAAAATCGATAGGGACTCAGTTTTACCGACTATATAACTCTCAACTCTCAACTCTTTTGTAACTTAAAGCTTCCTTTACCGTTCCGCTGCCAGCCGCTCCCTGTATGCGATGTAATCGGCATACAGTTTTTCCTGCGCGCCGCCGGGGTAACAGGCCGGGGAGCCGGGACGGGCAAGCAGGCCGGGGAAGGCGTAGCACAATATTTTGTCAACATAGGGAGAAACAGACTTGATTTGCATAGCGATCCGCTCCATGGGGGCGGGAACCAGGGCGCTGCGATACACTGCGCCGGTAAAATCAAACATTTCAATATCCGCCCACAGCTTGCTCCGCCCTGCCCGATCATGGGCCTGGCGCAGGCCCCGGTAGTAGGCCGCCGTGTCCTCGGGCCGGGATTTTTGCACGCCCACCTCGTCCTGATACGCGATATAATCAACGTCCATACTCGCAAGCTGCTTTACAAAGGTATCGTCCGGCACGATCTTGTTGGTGCCGTAAGGGGCGATCAGAATGGGTTTTTCCGCATCCAATTGCCGGAAAAAGGCGGCATAGCGGGCCACATAATCAAGGAAAATGGTGCTGAAATAGGGCCCCGCTTCCGTTTCATCCGGCAGATACCAGCCTCGGAAGCTATGATATTTCGCGTAACGTGCATACATTTCCTCACATGCCCGGAACGCCCGTTTTTCCACTTCCCGGCTTTGCATGTTGGCCTCGGAATCCTCCCAGAAACCGTAAAATCCAGCGGAGATGAACACGTCCATGCCCTCTTTTTCCGCTGTGTCCATCAGCACGTCCATGGGGTTTTCGCAGGACATAGCCGCGGGCGGAAACACATCCACCGGAGCGTAGCTTTCGCTTTCTTCCCGATACACCAGGGAGGAACAGGTGAGCACCAGGGTATCCATGCCCATAGCGCGCATGTCCCGGATCATAGCGGCCCATTGCTCCGCTGTAAAGGAACGAAGCGTATCATTATAAAACTGGCCCTCGTACAGATTGTGATGCTTGAATTCAAACCACGCGCCGGTAATGAGCTTCATTTGTTTTCGTCTCCATTCTTAATTGATCTGCCGCAGGTATTTGATGGGCAAAAAAGCGTTGAGAGTTAAGATTTAATATGTGCTGTTTGAAATTCAGAATAACGCGGTAATTCACCTGCAATCTTTTCTCAACGCTCCGCTCTCAACTCGCAAAACTTATATCACCCGCAGTGACTTTTTATTCAGCTTCCCTTCTTTGCCCAGCGCAATCAGGCGGGTATACCGCTCCACCGCCTTTTCCATGGTGCGCTCCCAGGGCACGGGAATGGTTGCCCGGGCGCTTTCGCCCACCTGATCCAGTGTTTTGGGATCGTTCAAGGCTGCTTTCATCACCCGGGCCAGGTCTGCCGGCGTATTCTCGCACAGGTAGCCGTTTTTCCCCTCCTTGATGATCTCGGCGGCAGTGCTGCCCCGGACCATCACGGCGGGGGTGCCCATCACGGCGGCTTCCCGCACGACCATAGGCGCGGCGTCGTACAAGGAGGGGAACGCGAACAGAGATGCCCGGCTGTAGAGCCCGTCCAGCAGGCGCATATCGGTGATATGGCCCGCCAAATGGGTACGTTCCTTCAAATTCAATTCGCTGATTTTCCGTTCGATCTCCCGCATATCCGGCCCTTGGCCCGCTAAGATCAACTGGAATTTCTGGTTCTGGGCCTTCATTTCCGCGCAGGCCTCCAACACGGTGAGGATGTTCTTTTTCCAGTTCATCTGTCCCACGAACAGAATCAGCGGGTCTTTTTTCAGGCCCCAGCGGCGGTTCACTTCCTCCACCGCGCCAGGCTGGGCCTCACGCAGGGTGACGCCGTTGGGCATGACCTGCACCTGGCCCGTGTAGCCGTATTCCCGCAGTACGTCGGCGGGGTTCTGGCCCACTGCCCACACTTCGTCGCAACGCTCGAAAAAATCCACCACAAACTTGACCCCGGCTTTCGCTAAGGTCTCGGATTTGGTCACCTTGAGAAAATCGTCGTAGTATTTGGAGTGGAAGGTAGCTACCAACGGCAGTTTGCGAAGCGCCGCAAGGCGCAGGGCTTCGCTGCCCGCGGTAAAGGGACTGTGAGCGTGCAGGATGTCCAGAGGGATCATCCGCATCCGTTTGCGGTAATGAGGGTCCCAGGGCGCTTCTCCGGTGGCGTACTGTTTCATGCCCGGTACCTTCCGGGCAGAATAATCCACCAACTCGAAAGGATAGCCCCCCCGATAACCCGTATCGTACATAGGGGCTACCACTGTGACCTGATGCCCCATTTTGCACAGGGTTTCCGAATAGGCCAGAGCCACCCGGCCCACGCCGTCCACGACCGGTAAAAATGTATCTGTAAACTGACCGATGCGCAGCATCTTCATTTCCTCCATAAGCAGGATAAAATACTTGAGGGAGAGTTCAGAGCGGAGAGTTGAGAGTTGAGATAAAGTTTGTCTGATAAGCTATCGATCCGACTTCTTCTGACAGCAATATAAATCTCAACTCTCCACTCTAAACTCTCAGTTCTCTTCTTTCACTGTCCGGTTTCCTCCTCCAGCCGCTGCCGCAGGGTGGTGTACCGGGCGGCGATATGGTTATTGTTCACCATAGCGGCGATGGCGTCCTCCCGCCCCACCAGCACCACAAGTTTTCGGGCGCGGGTGAGGGCGGTGTAAAACAGGTTTCGGGTCAGCAGCCGCGGCGGACCGCCCACCACGGGCATCACCACGCAGGGGAATTCGCTGCCCTGGCTCTTGTGCACCGACAGGCAGTAGGCTAATTCCAGTTCCTCCAATTGCTGATAATCGTATTCCACGGTGCGCTCGTCGTCGTACCGCACGGTGACGATACGGTCCTGGGTGTCCACCTTGGAAATAAAGCCCACGTCGCCGTTGAACACGCCCTCCCCCTCGGTACCGTCGTCATTCTTCCATGGCAACTGGTAATTGTTTTTCACGTGCATCACCTTATCGCCCAAGCGGAAGGCGGTGTCGCCATAATGGATTTCCGGCTTGCGTCTTTCCGGCGTTGCTGGGTTCAGCGCCGCCTGTAGCAGTTGATTCAGCAGATATACCCCTGCTCCGGATTTCTTTGTGGGTGACAGCACTTGAATGTCCCGGGCGGGAAAATCGGTGCGCAGGTAGGCGGGCAGGCGCTTTTCACACAGGCCGACAATGGCCTGGGCCGCGTCCTCCGCGTAAGGCCGGCGCTCAAAAAAGAAATCGCTGCCTTTTTGATTCAGGATCGGCGCTTCCCCATGGTTGATGCGGTGGGCATTCACCACGATCAGGCTTTCCCCGCTTTGGCGGAAAATATCCGTCAGCCGCACGGAAGGGATCACGCCGCTTTTCAGGATGTCGCCCAGTACGTTGCCCGCGCCAACAGAAGGTAATTGATCCGCGTCCCCCACCATGATGAGCCGGGTGCCGGGCTTCAGTGCCCGGAGCAGGCTGCGCATGAGGAATACGTCCACCATGCTCATCTCATCCACGATCACACAGGCGCAGTCCAGGGGATTCTGTTCGTCCCGCTGGAATTTTCCTTCTTCGCCGGAAAACTCCAGCAGCCGGTGCAGGGTCTTTGCCTCCCGTCCGGTGGCCTCGCTCATGCGCTTGGCGGCCCGTCCCGTAGGCGCGGCCAACTGCACGCCGCCAGAAAGAAGCGCCAGGATGCAGTTGATGATGGTGGTTTTTCCCGTTCCGGGTCCGCCGGTGATCACAAGCAATCCACGCTGCACCGCTTCGGATATGGCCAGACGCTGGTTTTCGCTGAATTGAATGCCGTTCTTCTTTTCAAAATCCCGGACGCGCCGGCTGACATCCGGTTTATCCGCTGTCCTCGCAGCGCTCATGAGCAGCTTCAAATACCGGGCGATTTCCTTTTCCGCGTAAAAGTACGGAGCCAGGAGCATCGCCTCCGTCCCCTCCGCGTCCAGGGCGATGATTTCCCGAGCGAACAGCAGGCCGTCCAATTGATGTGTGAGCAGCTCCCCGCTGACCCGCAGGCCTCTTGCCACTCTCTCCAACAGCGTATCACGGGGCAGGTAAGTATGGCCCTCCCCAGCCGCGGCTTCTGAAAGCGCATACTTGATGCCCGCTCGCAGGCGGTATTCACTGTCCTGGGGAATGCCCAGGGAAAGGGCGATGCGGTCCGCCGTCAGGAAGCCCACACCCTCGATATCGTCGATGAGCCGGTAGGGGTTTTCACGGATCTTCCGCTGGGCGTCCGCGCCGTAGCGCTTGCTGATTTTTACCGCCAGGGTGGGCGATACGCCATAGGACTGGAGAAAGATCATAGCCTCCCTTGCCCCGTACTGTTCCTGAAAAGCTTTGCCCAGCTGCTGGGCCCGCTTTTTTCCAATGCCAGGCACCTGGGTGAGCTGTTCGGGATGCTCGGACAGGATATCCAGCGTGCGTTCACCGAATTCCTGCACAAGAAGCTTGGCCGTGGCGGTGCGGATGCCGGGGATCAGGCCGGAACCCAGGTAGCGCTCGATGCCAAGCAGGGTGGTGGGCTTCCTGATCTCCCATCCGGTGACCTTCCATTGCCTACCATACTGGGGATGCTCCACCCACATTCCCTCCAGCAGCACCTGCTCACCTGTGCCAAGGGCTGGCAGTGTTCCCACTACCGTGATTCTTTCCCGGCCTGCCCGCGCTTCCATAATGGAATAGCCGTTTTCCTCGTTGCGGAAAACGGTATTCTCGATCACAGCCTCCAACTGGCTCGCTTCGGCGCGGACGCCGGTTTTTTCGGACATAGGTTCCTCCCCGTGGCAGAGTGATTCAGGCGGCACCATTATACAGGATCATGCAGGTTTATTCAAGGGCCAGGATGTTACCACACTGCGATCCGGTCCTCCGGGGCCAGGTACATGCCATCCCCGGGCCGGATATCATAGGTATTGTAAAACTCCTCAAATTGCTGCACCGTCACATTGGTGCGCAGGCAGCCCAGCGGATGGGGATCGGTAGCCAGGGTAACGGTCAGGGCGCTGCGCAGCATTTTGGTGCGCCATACGGAAGCGAACTGGCGGAAAAAGGCGTTGTAATCAAACCCTTCCCGAGTGGAAGCGATGGCCAGCATACATTTCATGCTGGTCATATCGGCGATAGCCTCACCCTGCACCTGCATTCCGCTGTAAGTCCCCCCCGGATAGGGTTCATATCCATCGTAATAGGCGGAAAGTTTGCCCGCCCGGGCCCGGAACGCGGCGTAGTCTTCCGGCTCCCACCAGTTATTCAGGCAGCCTTCGGCGTCGTAATTCGCGCCGTCGTCATCAAAAGCGTGGCTGATCTCATGGGCGATCACCATGCCGATACCGCCAAGCTTCTCCTCATAGGTCATATCGGGATCGTAAAAAACTCCGCCCAGAATGCCCGCAAAAATGGTCATGGTGTTTTCCGTGATGCTGTAAGAGGCGTTCGCCACGCTGGCGGGTGCGTATAATTGGTTCCACCTTCCCCGGATCACCGGCTGGTTCACCCGATCGCAAATCAAATCGGTCGAAAAATGATACAGAGTGATCAGCGCTTCCATTAGGGTTCCGCCTTCCTCCCTGCTTCGGATACGTAGGTCAGACCAATCCCCCAGCTCATCCGGGTACACCGCGTTCACATGGAGCTTTTCCAGCTTTTCCACGGCCTTTTCCCGTGTTTGGGGCGACAGCCAGACTTCGTTCAGCAGCATGCTGCGGTAATGCCCGATCACCTCGTCCGCGATATTCAGGATCTCCTGCTTTTCCTCCACGGTGCAGCAGTTTTGGATATACAGGTTATCCATGGGTACGGGCAGAAAAGCCGTCAGCGTCCTGTACGCGATATCAATATCGCCCGGCAGTCCCTGTACGCCAAAGACCTCCGCCTCGATGGCCTCCAGAGCGTCATAAGTATCCCTGTCCAGCATCCGGCCCGCGTAATTCACCAGGAAATACAGCAGCCAGTTTCGGAACAGAGCCACGTTTTCCTCGGTGTACATCTCCCCCACTGCGCGGAAAAATTCCGGCTCCGTGACTAAAAACGTTTCACTCTGGCCGATAGCCGTCAGGTTCAGAATGCCCATAATGGGATAATCGCCGCATAGGGCGCTGAGCTCTTCCCGGCTGTAATAATGCAGGATGGACTGCAGATAATCCGATGCATAATGATCCGCATAGGGCTGGATAGAACGGGCCAGCTTTTCGTCAAAAGCCATGGCCCCGTTAAACACCGCCTGAGCCGTTTCCTCCGCGTAGCCCAGATTTTTCAGCATCAGCAAAGTAGACCGGCTGGCGATTTCGTACAGCATATCGCCGTAGTCGGTCCGGGCGGTATATTCCGCGGAATCCCCCAGGATCAGCGGTACCGGCTCCAGAATGGCCACATACCGATCGGGATTCTTTAGGTCGGCGATCACGTCATAGCTGGATGGGTCCAGCTCAAACACGTTCAGGTCCGTGGTCAGATAATAGGCAAGATCGGCCAGCGTTTGAATATTTTCGATGTCCTCCACATAAGGCCGCAGCGGTTCCATGCCCAGGGCGTTGCGCGTATCCCAGTCCATCGTCAGCTCGTACAGGGTGCGCACCAGCGCGGCGTCAGGACCCGTGAGGGTATCATCCAGCATGAGTTCCATCTTCCGTTCCATCACCAGGGAAGACTGTTCCGCAAAAGCACTGGCTTCCGTGCCGCCGTGAGGCACTTTGGTCAGCAGCAGCCACTGCTTGTTTACCGCCAAATGAAAATCGTCTTTGAGACGCGCAGGGGTCAGCAGCCCCGCGTTCCCTTCTACGTCTGAATTGATCCAGGAATAAATGGCGCTTTCTCCCAGCGCAGGAAAACAAATCGAGATAAAAACAACAGCCGTAAGAAAACAAATCGCCCGGCGAAGCATTTGCGCGTGATTCTTCATGCCATGCCCCTCTCATCTCCCGGACGAGTGCTTTCTTCTCCGCCGGGACAAAAACAGTATACCATAGTTGTTCAAAATGAGCAATCGAAAGCCTGGTATGATTTTCACTTCCCCCGCATACTGTGATTCAGCCGGAGAACGAAGGTCCTTCCGGCGGAAAGGATGGAGATCGGCATGGCGCGTACCCGGCATTTGTTTCCCGGCAGCAATACCGCCGCAGGATTCACAGGCTTTTTTGAATCGTTGCACGCTGCGGCCCGGCGCACAGTGATTTTGAAAGGCGGTCCCGGCGTGGGCAAAAGCACCTTGATGGGCAAGGTGGGGATGCACTATGAACGTCTTGGCTTGGATACGGCGTATTATCATTGTTCCGGCGACCCTGACAGTCTGGATGCGGTAGCCGTTCCCGCTTTGGGCCTGCTGGTCATGGACGGTACCGCGCCGCATATCGTGGACCCGTCGCTGCCCGGCGCAAAAGACGGCATCCTCAACTTAGGCGTATGCCTGGATGAAGAACAGCTCGCCTGCCAGGCGGAGGAAATCGCTGCCTTGAACCGGGACATCGCTGGATGCTACGCCCAAGCGTACCGCTATCTCCGGGCAGCCCTGACGCTCAGGGAGGACGCGGCGGCCGTATACGACGCCGCCCTGCCAGAGAAAGAAAAGCGAGTCCTCCAGCGGGAACTGATAGCCCTGCTGCCCGCCGCGGGTCCTGGCGCAGAGAACCATGCCTTCTGCCAAGCCATCACCTGGAAGGGGATACTGCAGGAAACGGACGAGCTGCTGAACGAAACGGTCTGCTGCCTGGACTTACCTTGGGGCTTTAACGCGGACGCTTTGCTGCGTCCCGTATGGGAAGCGGCGGGACGGCAGGGCATGCCCCGAACCGCTTGGCACGATCCCCTGGACGCGGGCAAGCTGGGCCATGTGACGGCGGGAACAGCGGTATTCACCACCGCTGTGCTGATGGACGGCGTTCTTTACTCTCCTGACATGGATGAAAGCGCGCTTCGCCGGGAAGCTTCCCGCCTCACCTTTGACCGCGCCGCCTGCGATCTGATGGTCAATCAGGCGGTGGAAGCTCTTGCTCAGGCCAAGCAAAAGCACGACGCGCTGGAAAGATACTATATTGACGCCATGGATTATGATCGACTGGAAGAAATACAGCAGGAATTCCTTTCCTCTCTGCCCTGAACAATCGCGCCTCTCCGCCTGTGTTTTTCAGTTTTTCCGAAACTTGCCGCTTTTCCGCCGTTTTTCCCGTAAATTTTCCTTTGCTCATGGGCTTTACAGACAGCCGATTTCATTATATAATAGCCGAGTACACATTTACGGTTGAAAGGCGGTACTCGATCAATGATTGAAAATTGGCTGTTTGGAATCACCTCCGCCCTGGCGGAAGAAGCCGGTGCTGCGGAAGCGGCTGCAGAAGGCGCTGAAGCGGTTGCTGAAATGTCTCCCGTGGCGGCGCTGCTGCAAATGGTGCTGCCCCTGGTGCTCATGGGCGCGGTGTTCTATTTTATGCTCATTCGTCCCCAGCGCAAGAAGGACAAAAAAGTAAAGGAAATGCTGAATAACCTGAAGCATGGCGACCGTATCACCACCATTGGCGGCATTTACGGCACTATCCAGGCCATCAAGGACGATACCATCACCCTGGCCGTGGGCCAGAAGAACGGCCAGCCCTATGAAATGACCGTAGCGCGCTGGGCCATCCGTCAGGTAGAGGAAGTGTCCGTGGAGAACGACGGCGAAATGCTGAACTGATCCATCCGGACTACTTTACTGTTATACTCTGTGGGGGAGTAGCTGGCGGCGAGCGCCGCGGTAATATCAACAGACTGATGATACACATCTGGTATTACCTGAAACAGCAAGACCCGCGGAATGGCAGGATTTATTCTGCCTTTCCGGCGGGTCTTTTTCATTGGAGGTATGGCGCTATGAATCTTCTGTCTCTTTTGATGCTGGCGGTTGGCCTGAGCATGGATGCCTTCGCCGTAGCCGTGTGCAAGGGACTGGCCCTAAAAAAAATCACCTTCCGCCATGCCCTGATCGTGGGGCTTTGGTTCGGCGGCTTTCAGGCGCTGATGCCGCTGCTGGGCTTCCTGCTGGCCGCCCAGTTCCGGGAAGCCATCGCCGCTTACGACCATTGGATCGCCTTTGGTCTGCTGGTGCTGATCGGCGGCAACATGATCCGGGAAGCGGTATTTGAAAAGGAAGAAGCGGAAACGGACAGCGCCCTGTCCTTCCGTTCCATGCTCCCTTTGGCGATAGCCACCAGTATCGACGCCCTGGCTGTGGGCGTCACCTTCGCTTTCCTGGATGTAAAGATCGTCCCTTCTGTGACGCTGATCGGTGTCACCACCCTGATCCTTTCCATGATCGGCGTGAAAATGGGCAGTCTGTTCGGGGCAAAATACGAGAAAAAAGCAGAGATCCTGGGCGGTGTGATCCTGATCCTGCTGGGGATCAAAACCTTGCTCGAACATTTAGGTGTATTCTGACGCCGCGCCGGATGGGGATATTTTTTATGGATTACACGCATCATTACGATTCCCCGCTGGGCGGAATCACCCTGGCCAGCGACGGAGAAAAGCTGACTGGCTTATGGTTTGACGGGCAGAAGTATTTTGCCGATACGCTGGATATACGGCACATCGAAAAACGCCTGCCGGTGTTTGACCGTACGGATCAATGGCTGACCCAATATTTTGATGGACAAGCGCCTGATTTCATCCCGCCTCTGCGAATGAAAACCACCGCTTTCCGAAAAGCGGTATGGGAGATCCTGCTCACGATTCCCTACGGTCAAACGATCACCTATGGCGAGATCGCACAGAGAATTGCCCGGCAGATGGGGCTTGTCCATATGTCCGCCCAGGCTGTTGGCGGAGCGGTAGGCCGCAACGCCATTTCCCTGATCATCCCCTGCCACCGGGTCATAGGGGCAGACGGCAGCCTGACCGGTTATGCGGGAGGACTGGAGAGAAAAGTGCAACTGCTGAAACTGGAAAAAGTGGATGTAACCGCTTTTTCTGCACCGCAAAGATAGGGGGAAACCGTTCTTTGAAAGTCAAAGCGCGGTTTCCCCCATTTTTATTGATCCTGAATGATGATCGTCATTCCACCACAATGACCTGAATGTCTTCCGGCAAAAGCCTTTTGATCCGGCCCGTTGTACCGCTGCGGTCTGGGCCCAGCACAAGGATGTTAGCCCCCCACTCAACTGCACAGCGCGCCACAGAGGCCGCAACGTCCTGCTCATATACGATGTTCATCTCCGCATCGGCCTCATGAGCAAGGGAAAACAGTTCGTTCAGGATATCCGCAGCATTCGGGCTGCCCAGCATATTTTTTCCCTGGCTCACATGCAGCACCCGCAGGGGCAGGCCGTTTTCCCGTGCCATATCGCAGCCCCGGCGGATCAGCCGGGCGCAATCCTTCTGCGCGGTCACGCATGCCAGCACGCACTGGTTTTCGCTCATAGCATCCACATTTCCTTTCAGGCGCGCACCCATGCGCCCAGGGATTTGTCATGGGCCGTCACCGTCAGCGTTTCCCCCATTTTCCAATCGGGACGGGGCAGATTGGCATCATAATAGAACAGCCTGTCGTCTTCCGGGTTTTCCATATCCCCCACGCTGATCATCATAGGGTAATATCGTACGCCGTCCCGCATAACGGGCTGGTTTTCCATTTCCTTAAATACACCGGTCGTGCTGCGGACCTTACCGTGAAGCACCTCGTCCAAATGCCTGCGATAAGCGATCACTGGAGAAAGCAGCATCCCGTAACTGAAAATGCAGAACGCCCCCTGCAACACGCTCAGCACTATAGTAAGCCAACGGATCCTTAACACAAACGATACGATGACCGCCATGAACAACAGTACCGCCGGAATGCCAAGCGCCAGCCACCGTCTTTTCAGTTGATTACAGATATCCGTATAATCCTGCTCTGTATACAATGTGCATGCCTCGCTTCCAAAAAATCAGGGCAGTCCGCCCTTGCTGAGTATATCATACTGCATTTGTTCCCAAATGTACAGCCCTCAAGGATGGCGATAATGTGACAGGGCTTACAGCAGGATGGTGATCATGCCGCCTTCCCCTTCGTTGAGCATTTTTGTCAGGGCTGCCTGTACCTTTTCCTGGGTTTCTACCGGCAGGCGGCTCAATTTGCCATTTACGCCTTCCTGAATCAGTTCCTGCAATGATTTTCCGAAAAAGTTGGTTTCCCACAGATCCTGGGGATTCTTTTCATACTGCTGGTTCAGAGTTTCCACAAAAGCTTCGCTCTGTTCCTGTGTGCCCAGCACCGGAGCGATTTCCGTTTCGATATCGGACCGGATCAGGTGCAATGTAGGCGCGCTGGCCCGCAGGCGCACGCCGTAGCGGCTTCCTTGACGCATCAGTTCCGGCTGCTGCAGCTTGATTTCGCTCAAAGCGGGTGTAACCAGACCATAACCCGTTTGCTGCACAGCCTCCAGCGCCCCGGCCACCCGATCGTATTCCCGTTTGGCGGCAACAAGTTCCTTCATCAGGGAAAGGAGATGGGAGTCGCCGGTGATAGTTTCTCCGCACTGTTCACTGAGGATCTCATTGAACAGACCCTGCCGGACAGGCAGTTCATACTGTACCATGCCTTCTCCCAGGTATACGGTTTCATTCCGCGGCGTCATCCAATCCGCTTCCTCCGCGAAAGCGGTTGGGATGTGAACCTTGTCCCGTACGCGGGTCAAAGTGTCCCCCAGATTGCGGATCACCTCCAGTGCGCGGGCCGGAAGCCAATGGTTTTCATCCAATGCGCCTATC
>JAFXMP010000200.1 GCA_017530275.1 Clostridia bacterium | reverse complement strand
TCCGCTTCCTCCGGGATGGGTTTCAGCTTGCACATCTTCTTGGTTTTCCCGTCCACGGTGACGCTTTTCACACTTTCCGATTCATAACCCGTAGGCGTGACGCCTCCCAGCCACCGTCCCGTTTTCGCCAGCTCCCGCATGTTGTCCCGGATGCGTTCGGCAATGGTCTCCCGCTCCAACTGCGAAAACACCGAAGCAATGTACATCATGGCCCGGCCCATGGGCTGGCTGGTGTCGAATTGCTCCCGGATGGACACAAAATCCACCTTGAGCCTGCTCAATTCCTCGATCAGCCCTGTGAAATCGCTGATGTTCCTGCTGATCCTGTCAAGCCGGTACACGATCACCGCGCTATGCTTCTTCCCCTTGACAGCTTCCATCATCTGCCGGAACGCGGGCCGGTTCAGATTCCCCCCGGAAAACCCCTCGTCCTCATACACCACGGCGCTTTCCGCCGCTTCCTCTCCCATCGTCCGCTTGATGTACTCCCGGCAGAGTTCGATCTGATTCCCGATGCTTTCACCCTTCCCCGTAAACTTGGATTTCCGGGAATAAATGGCGATCACCTTGGGTTCCGCCGCTTTCTTTTGCTTTTCCTTCATCATACTCACCGCCTGTCGTATATTGAGCGATATATTTACATAATCATAATAACATAGAGTATTTCATTTGTAAATGGTTTTTTCATTATTTCTCTGATTGAAACGAATTGCGCTTTCGGATATAATGATCTTATCACCCGTAAACCATCGAAAGCCCTTTGAAACCGATCCGTTTGGGGTGGTCATACCGGGAAATGATGCCGTACATGATGTTGAACATCATGGTTCAGCATCAAATGATTCAAGGAGTACATTGACCCGTTTACGGGTAGCAAGTATCCCAAGGCATAAGAAAAGGCCGCTTTAGCGCCGGCCTGAGAAATTACTGCGGTTGCTGGACTGTTCAATGCACCTTTAGGCGCGTCTGGTATCCTTGCCTTGAAGGCATGGTGTATACCACCGGTTCAGCCGGTGGTTTTGATTCTACCAAAGGCAGTGTGACCACCGTCCTGTTCGGTTGCCCTTTTCCGAACTATTCTTCTATATCCGATCCTACATATCTGGTAACCCATAAGGATTGATAAACCTAGTTTGAGTGAAAAAATTCACCTTATAAATCTTTGAGGCCCAGAATGTCAAAAAGTAAATAGAAATTGAAGACGAAAACATTTTACTTAATTCCGTTTTTCAGCCTCTATCTTTTTCTTCAACTTTGATAAACTGTTCGGTTTTTATACTTTTCTTTTTGTTAATAAACAAATAAACACCGTTTTGAAAATAGAATAATACGTTAATGGCACGATATATTAAGTATTCTTTCGATTTTTTGTACTCATGCTTTGAATCATTTTTGAAACTATCTTCTTCTCCCAATCCATAACCAAATGTCTCAAAATATACATCTTCAAAAGGCACTTTTGCAGTAATCATATATCCATACTATTTTTCCCCCACCAATCTACAAATTCCTTACACTTCTCATTTACAGATGCGAGATATATCATAAATTCAGGATGCTTATATGTTTCCGATCCATATAGAAACAGCATTTTTAAGCGACCTTGAACTGGTGCTTGGGCAGATGGCGACAGAAGAAAAAAGTAATGAATTGACAGCCATCCCCAAACTGTTGGAAATACTGGCATTGAAGAATTGCACGGTACAAGATCATAAGTCCTCATTTTTACTTCATATGGAACAGAATCAAGAGCATATATTGCACCAGGAAGGGAGGTGACCTCTATTGCCAAGTCTGCCCCTATCAACATGATCGTTTATTATCCGAAATCCGAGGAAGGAAAAAAACTGCTGGCCCAGCGCGTGGCACAGGTTCACGCAGACAGCGTGATAGACAAAATAAAAAGACTGAATTGTCCTTCCGAGCGGAAAACGGAATTATTGAATGCTGTGCTGAACACCGCAAAGAATGAAGAATCAGGCCCATAAAAGCCTGAAATACAAGGCCCGGCGATGAGAGACGTTCCATCGCCGGGCATATCATGTAAACATGAAACGAAATAAGAAGAAGGCCTCCTGAAGGAAAAGCGTACGGTCATACCGGCCCCTTTCATAACGAAACCGGTCCCTTTGACAATCAAACCAGCCTTTTGACATATGAAAACCTCATTCAAAAGAGCGCGGAAAAACACAATGACAAATAAAAATCCAAATAAAGAAGAATCGGAGGTGAAATAGAGATTTCATACAAGTATACTTATACGAAAATATCGAATTTCATATAAGTATACTTCTATGAAATATTGACTTTTCGTTCGTTTTTGGGTACAATAGCGGCAGGAGGCGATGATGATGGCCATTACCACGCCAGAGCAGATATTGAAAGTACTGCGGGCCTTTAATCCCTGGTGGACGAATGGGCAGGTACCGCAGGGGTTTTTGAAAGCGTACCGGCGGTTTGCATACTACGAAGCCATGAAGCGGCTGGACCAAACGGACATCCGCAGAACGGTGGTGCTGACGGGAACGCGGCGCGTCGGGAAAACCACCATTGAATATCAGATGATCGATACGCTGCTGCGGCGGGGCGTATCTCCCAACCAAATCGTTTTTATATCTTTGGACCATCCGATGCTGAAGCTCAGCAATTTCAGCGATATATTGGATTGCTATCATGAAAACGTCTGGCCTACGCAGGATGTTTACTACTTTTTTGACGAAATTCAGTATGCCAGCGGCTGGGACAAGTGGCTGAAAACCATCTATGATATGCAGCCGGACACAAAATGCGTTGCGACCGGTTCCGCCAGTCCGGCCTTGATCAAGGGGAATACAGAAAGCGGCGCGGGCCGTTGGAGCGTGATCCAGGTGCCGACGCTGTCGTTCTATGAATACTGCGCGCTGATTGGCGTGGATGTGCCTGATCTTGGCCCGGAAATCAAGCCCACCGCTTTTTTAGCGCTGTCTCAGCGTCAGCGGACGCAGATCATGCTGAAGCTCTCCGTCGTTCAAAATCACTTTTCCCGATACTTGCAGGTCGGCGGATTTCCCGAACTTGCCTTGGCAAGCAGCGACCTGATGGCACAGCAGATCATGCGGGAAGACGTGGTGGATAAAGTGCTGAAACGGGATTTGCCGTCCCTGTACAGCATCCGCAGCGCAACGGAACTGGAAAGAATTTTTCTGTACCTGTGCAGCGTTTCCTCCAATATCGTTTCTTTTTCAGCGATTGCCAAGGAATTGGACGGCGTCAGCCGGGCGACTGTGGAGAACTATATCAAGTATTTGGAGAGCGCCAACCTGATTTATTTAAGCTGGCCGGTAGAGATGGGCGGGCGAAAAGCGTTGAAGGCCCAGCCCAAAATCTATATTGCCGACGCGGCCATCCGCAACGCCGTATTGATGGATGATGATATGATGACCGATCCCGTGGAACTGGGAAAGGTAGTGGAAACGGCTGTATATAAACATGTGGCGGCATTCTATTACCAGCAGGCGACCCGGGTGGGCTATTCCCGGGGCGGCCCCAAGGATAAAGAAGTGGATATCGTGGTGGATTATCCCAATATCAAAAATATCCTGATCGAAGTAAAATACCGGGAACAGGCGCCGATCCCCAATGACGACGCGATCATCGAACTGAGCAGGGAGGCCAGCGCGGCCATGATCATCACCAAGCGCGCGGACGATTACGGCGTTCATAATACCCCCGACGGACGGCAGCTCATCCGCATTCCCGCTTTCGCTTTCCTTTATCTGCTGGGCAACGCGGAAGAGCACGGCTATAAAGGAAAGGAATAAAACGATTCGAGGAGCTTATATCACATGAGGAAAAAAATCGCAATCCTCGCGGCTATCGGAATCCTGTTCATTGCGAACGCGGTATTCGCGGAATCGTTGGAGGATATGATTCGGGCTTATGTGCCCATTCTGGACTGGTTCTCTTTGGAAGAAGCGGAAAAATCAGAAGTACCGGAAGGACTGACAGAACGCGAAGCGGAAATATACCGGGCCGGGTTCGCGGACGGTCATTACAGCGCCTTGCATCCCGACTATATCCCTGGAACGTACGTAATCAATACCAAAACGAAAAAGTTCCATCTCACAAACTGCAATACTACATTAACAATCGATTCGAAAAACCGCAAGCACTCGACCAAAACGCCGGAAGAATTGATGGCGCAGGGGTATAAACCCTGCGGACAGTGCCACCCGGAAAACAGCGCGGAGGAATAATGCCGGATTCGTTTCAATGGCAGCGGGGCTTGATATAAATGTTGAAAAAAGATATGATAAACGCGGAGGAAAGGAGGAAAAACCATATGAATAATCAATATGGGCAAAAAGAACAGGCTCTGATCGATTTATGCGGCCAAACCCCGCTGGATATGGAAAGGTTCACACTCTGCCTGAAAAACGGCGTTGACGTAAACGCATCTTTAGGTGATGAAGAAAACCTGTTATTGGATGTTCTTTGGGAATTGATATGGCATAAGAACAAAGCAAGAATAATTGATGTTATTCATTTGTTTTTGGATGCGGGTTTCGATACAGACCGGTTTGGATATGATTGCCTTGAGAGAATGGGAATTTGGTCAGGAACTTTCCAATTTGTGGAAGCATGTAAAGCCATGCTGAAAAATGGCGTAAAAATGTCCGATGAACAATGGAAATCTGTGCGCGAAACCTTCGGGACCGAAGAAAGCTTCAACAGCGTGGAAGGCAATCACGCTTTTGCCAATAATTCCTACGCGGCTTATGAAATCGTTGATGGAGCCTGGAAGAAAAAGCCTTTTGATGACATATTGCCTTGGGAGTGCTGCGTCGGCCTAAAGCTGGATCATGTCTTTGCTGCCGCAAATGTCAGAAAACCGCTAAAGAAAAGATCCCGTATCCGCTTTCAGATCATGGATCAGCTGCAGCTTCAATGCGGCGATCAGACCATTGTGGTAATGGGTCGGCCTAATCTGTATATCAGAAAAACAGAAAATCTTGACGGCAGAAAGAACGTGCGGAATGTCAGCCGAGATTTTGAAGAACTGATTGGAAAAAACATCACGCATGTTTACTTTCGGGGCCATCATATCCAGAAAAATAAAACCGGATATCAGCAGCCGGAAATCTATCTGAAATTTGAAAATGGGGAAAAGCTGTGTTTCTCGACCAATTTTGGCTGTGTACCCAAGAAGAAAACCGGAAACTTTGTGGAAAAGGTGACGAATGAAAAAAAACTTTTTGAGATTTTTAACGGAGTGCTGCTTCAATATCGGGGTCGGGCCGCCAAGGTCATGATTCCCGAAGGGGTGACGGAAATCGGTCGCGGCGCGTTTTATGGGAATCAATTCATCCGGGAAGTCGTTCTTCCCGATGCGGTAAAGATGGTAGGGGAACAGGCTTTTTCAGAATGTCGCTCATTGGAGACGATACAATTTAATCAAGCGTTAAAATCGATTCAGCCGTTTGCTTTCCGTCATTGCATAGGCTTGGAAACGATCCATATTCCCGGTAGCGTCAACAGTATTTCATTCCGTTCTTTTTTGGACTGCACCAATCTTCGACAAATCATCATCGAAGAAGGGGTAAAACGCATCGGCCCCGGTGCGTTCAGCGATTGTATTTCGCTGCGAGAAATCACCTTTCCCGCTTCCTTAATTGAAATCGACCATGAAGCATTTGTTGGATGCCGTGCATTGAGACAAGCCACATTCCTTTCCGCGCAAACGGAGATCGGATGGCATGTTTTTGCAAACTGCAATAAGGATTTTAAAACATCAAGATTACAGCAAAGCAAACCGACTGAGATTTGATTTCATCTCTGCCTTTTTTCTTCGTACTTATAACGCGATAACGAGGTAAACACATCAGCCTGTTGCGCTCTTCGTAAAGCGCTTAAAGTGTTTTTCCCACATTCCTTTGCTGATCCGTTTCTTCTCCTTTTCCCAAACAGTGATATTTTCGACGTCCGTATGAAGATACTCTGCAAATTGGGATCGGGTCATGTTCAGGGATTGGCGCAGATTTAGGATAGCTTGTCCCTGTCCGGCTTGCAGGAAGTTGGTATAATCGTTCATAAGGTCATTTATGGGGATATGATACAGTGTGGCAAGCTTGTCCATGATTAGCGGATCATATGCATCCATTTCACGGGTTTCCAGGCTGGAATAAACGGAGCGGGTGACGCCGATTTTGGCAGCAACTTCTTTTTGGAGCATGCCCAATTCGTGACGCCGCCAGCGGAGGCGGTTGGGGATGGAATCGATTTCTTCATAGCGCCGATAGCGTTCGTTCAGGATAAAGGCTTCGGATAGTTTTTTGGTGACGGTCACGCGGAAAGAGAGGATATATAAAGGAGCGTACCGCACATGACTTCCCTCTGTGCGGCACATAATACGCATTTTATCCGATATTCGGGCGATCACGTGCCATTTACTGGAAGAATCCATTCTCCTGCCCACGCAAAACGCATCGGCGATGGGATAGCATTTTCAATGCATCGGGCGGCATAGGAAGAAAGCTGGGGACCGGCGTCGGGTTTGAAGGTGTTCACGGCTTTGATCAGGCCCAGGGAGCCTACGGACACCAAATCCTCCAGGGTATAGCCGGGCACGGTGTATTTGCGGGCGATGTGGCTCACCAGGCGCAGGTTGTGCTCGATCAGCTTCAGGCGGGCGTTCTCATCCCCCGCTTTCATAGCGGCGATAGTCTCCTGCTCCTCCTGCCGGGAGAGGGGACGGGGAAAGCTGCCCCGGCCCGACACGATACCGAAGAAGAACAGCGCATCCTTGAACAGCCAAAATAAAAAGGCCAGCATTTTCTTCACCTCCGCAAGATTATATGCAGCGGCGGGGAAAAACTGGCCTTAAGACATGTGCCGAATTCCCGGAGGATAATCTGCTGTCAATCGCATGATACGGTTCGGTGAAGCTGCGTTTTTATGCCCAGGTGCCGTTCTGGAAGATAGGCGCTGTTGTTCCGTCGGGCCGCACGCCGTCGATGGACAGGTCATCCGCGCCGATCATGAAATCCACGTGAATGATGGAATCGTTGACGCCTTTTTCCTGCGCTTCGGCTACCGTCATATCGTCGCCGCCGGGCAGCACTTCTTTGAAGCCCATGCCGAGGGCCACGTGGCAGCAGGCATTTTCGTCGAACAGCGTTTCATAGAACAGGAAGCCACACTGGTTCACCGGGCTTTCCTTGGGTACCAGGGCCAGTTCGCCCAGCATGGCGGCGCTTTCGTCCATATGGATCATTTTTTCCAGCAGCTCCTGGCCCTTTTCGGCGCGGCAGGAGACGGCTTTGCCGTCCTTAAACGTAATGGAAAAGTTTTCGATCAGTTGGCTGTGCCAGGAAAGGGGCTTCACGGCAACCAGAGTCCCTTCGCATTTTCCGGCCATGGGAGAGGTGAAAATCTCTTCCGTGGGCATGTTGGGGATGTAGAACGCGCCGTTCAAGGCATTGACCGCTCCAGCCCCCTCCCATTTTGCGCCGGGGATCAGGTCCGCGGTGAAGTCTGTCCCATTGGCGCTCTTGTAGCGCAGGGAGGAAAAGCCCTGGGCGTTCATCCAGGCGGCTTTTGCTTCAATGAAATCCGTATGGGCTTTCCAGGCGGCCACGGGATCGTTGTCCTCCTGCACGCGCACGGTGCGCAGGATGGCTTCCCACAGTTTGTCTATCGCTTCTTCGTCAGAAAGCGCGGGGAAGCACTTTTTAGCCCATTTCGCGGAAGGATACGCCGCGATGACCCACTGGTGCTTCCCGTCGATGGCGTTCCGGTAAGGCTTCATTACCTTGGACCGGCTCTGGGCCACGGCGGACAGCTTCTGCGGGTCGATGCCGTTCATAGCGTCCGGGTCCTCCGAGGCGATCATGATGCGGCAGGGCAGATCCTCCACCATCTGCTTCATCTTGGATTCCTCCCAGGGCAGCACTTGGGAAAGCACGTCCTGGGCGGCGTACTGATAATTCAGCCGGCTTTGGGCGTCGTACAGCCAGTCCACGTTCACCTTTTTCGCCCCGGCCTTGTAGCATTCCTCGATCATCCGGGCGGCGAATTCGTGCTGCTCCACGGAAACAGTCAGCTGCACCACCTGGCCCGGCTGTACGTTGGCCCCCGTGCGGACGATCAGCTCGGCGTATTTTTGCAGAAGATTGGGGGTAATAAACATAATGGTTCCTCCTATAAAAAGTCAATAGATTTAGGCTGTTTGTTGAAAATTTTGTTCAGTTATGCGCATCAAATCGGGATTGAAAGTCTCCCTCTTTGAAAGCATGATGAAGACGATGCGGGAAATCTTCCTGACCAAGGCAATGATGGCGCGGCCAGATCCCTTATCCTCTTTCTTCCTGTGGTAGTCCTTTATAAGTCGCCATTCAGAAGTTACTTTGTTGAGGCGAACCATACCGAGGGCAGCTTGG
>JAFXMP010000199.1 GCA_017530275.1 Clostridia bacterium | reverse complement strand
CCATATCGCCAACGACTTCTTTGACTGTCACGCCGTTCTTTTTGCTATTTTCTATCAGCGCAGGAAGCTGTAATCCGTCCGGCTTCGCTCCATCTGTCACTTCGATCCCCGTGATGATCCGGTCATCGCTCATGGCAATACTATGGAGAGGCTTTAGCCGCTGTCCGTGCGGGCAATCAAGGCAGAATCGAATTAACAGTGACTGATGGCAAATTGAAAGATACCGCTGTTATAGAGATTGTTTGAATCGACAGCAGAAGAAGGATACAAAATTTTTTGCCCCTGTTCTCTACGCGAATTGCATAAAGGCAGGGGCAGCTTACAATCATAGGCTTTGGCGGAAAAAAAGTTGAATATGAAGACTTTGTTACCGTGTTTTTTGGGGGAATGATGGCATGTGAAAAGGCTAAACGTACCTTACAATGCCAAATTAGCTGCGTTCAATTGTTTTTGATATTTCCGGAAAAGAATCGGCATATAAACCAAGTCACTGTTAACAGCAACGGGATTTCACTCCTCTCCATTCTCTAAAGCGTCTGATGATTTGGTTATCAGCTGACCGCCCCGAATGCTGATCGTTAAGTTATTCTCTTTGACCGGCATAACGCAGTCCAACTGGCTGAAAAAATCATCCGCAGGATGAAGATTATAACCAATTGGCGACGCGGGATCGATCTGGAGGCCCACAAAATATCGGGCCAGCAAGTAAATGGGGCTGGCGGCCCAGGCATGGCACAGGCTCTTGCCGAATGGATCGCCATACATGGCGTATTGCTTCTCCAAGGGCAGACTGGGATCGTATTCCTCCCAGAAGGTGACCGCGCCGAGCTTCAGCATTCCGCCCCAATAGCTTTTGATTTCGGCAAGCACTTCTTTGAGATACCCCAATTTGCACAGAGCGTCCAGTTCAAAGAACCGGAAATAAGGGGTGGTGATGGCAGGCACGGAATCATTGAACAGAACGGTCTTTGCGATTTCCCGCTTCCTTTCTTCACACACCAGATCGAACACCACGGCCAGGATATTGGCGTGGCGGGTCACATGGCGATTGCCGGAGGTGAAGGAATCCACGTAAGCGCGTTTCTCCGCATCCCAGAACGAACGGTCAATGGCGGCCAGCAGGGCCGCCTTTTCTTTTTCATAGAACGCTTTTTCCGCCCCAGACCCATACCGCGCCATGACGCCGTAAGCCGCCGCCAGCAGCATTTGTTCGGCGCAGAGGGGGCCGTCCCGGTCAAAGTCCGCCCAATCGATGAACACCCAGTCCTGCTCCCGGCCAACGATGAAGCCGTGCTCGTCCCGTTGTCCCATGAGCAGCGCCATCAGGCTTACCATCTGGGGCCACATGCGGTGCAGGAAAGCTTCGTCATGGTACGTTGCTTCATGCTCGCCCATGGCTAAGATCCACAGGAGGGAATAGTCCAGGATCGTGTTGATGTGGGTGGTCACGGGATCGTTGCCCCGGAGGGCAATCAGGGTGCGCTGCTCGATCTCCTTGTCGCCGGTCAGATAACGGTTCACGAACAGGGATTGATAGGCATCGCCGCTCCAGATCCATTTGTCCCGCTTCACGCCGTCCAAAAAAAACACGTCGCAGCACAGGGAAAAGGTGTGGGCCGCCACAGCGAAAATGCGGTTCAGTTCTTCATCGCCGCAATGGAAGGAAGCCCGGACGGGAATATCCACATACCGATGATGCGCGCGGACGGACACTTCTTCCGCCCTGTAACCTGGCAGAAAAGCGTACCGCATGGCCTGACGCGGACAGCGGCGCGTTTCCGGATCCGGGCGGCAGAAAAAATAGCAGTCTTTCCCGGCCAGCGCTTCCGCTTGCGATTCCCCAAGGTATACCAGGGGAAGCGCTTCCTTCTCTGAAAGGACGTTTACCTCCAATTCAGCGGTCAGCTCCGTTTCAAAGGAAAACAGCGCGCCGCCGTTTATTTCCTCCGCCGCCACGGGCGCATAGCTGGTTTCCATCATGGGCCATTCCGCCACGTTCTGTTCCGGTTCGGTGAAATATCGATTGCTGGCGGCGGGCACGGGGGGATCGCAGTAATCCTCCACTGTCCAGTCCCCGTCAGAACAGATCACGTCCCCCTGGACGTACACCGCCGGGACGCAGCCGATGCATCCGATATGCAGGCCGATCCTGATTTCCCCCGCTTCGCAGGAAATGGGCTGGCCGAAGGGATATTTGCGCCCGTTCACGTCGGCGTAGCCAGCCGCGCCGGGGGGGCCGAACACGGTAAAGGATTCGGGCGTTTCCAATCGGTACGTCCTGCGGAAAACCACCCGCTGGCGGAAACCGTCGCTTTTCCAGAACGCAGGCCAGGAGCAGCCCCGTTCTACCCGGGAAAAATTCTGTTTCAGCGCGTGGTATTTTTCCAGATCGCCGGGATACCACAGCCATTTTGCCTGATAATTCATTCCGCGTCACTCCTTGCATACGATTTCCGCTTGGGCGGTCTGTTCTCCGTCGGTGACGGTCACCCGCACGGCACCCGCTTCCCCGGCCCGCACCACGGCCTGGGCTTCGCCGAAGTACGTGGGCACAGTTTTCTGGGCATAATTTCCACGGAAATAGGTGCAGCCGTTGGCTGTGCCCATCACTTCCCCGTTCTCCGCCGATACGGTGACAGGGCGGCGTTCCAGGGGCTTGATTTCTCTATTTTCGTCGGTATAGCGCATCCGCAGATACACCATTTCCCCAGGGCGGCAAGCCAACCTTTCCGGTTCCAGGCGCAGCACCGTTTTGTCTCCCGCCGTTATCAGCGTGTCGCTGCCCATCTCCCTGCCGCTTTCATCCAAAGCGATGGCCCGCAGTTCGCCGGGATGGTATGCTGTTTTGAAGATCACCCGGCAGGCTTTTGGCACTGGCTTCGTCCCGATTTCGTTCCCGTTCAACAGCAGCTTCACCTGCCTGCCGGTGGAATACACCTCCACCTGGGTTCCACTGCCCTCGCAGCCCGGATACGTCCAGCTTCGGAGGGCGCGGGTCAACTGCCAGCCGGTCAGGGTGGGCTTTACGGTTTCACTGGGCGGAACGACCGCCAACCTTGGCCCCGGTTCCAGATCAAAGCACACCCGCGTATAATCTGCTTCGGGGGTCAGCTTGCCGGTCACGTCGATACGGCAGGTGCCGCCACGGATGCGGTCTTCGGGGTCGCCGGTGCGGTAGCTTCCGTATTCCGGGCTGTCCCTGCCGCATTCACCGATGTAATCCCAGCCCGCCCAGACGAAATCCCCGATGATCTGGGGATGGGTCTTGGCAAGCTCCCAGAAGGGCCGGGCGTCCCCGATCAGGGTTTCCGAGCCCAAGATCAGACGCTTTGGGTATTTCCGGCAATCCTTCCGATAGCGCCAGTTGCCGTAATTGTACCCCGCAATGTCCATGGCGGCGAACACGTCCCGGGTTTTCCAATCGCAGGGCGGCAGCCACGCGCCGAACTTCATGAAATCCGTGCCCAGTTTGGCGGCCATGTTGTTGAAGAATTCCGAGCCAACCGGCTTCTTTTTCTTTTTGGGCTGTCCGGCCTGCTTTTGCGCGCTGGCCTCCGCCTGTTTTTTTGCTTTTTCGTCGCTGTATACGCCCATGCCGATGCTGCTGAGGAAATTGAAGAAAATATTGATGCCGCAGGTCACGGGCCGGGTGGGATCGATTTCGTGCAGATAAGCCGTAAAATCCCGCTGCAATTGGATGCCCTTCTGCTGGGCGCTTTCCGCCACCTCGTTGCCGGTGGAATACATAATGACGCAAGGATGATTGTAATCTTGATCCACCAGACTGCGCAGGTCTTTCTTCCACCAGGTGAGCACATGGGAGGCGTAATCGTGCTCGGTTTTGTGCATGTACCAGCAGTCCACATACTCGTCCATCATCAGCATGCCTAGCTTATCGCAGGCGTCCAGCAGATATTTGGACGCGGGATTGTGAGCGGAGCGCACGGCGTTGTACCCCGCTGCCTGGAGGATGCGGACGCGGCGTTCCTCCGCTTCGGGATAGGTGCAAGCCCCCAGCAATCCGTTATCGTGATGGATGCACGCCCCGTGCAGCACCACCCGTTCCCCATTGACAGTCATGCCCTGCTCCGGGTTCCAGGAAAGGGCGCGGAGGCCGAAGACGGTTTCCGCCTGATCTTCTCCAAAGGTGACACAGAGGGTGTACAGCGCCGGATGCTCCGGGCTCCAAAGTTCTGCTTTGTCCAGTTCCATTTCCACGCTGTTTTTCCCATGGACGGCAGCGATCAGGGTATGCGCCAGCGCCTTGCTTCCGTCCAGCACCTCGACGTCCGCAATGCCGTCGCCAACGACGGTCAATTCGACCCGAACGCGTTTGGGCGCGATGGACAGGGTGGTGACGCGAATCCCGTCCCGGACGATCCGTTTTTCGCCGCCGAACCACAGCCACACGGGCCGATAAATGCCAGTGCCGGAATACCAGCGGGAATTGGGCTGATCGGCGTTATGGGCGATCACGGTAATTTCATTTTCCCCGTCTTCCTGGAGCAGCCCGTCCAAATCGATGGAAAAATCCGTATAGCCGTAGGGCGGCGCATCCACCTTCTGGCCGTTCACCGTGATTGCCGGGTCGTGATACACGCCCTCGAATTCCAGCTCCAGGTGCTTTCCTTTTGCCTCCTCGGGCATGGTAAACACTTTTCGGTATTCGTAATCCCCGCCCTCGAAAAAGCCGATGTTCCCTTCGCCTAAGCTGTCAGGCGCCCGGCGCTCTGTCCGCATGGCGTCGTGGGGCAGCCGCACGGGGCAGGCTTCCAAATCCCCCTTCAAGGGCCGGCATGTCCAATTTCCGTTAAAGTCCAGCTTTTTCATGGCTTTTCATTTCCTTTCCAGTGCTTTTGCAGATCCTGAATGACATGTTCCGTGCGGATGCGTGCGCCTTCCGTACCGGTGTGGCTGTCGATCAGCCAGAAGTACCGGCCCGGCAGTAGATAGTCTTCCATTTCCGAAATCAGCGGAACGTCTAAGTTTTCTTTGAGCCACTGATGGAGCGCCTGCCGCGCTTCCGGGGTGCTTTCTTCGGTGAGAGAAGCGTTGTTGCGGGGGCTATAGCTGAAATAGACCGCAACACCCTTTTCCGCGAAGGGAGCCAGCGCCCCGTTCAGGCTTTGGATGGTTTCGATGGGGAAGCTGTTCACCGTGTAATCCGCGATATTGTGGCGCAGGCGTTCATCCGTTTCCCCATTTGGCCGGGGCAGGATGAAATCGCCGTATGGATTGTAGGTGCTGAAGGCGTAAGAATTTCCGTCGTCATCGTAATGGGCCGGGCTGACCGAATAGTTTTTCCTGGGCATTTTACTTCGGATATGCAGGTATTCCCCGAAGCTGTCGAACACGCCGAAAAAAGCATTCATGTCCAATTCCGCCGCCGCGTCGTAATTGGATTCCATCATGGCCCAGAAGCCCGTGTCCAGCCGGTTGGAAACGCAGAACTGCTCTTTGATGGCGTCAAACTCCGGGGCGTAGAGCAGGATGTCGCCTGCTTCCATGTGATTGAGGATCAAAGCCAATTGGGGCAGGGCGTTGGTGTAGGCGTACACGCCCATGTTGACGGGTTCCCAATCAGGGAACGCTTCTTTCAGTAAAGGCGAATCATAGCCGTACCGCCCGGAGGAGCCGGAAGAAAGCACGATTTTCCGCTTGTCCGCCAGCGACAGCAGATAATCGTACTTATCCTGGAAGGTATCAAAGTAGCTGCCGCTGTAAACCGGGCTGCTGGCGGCGTTTACCCGCAGCGCAGCCGGGCCGGAACAGCCGGAAAAGCTGCCGTCTGAAATGATCTCCAGGCTGTCATACAAAATGACGGTGTCAAATGCGCAGAATGCAAACGCATTTTTCTCTACCGTCCGCAGAGCCGGAGACAGAACCAGCAGCGCAAATTCCTTTTTTTGAAACGCTCCCGCCCGGATAGACCGCACGGGAAGCCCTTCATGCGCGAGGGGGATAACGCAGGTTTCCCCCGTTCCGTGATAACCGGTAATGGAGGCGGTTTTGCCATCCGTTTCCCAGTCAAAATCCGTATCTGACGCACAGGGAAGCCACTGGGCATACAGCTGATCGCCCTGCGCCGGGTCGTACCGGCTGCCCAAGCCGACGGACAGGCCGCTGCCATCCGGCACTGTATTCCAGCCAATCAGCACATGATCCGCCCATTCAAACCAGACCGTACCGGGAAGGGTGTTCTCCCGAATGTGGACGAACGTAATTTCACGGGTCAGGGTATCTCCAGCCTGTCCGCGCAGCGTACCGCCATTCCCGATATAACGGATGCTGGTGGCGATTTTTGCCGCGGGGGACAGTTCTTTTATGGACGCGGGAGATTCGGCGCTTTGCGCCGCTTCTTGCTCTATCGTTGTATTTTCCTCCATCGGGCGCAGCCGGGCGGCATGGGGAGCCCAAAAGTAGTTGGTGCAATAGCTGCCGTACCGGTCCTTTGGCACAGCGACCACCGCCTCGGTACCGTCCAGCAGTCCTTCTCCCACAGAACACAAACCCGGATCGTCCTGGAACAGGAGGATGGTTTTCAGAGAAGCACAGCCGGAAAACGCGCCGTCCGGGATGATACGGATATTGTTTTGCAGGGTCAGTTCTTTTAGATAGACGTTGCCCGCGAACACAGATACATCAAAGGAGACAACGTTCATTCCTTCGTGGCTCACGGGTACGGTCAGACTTTCCCGCATCGTGCCAAGATTGGACAAGCCCACAATGACAGCATTGCCATCCCGGTTTTCATACAGGAAACAATCTTCATCTTCGATGTTTCCTTCCCACAGGACAAACGCCGTGCTTTCCGGCTGGACGGGCATTTCTATGGTCACCGGGTTTTCGTCCCCCATAACGGCTTTCAGTTCCTCCGCAAGCAGGGCCGTATTCAACGCCGCCCCGGCTCCATTCAGATGGAAATCGGTGTCATAGAACCAGCCGGGCTCCATCAGGGCCCGTTCCGCTGAACCCAGCAGTTCGCAGGCCAGGGATGCGCGAAGCCGTTCCGTAAAGGCTTCCATGCGCTCCCGTTCCCCCGGCTGCAACGCCGCCGCGTTCATGGGGCAGAAACGGAAATACACCCGCACCCGCTTTATTCGGCAGGCTTCCGTAAAATCATTCACCCGCTTGATAAAATCTTCCGAAGGCCATGCGCCGTCAAACCGCAGGGGCGTATTCATATCCCAGCGCCCCGGCATCTGGTTGGCCGGGCGCTGAGAGAATTGCACGTCCCCTTTCTCCGTGAAGGAGGAACGGGCGTAAATTCCCGATCCGCCCGGGCTGGTTCCAAGCATCGCAAATCGGGCTTTCCGGGCGGCGTATGAAGGAAAAGCCGCCAGCATGTCCTGCCATCGGGACGCGTCCAAACGGAGAAGCAGGGCCGGATTCTCCTCTGCCGCCTGCCACATGGACAGGGCGTCAAACCAATCGGACAGGGTTTGCTTACTGAGCTCCGGTGAAAAGATCACAATGTCCCCGCCGTTCAGGGCAGGCAGGGCCAATTCAAGCATCACCGCAGTGCCAAGGCCCGCGTACAGCCCGAAATTCACCGCCCGATACCCGGGAAACTGTTCTTCCAACCGTTCACAGTCGAAGCCGAAAGCCGCCCCGCTGCCGCCGATCAGCACGATTTTGGGCGGCGCGGCTTTATCCAAAGCGGCAGCCTTATCGGTCAATGCCGCTAAGTAGGTTTCGCCGTATTGCGCGGGCAGGCAAAAAGCAAAGAACAGGAGCAGCGCGGGCACGATCAGCAGCAGAATGCACAAACAGACAGCCCGCTTTTTCCCACGCATGCTTTTACCTCCTTTCCGCACCAAAAATCAAAACTGGAAATAAATGAACGTGCTGGTCCCGTGCCCCGTTGCCCGCACAAACCAGGCGGCCAGGATGCAGACCGTCAAATATACATAGGTCATATCCGGCGCCTTTCCATGACGGGACAGGCGGTTCAGCAGCGGCAGCTGAACCAGGGCCAGCGACAGGCAGGCCGCCTCGGTCCATCCCACAGCCGCCTGCGCGATCCCCGTTTGAATATTCCAGCCGGAAAACAGGGAGTTAAACAAAGCCCCCGCCTGCCCGAAACTTTCCGCCCGGAACAGAAGCCAGGAGAACAGCAACAGCGCGCCTGTGATGAACCAATTGACCCAATCCGAAAGACGCCAGCCATCCGCTTTGTTTTCCTTCCGTCCCAGCAAGATTTCCACAGCGCACAGAAACCCGTGGTATAAGCCCCAAACTACGAACGTCCAGTTGGCCCCGTGCCAAAGACCGCTGAGCAGGAACACGGTCAGCGTGGCGGCAATCTGCCGCCCCTTTCCTTTGCGGCTGCCGCCCAGGGGGATATAAACGTAATCCGTAAACCACGCGGTCAGGGACATATGCCACCGCCGCCAAAAAGAACGAACCGTGCGGGAAAGGTAAGGCCGGTCAAAGTTCCGCCGCAGGCGAATCCCCAGCAAAAGCGCGCTGCCCCGGGCGATTTCCGAATAGCCCGCGAAGTCACAGTAAATTTGGAAAGAAAACAGCAGCGTTCCCAGAAAAACCGCGCTGCCGTCCGGGTTTGCCAGGGCGAAAACGCGATTCACGATGGGTGCAGCCATGTCCGCGATCACCAGCTTTCGGAAAAAGCCTGACAGGAGCAATTTGAGACCCTGCTTTGTTTCCTCTTCCGTGGGGTTCGGCGCGACGGTCAGCTGAGGCAGCAGCGCGTCCGCCCGTTCAATGGGGCCAGCCACCATCTGGGGAAAGAAGCAGATGTACAGAGCGTAACGGCCCAGGTGCCGCACCGCCGGAAGCCTGCCCCGGTACACGTCGATGACGTAGGACATGGCCTGGAAGGTATAGAAGGAGCAGCCTACGGGAAGCAGGATATTCCATGGCGTCCAGGAACCGCCGACCAGGTGGAACAGGGCGTCAGCCAGAAAATTGAAATATTTGAACCAAATCAGCAGGCCCACGCAGCCCGCGACGGCGGCAAACAATCCTAACTTCCTGCCCAGGATGCTTTTTGCGTTGTAGATCCAATGGGCGCAGCCGTAGGTCAGCAGCACCACGCCCAGGATCACCAGCGTCAGCGGCGCGGACCAGCAGGCGTAAAAGAACAGGCTGGCGAAGAGCAGCAGCGCCCAGCGGAACTGCCGGGGGCAGACGCGGTACAGCAGCGCCACCGCGCAAAGAAACAGCGCATAGCCCGGCGTGTCAAAGCTCATGGCCGTTTCTCCTTTTCACCTGCGAAACGCAGAGCAGGACGAGGGAAGCAAGCAGGATATCATTTCCTTCCAGCCCCAGCACCAGCGCGGCCGTCACCGCCAGCATGAAGCACGCGCCGCCCAGCCAGCCCAGACGAAAGGAGGCTTTGCGCGCGCCAAACGCCGTCAGGATCAGCGCGGCCAGGGCCAGCAGCGCGCACATCAGCGTCAGAAAGGTTTGCACTGAACGCCTCCTCTCATTGAATAAGAAAGCGGACGGCCAGAAGCTTGGCCCTCTGACCGTCCGCGGGAAATATGGTAAATCAGGCTTCCTTCTTCCGCAGGGAGAAGAACGCGGCGACTACGGCGATGAGCATTGCCACGCCCAGCAGCGCCATGCTCCAGATAGCGGTCTGGGCGGAGCCCAGGTTCGCCGCCGTCTGCACTTCCTTCGCCACGTCGGCGTTGGAGAAGTAGATATAGCCCAGGCCGTCCACGCGGCCCGCGATCAGGTTCATGAGACCGAAGGCCATCAGGGCGGGCGCGGCCACGCGCAGCACGCCGGTCACGATTTCCACGATTTTGTTGCCCTTTACCATGTACAGGACAATGGCAAGCACCAGGCAGGCCACCGCGCCCCAAATCGCAAGGGCAAAATTGTTCACGGAAGCGTCTTTATAATACCCTTCGCCGCCGATGTTGACGCTGTACGCAATGAACGCTATCACAGCCAGCACCGCCGCGATGCAGGTGATCCACGCACCGACAGATAATTTCTTCATACGATTAGCCCTCCTTTTTCTTTGCAATCAGGGTCAGAACCAGCCAGGCGGCGCAGCTTACGCAGGCGCAGACCATGCTTACGGTCTTCACCGTAGTGATGGCGTTGTCCCACCAGGTATTCACCCGCTCGGTGGTCACGTTCAGCACGGCGCTGTTGGCGAAGGTGTACAGCTGGTATTTCAGGTTTTCACGTGCCTTTTCCACCAACGCGGAATCGTTCTTCACCGCGTCCACGGAGAGGTAAGCCCAGGTCTTGTCCACGCCGTTTTCGCCCTGGTTGATGTGATTGTCGTTCTGCGCGAAGTCGGCCACCTGCGTGATGCCGCTCATGACCATGGATTCGGCGTTGAAGTAATACTTGTTGTTCATCATGTCGGTGGAGACGAGGCCGGTGTAGCCCCATTCATCCCGCAGGATTTTGGTAAGCATTCCCACGTGATGGGCCGCGTTGGTGGCGCCGATGCGGTTGAATGCGATCATGACCGCCAGGCCGTTGGCATCGCTCAGGCCGCCCTGGAAGCCCCGCAGGTCGGTTTCGCGGAATTTCTGTTCCGTCATGTAAGCGGAAACGCCGCCGCGGTTATGCTCCTGGTCGTTGAAGCCCATGTGCTTGGGGCCGTTCATGATGCCCTTTTCGACGCAGCCCTTGAGGATGGAATAGCCGATCCGGTTGGTCAGCATGGGATCTTCGGAGATGTATTCATAGTTGCGGCCGTTGTAGGGGGTGCGGCGCTGGGTCAGGCCCGTGCCCCACAGGTCGAAGCGGTTCAGCCACAGGCCGCTGTTGCCTTCGATCAAGCCCCATTCGTAGGCCAGCTCGGGGTTGAAGGAGGAGCCGATCAGCGTCTGAGAATGGACGTTGAACTTATAAGTCTTGCCGGTGGCTTCGTCGGTATAGCCGGAGGTGAAGCCGCTGACGCCTTCGTTCTGCACCACGACGGGGTTTTCCACGTTGGTCAGGGTATCGGAGGTGCTGCCGCCGTGAATGACCGCGCCTACGGCCTCGTCGATGGTGATTTCATGCACCAGATCGTCCCAGTAGGGATCGTTGATGTTGTCCCGCTGCTCGTCCTGGATGCTGGCAGCATTGAAGCGGACGCCCTTGTCCACGCCTTCGGAGGCGGGAGAATCGGTCTTTACGGTGTAGGTTTTGCCCTGGAGCTCGGCGATCCATTCATCCTTCCTGGGGCTGTCCGCGATCTTGATTTCTACTTCGTTGTAGTTGATGGGATAGGTGCCTTCCCAGTCCTGACGGCTGAGATAGGTCACGGTATCCTTGCCCGTCCAGTAGTTGAGGTCCGCGTCGTCCGCTACGTTAGTGACTGTATTTCCGTTGGCGATGGAGAAGGTCTTGTTATCCAGGGAGGCAAGGCTCCAGGTCACAACGGCGCCGTTCGCTTCCGCGTCCATGCCGTCCGCCACGGTCTTGCCCTGCTGGGCCAGGAAATTGTTCACAGCGGCGTGGGACCCGGCGGCGGCGGTGAACAGATAATCGCCCGCGTCCAAGATCCAGGTCTTGGCCTGCTTGTAATCATAGCTGGCCAGGTACTTGGTGGGCACAGTGATGGTCACGGTAGCCGTACCGCCCGCCTTTACCTGGGTCTTGCCGGAGTTCAGGAACATCACGGCGGATTTTTCCACCAGGTTTTCCCGGTCGTAATCGGTGTAGGGCTGCTGCACGTACAGCTGGGCCAGGAAGAGGCCGTCCTTATCGGAGTTGTTCTTGATTTCCACCTCGGCGGTGATATTGCCGTTTTCGCTGAGGTCTACGTTCACGCTCTTCAACGTCTGGGTGTAATCCAGATAGGAGAGGCCGTGGCCGAAAGAATACAGCACTTCCGCGTTGTAGTCCCAGGCCGCACCCTGCGTGGCTCCGGCGGCGGAAGCGGCCTTATAGTCGGGGTTCATGACGGCGTCGTAATAGCGGGTTTCAAAATACTTGTAGCCCACATAGATGCCTTCGGCTTCCACGATGTAATGGCCGCCGTTGTAGGTGGT
>JAFXMP010000198.1 GCA_017530275.1 Clostridia bacterium | reverse complement strand
TCCGCCGTCCGGCAGCGCCGAACGAAAAGCGAAAGAGATCGGCGTTTCGATGATGACGGAGGAACTCTATCGCAGACTGCAGAGTCTTGGTTCATTTGATCTGAAAACGTCAAGCTGGATCGCTACGCCGGATGATATCCGCGGCCAAGGCGGTGCGCTGTTCTGCGAACGGCGCTACAATACTGTGTTCACTTTTCACAACGGGGCAGATTCCTACTATTCAGTGCGTGGATTCAGAGGGTATCTTCTTATCTGAATACCGGACAGGAAGGGGAAATCAGAATCATGGACTCTGTCTTGGCTTACGGGCGGCTATCCGGAGAGAGTATCCGATCAGGCTGATGTTTGTTTTACAGGCTTGAAATCGGGATTTGTGAGGTTCGGGAAAGATGCTGACTTTTTCGCTGAACAGGGTGCCATTGCCGGCGGATCAGATTCTGCAGAGGCTTGAGGAGCACGGCATTCAGATCAATCATTATGCAGAGCAGTATATTTCACATCCGCGCTTTTCTGCCGGGCAGCCGGGAGAGATGACGGCTGCTGTCACCTCGCTGGAGGAATTGGGTCTGGAAAACGGTGCTTCTCTTGATGAACTGTTCCGGTATATTCGGAAAATGCCCTTCAGCCCCTGTCCTCCGGACACAGGTTTTTTCCTCCGCCTTGCGTGGACAGATCAGCCGCAGAGCGGGAATTCCATTCTCACCGGAACGCACCGTTCACCGGATCAGGCAGTTACGGTTCTGTCTGAGATCATCGAACAAGATGACGCTTTTCCCAAAGGACTGTATCTCCGGAAGGTGGACGGCAATCTTTGGCTTCGGGGCTATGTGTGCGATTTCACATACCGTTTTCCGGGGAATGCGCTGTTTGCGTTTGAGATGCGCAGGACATGAGCGGAGATTCCAGTTTGTCGAGCCGCTGATGGAACGGAAACTCGGGAATAACAGAGCATTAACTGAGGTATATCCGGAAAAACCGGATATACCTCAGTTTCAAATGGCAGCAGAGTCATCGTCTGTTTCTTCGTCGTCAAGCTCTTCGTCGCGCTGACTGCCATAGAGCTTTTTGATAGGCAGGAGAGAACAGAGTACAGAGTGCAGAGTACAGATTGAATAATCGTCCATTCGACTGTATTCTTTGTATTGGCAAAATAATCTGTACTCTGATCTCTTTACTCTTAAGCGAAGTGACTTAGAGTGCCCTTTATCCCCGCTCGACTGAACAAATACAAAAAAACAATTATAAAATGAGATGGAGGCAAAAGCATATGAGCAAAGTCAAAATTCTTTCCGGCAGCATCCCCCAGCTTCCCTGGCAGCCCCGCCCGGAAAATGATCGTCATGACGCGCCGGTGTGGCGTTACAGCGAAAACCCCATCATCGGGCGGAATCCGCTTCCCGGGGTGGCCCGCATCTTCAACAGCGCCGCCGCGCCCTGGAAGGATGGCTTCATTGCCGTATTCCGCGGGGAGCAGGTGAACGGCATTCCGCATGTATATATGGGAAAAAGCGCTGATGGTATTCATTGGGAAATCGATCCGGAAAAGGTGCCTTTTACCGATGAAGACGGCAAGGCTTTTTTGCCGCCCTACGCCTATGATCCCAGGCTGGTCAAGGTGGAGGATACATATTACATGATGTGGTGCCAGGATTTTTACGGCGCGTCCATCGGCATGGCGAAAACGCAGGATTTTAAAACCTTTACCCGGCTGGAGAACCCCTTTATTCCCTTTAACCGCAACGCCGTGCTGTTTCCCCGCAAGGTGGGCGGACACTACCTGCTTTTATCCCGGCCCAGTGATTTCGGGCATACGCCCTTTGGCGATATCTGGCTCAGCCGCAGCCCGGATATGAAATTCTGGGGAATGCACCGCCATGTGATGAGCACGGGAAAAAGCTGGTGGGAATCGGTGAAGATCGGCAGCGGCGCGGCCCCCATTGAAACCAGTGAAGGGTGGCTGCTGTTTTATCACGGCGTGTCCAGCACCTGCAACGGATTTGTTTATTCATTTGGCGCGGCGGTACTTGACATCGAGGAACCCAGCAAAGTAAAATATCGCTGTGAAAACTTCCTTCTCACCCCTGAAGAATGGTATGAAGAACGTGGCTTTGTGCCCAACGTATGCTTCCCCTGCGCCGCCCTGGCCGATGCAGATACCGGGCGCATCGCCATCTATTACGGCGCGGCGGATACCTATCTTGGTCTGGCGTTTGCGGAGATCGACCCGTTGATGGCGTATATCAAAGCCCACAGCAGCGTAAGCGGTACTGACACGGAAATCGGTATCCGATAAGGATGGAGGCGCGGTCATGGCGAATATGTGAGCGGAAATCGAAGAGGAACTGCTGCGGCGCATCATCCCATTCTGGAAAGGTTTGCGGGATGAAAAGCACGGCGGGTATATCGGCCAGGTGGATTTTGACCTGACCCGGCACCCCGAAGCGGATAAAGGCTGCATTCTCAATAGCCGCATCCTGTGGTTCTTTTCGGAAGCCTATCTCCTGCTGGGGCAAGAAGATTTATTGCAGGAAGCGCGTCACGCCTATGAGATGCTCAAGCGCATGACGGATGAAAAAAATGGCGGAGTATACTGGGCGCTGCACGCTGACGGTACGGTGGCCGACGGCACCAAGCACACCTATAATCAGGCTTTTGCTATCTATGCGCTGTCCAGCTATTTTCTCGCCAGTAAAAATCCATACGCATTGGAGCGCGCAAAAGAGCTGTTTCAGATCATCGAAACCAAGTGCCGGGACGAAGGGGGCTATCTGGAAGCCTTTACTGCCGACTGGCAGCCGGAGAGCAATGAAAAGCTTTCTGAAAATGGGGTCATGGCCACCCGCACCATGAACACCCTGCTGCACGTGATGGAGGGCTATACGGGTCTGTATCAGGCCTGGCCGGATGACAGCGTGAAGGCACGGCTTTATGAAATCCTGGACATTTTTGAAAACAGGATTTACAACAAAGAAAAACAGCGCCAGGAAGTGTTTTTCGATCATGAGTATCATACCCTGATCGACCTGCATTCCTTCGGCCACGACATTGAAACCAGCTGGCTGACGGAAAAGACCCTGGAGGCGCTGAACGACGCGGAGGTGACCGCCCGCATCCGGCCCCTGCTGCTGCAAATGGCGGATCATACTTATCACGCCGCTTTTACCGACCATGGCTTCGCCAACGAGTGCGAACGGGGCGCGGTGAATCAGAAACGTATTTGGTGGGTGCAAGCAGAAGCGCTGCTGGGCTTCCTGAACGCATATGAAAAGACCGGCGAAGAACGCTACAAAAACGCCGTGCTGACCCAATGGGCCTACATCCGGGATAAGCTGGTGGACAGACGCCCCGGAAGCGAATGGTTCTGGTATCTGCATAAGGACGGCACCCCAGGCAGCGATCAGCCTATTGTGGAGCCCTGGAAGTGCCCCTATCACAACGGACGCATGTGCATGGAGTTTCTGCGCCGGAGTTTCAAATAGTTTCCCCCCAATTTCGCAGGCTCGATCGGCGCAAGTCCGCACAGCGGGCATTGCTTGTTTCGGCTGATTTCACCGCCGATGAGATTCCCGCCACAAGCGGTCATCGGCGGTTCGTCCCCCTTCCGAGAAAGGCGAAAAAGGAAGGGTGAAAACAAAAGACTCGTTTTGTAATATATATTTGCACAAGCGCAGCAGCATGAAAAAAGGAAGGTGATTCCATTGGTGATTTCCCTGCATGAGAGATGGACCATGATCGACGGGGAAAAAAGCTATCCCTGCCAGGTGCCCTGTTCCGTGTATGACACGCTGATCAATGCGGGAGCGTTGGCCGACCCTTACGCGGGCGAGAACCAGTGGGAGGCCACTGCCGTCAGCGATAGGAATTTTGCGTTTGAAAAGACGTTCGATTTGCCGGAAACGGTACGGCCCGCCGAGCGGATCATCCTGCGCTTTGACGGCATCGACACGCTGGGCAAGGTGTATCTTAACGATACGCTGCTTGGGGAAACAGACAATATGCACCGCGTTTGGGAATACAATGTGACAAGCCTTGTCCGCCCCGAAGGGAACCGGCTGTGCGTTGCCCTCGCTTCCCCCAGCCGCTACATTGCGGACATGCAGAAAAAACGTCCGGTTTGGGGCGTGGATTCCACCATGGCCGGCTATCCGCATCTGCGCAAAGCACATTTTATGTTCGGCTGGGACTGGGGCCCGCAGCTGCCCGATCTGGGTATTTGGCGCGGCGTTCATCTGCTGGGCTTCAATGGGGGAAGAGTACGCTCGGCCTATTATGGTCAGCGCCATGAAAACGCCAGTGTATTGCTTTCCTGCAAAGCGGACATGGAAGCTTGGACGCCGGGCATGATAGCCCTGTTCCGCGTTACCGCCCCGGATGGCACGCAGTTGGAAGCGCCGCTGACAGACGGCAAAGCGGAAATCAGGATCGATAACCCGCGGCTCTGGTGGGTGCGCGGCCTGGGCGATCAGCCGCTGTATACCTGTGAAACGGTGCTGCTAAAGGATGGAAAGCCGGTGGATGCGTTCACGCGCCGCGTAGGTCTGCGCACGCTGACAGTATCCCAGGATAAGGACGCTTGGGGAAAGGAATTCTGCTTCATCAACAATGGCGTAAAGGTATTCGCCATGGGTGCGAATTATATCCCGGAGGATCAGATTTTGCCCCGCGCCACTAAAGAACGAACGATAAAGCTACTGGAAGACTGCAAAGCGGCCAACTACAATTTCATCCGCGTCTGGGGCGGCGGAATTTATCCCGACGATAACTTCTACGATTGGTGTGATGAAAACGGCCTGATCGTCTGGCAGGATTTCATGTTCGCCTGCTCTGCGTACCGCCTGACCCCGGCCATGGAGGCCACGATTCGGGCGGAAATCATGGACAATGTGCTGCGGCTGCGCAATCACGCCAGCCTGGGCCTGCTCTGCGGCAACAATGAAATCGAATCGGCCTGGGAAGGCTGGGGCCTGCCGGACGACCCGGAAGCGAAAGCAGACTATCTGAAATTGTTTGAGGGTATCATCCCAGATATGGTGCGCGAGTTGGCCCCGGAAACCTTCTATTGGCCCTCCTCGCCCTCTTCCGGCGGAGGGTTCAGGGATTCTTCCTCCAACCAGGCGGGCGATATGCATTATTGGGCCGTGTGGCACAATTTCAAACCCATCGAGGCGTTTCGGCAGTTTTATTACCGCTTTTGCTCCGAGTACGGCTTTGAAAGCCTGCCCGACATGAAAACCATTCGTTCCTTTGCGGAGGAAAAGGATTTGGATCTGTGCGGCCACGTGATGGAGGCGCACCAAAAATGCACCCAGGGCAACGAAAAGGTCATGTATTACCTGGCGCAAATGGTCAATTATCCCTATGATTTTGAGCGGCTGATTTACTGCTCTCAGCTGGTGCAGGCGGACTGCATCCGCTCCAACGTGGAGCATATGCGCCGCGCTCGGGGCCGCTGCATGGGCTCCGCTTATTGGCAGGTGAACGATTCCAATCCCGTCATTTCCTGGAGCAGCATTGATTCCTTTGGCCGCTGGAAGGGCCTGCATTACGCCGCCCGCCGCTTCTATGCCCCCGTGCTTCTCAGCTGCGACGATACAGACCCCATCCGCCCTGTCCTGCATGTGACCAATGATACGCGGGAGGAAGTGCGCGCCCAACTGGTCTGCTATCTGCGGGACAATCAAGCCCGCATGCTGCGGGAATTCTCGACAGAGGTACGTGTTCCCCCGCTGGCGGCCAGGGAATGTCTGCGCCTCGATCTGTCCCCCGATGTGGCGACGATGCAGGACAAACGCACGAAATATATCGAATATGCGCTGATTCAGGGCGAAGAAACATTCAGCGCGGGCACCACCCTGTTCGTGCGGCCCAAGGCGTTTGACTTTATCCCGCCCCAAATCCACTGCAGGATCAGTGAAAAGGAGGGACAGTTCGTTCTACGGTTCACTGCCTCCTGCTTCGTCAAAAGCGTCTGTCTGTCACTGCGGGATCATGACGCGGTGTTCTCTGATAACTGGTTTGATATTCATGGCAAACAGCCCGCCCAGGTGACCCTGCCCCGGCAAGACGCGCTGTCCGAAATGAGCTTGAAGGAACTGCAATCTCAACTGGAGATTGTGAATTATTGACTGAACCGATGGCGTCGGACAGCAATTCGGAGTATTGCGCCATGTCCCGTCCGTCTTTCGTTTCCTTATTGAAAGCGCGGCACAGCGCCTTGTCTGGCTCGGAATGTCCCTTGCAGATCAGCCTCATCCGATCCAGCAACTCCTTCGGGCTCAGGTGGTCGCAGACCACTTCGCCGTCCTCGCCGATATAGACCATATAAAACGGATGCAGGCGGTTCTGGTTGCCGATGTTCACATCATTGCTGATGTTTCGCAGGACGAAAATCACCCCTGGCGGCATATCATCCGTGGCGGATACGACGGCATGCATCCCGTGGGGCGCGTGCTCCACGTCGTCATGGTGCTTGATGTATTCCAGCAGGTCAAGCCGGAATTCGTTCAGGCCCAAATCCATGATGGATATGCCGCTTTGCATATCCTCTATATCTACCACTTCTTCCATCAGCCGCTTTAGCTGCTGGCGGCGATATATGGAGGTAAACATTCGTTGTTTCAAAGCACGAATGCCCCAAGAGTTCCTTGATATAGAGGATATCAGTACCGGCTTCCAGCGCATGCGTAGCAAAGCAATGACGAAGGGTATGAACAGTGCCAGGCGTCGAAATGTCTGTACGGCTCAGATATTTGCGGAAAGCAATTTCAATGCCGGATTTACCTAGATGTCCTTCTTTATTGTTTCCCGGGAACAAATACCCTTCAGGAGAAGAGGGCCTGTACCGCTTCCAGTAGTCTCTCAACGCGTCCAGTCCGCTCTGGGACAGAATTGTATAGCGGTCTTTTCGTCCCTTTGACTGCCGGATCATGAGTCGCATATTCTTGCTGTCAACATCCTGAACTCTGAGCGTGCAGATTTCGGAAATACGCAGTCCGGAGCCATAGATATTGATAAAGATGGCACGATCCCGGATGTTATCAATCACGCTGAAGAATTTGGCAACTTCTTCAATGCTCCAAACCGGCGGAAGTTTGTATTCTTTACGCAGTCTGGCAGTGCGGCGATAGTTGATGTCCTTTTCAAGAATCACCTGCAAGAAGAAACGAATGGCAGCATTATACATGTTAATGGTCGCTGTGGTTAAATCACCCCGGTTAATGAGAAAAAGCAGATAGTTGCGGAAGTCTATTTCCTCCAATTCCTCGTAAGGTTTGTTTGTCCAGTTCAGAAACAGATCAATGGCTCGCTTGTAGGTATAGTAGGTACCAGGGCTCAGCCCTCTGATGGTGACTTCCGTTTGCAGCTTCTCGAAGATTTCATCCTTGGTCATGTGAAAAACTCCTTTACACTTGATTTTCCGTTTGCACGGATGTTCCAAGTATAAAGGAATTCTGCTATAATGTAAGAGGTTTGGAAGCCCGGTCCGAGTTATTAGGCTGGGGAGCGCACTACCGCGAAGCGGTTTAGTTCAATCGTAATTTGCGGAGGTTTCAGATGACTGTCAATTTTGATATATTGGTTTCCGGATGCATCACGCGTTGCAAGCATTGCTATGTCAATGGTGGACCTGGAAGCATGATGAAATTGGAGGACGCTTTGTTATTCATAGAAAAGCTGGACGCGCTGGCGGAGTTTCTGCCATTTGAAGCCAGCTTTACGCTGGATAATGAACCGATGAACCACCCGGATATTGCTGCCATTATTCGTAAGGCCGCCACCACGAGATATATTGAACACTATCATCATGGGATGACGAGTGGTATTGCACTGATGCGAAGGAAAGACCGTCATGCCGTGATGCAGGCTTATCTTGACTGCGGATACCGTGACTTCGGTATAACCATTCACGGAAATGCTGCTCATCACGATGAGATTGTCCGGCGAGAAGGCGCTTTAAAGATTGCAATTGAAGCGGCTGAGTTTATGAAATCCTGCGGTGCGGAGGTTGGAGCATCTTTGATGTTCAACCGTTTTTTTGCTGAGGATGCCGACGAAATC
>JAFXMP010000197.1 GCA_017530275.1 Clostridia bacterium | reverse complement strand
TGACCCGAACCGCGAACCGCTGATCGAGGTCAAGGACCTGCAGGTAGCTTTCGGTACCGGACGGAAGAAATTTGTCGCTGTTGACGACGTGAATTTCACGATCTACAAGGGGGAGACGTTCGCGCTGGTGGGCGAAAGCGGATCAGGCAAGACTACCATCGGCCGTGCAATCGTGCGCATCAACCCGATCACACAGGGCGAGATCCTGTATAAAGGGAAGAGGATCAGCGGAAAAATTTCCAAACAGGAAGACTTAGAGGTGATTCGCGGCTGTCAGATGATCTTCCAGGACCCCATGGCCTCCCTGAATGAGCGCGCCAAGGTGGATTACATCATTTCGGAAGGCATCATCAACCACCACATGTATACCGACAATGCGGACCGCATGAACAAGGTGCAAAAGGCGCTGGAGGAAGTGGGCTTGCTGCCTGAGTTTTCCAGCCGCTTCCCCCATGAGTTTTCCGGCGGCCAGCGCCAGCGCATCGGCATCGCCCGCAGCCTGATCATGGAGCCCCAGTTCATCGTGGCGGACGAACCCATCTCCGCATTGGACGTGAGCATCCGCGCTCAGGTGCTGAACCTGCTGAACGACTTGAAAAAAAGCCGTGGGCTGACGTACCTTTTCATTGCCCACGATCTGAGTGTGGTGCGCTTCATTTCGGACCGCATCGCCGTTATTCACAAAGGCCGCATCGTGGAGCTGGCCGAGGCGGAGGAACTCTTCGCCCACCCGCTTCACCCCTATACGAAGGCCCTGCTCTCCGCCGTGCCCAACCCCAACCCCTATGTGGAGCGGGCCAAGAAGCTGCTGGTCTACGATCCTTCCGTGCATCACTACGAGAAGGAAGGCCCCCAGTGGGTGGAAATCATCCCCGGCCATTTCGTCTATGGCAACACGCCGGAACTGGACGGCTACCGGAAGGAAATCGGCCTGTAAGGTTTTGAGTTTGAACATTTTCATGAAAACAGAGAGCGTTCCGCGCAAAAAACAGCGCGGGACGCTCTCTGCTTTTGGGAAAATTTGTGGCGCTGAGTACAGCCTGGGCAGGAGAAAAATAACTGGAATTAGTCAAATCGGGCAGAAATTTTCCATATTTTTATACAATTTGCACTTGCAATTCAAGGGGAAATATGCGATAATGGTTCAACCATCAAAGGATGGATCAATTGTATAGGAGGAACCACAGAAATGAAAAAAATCCTGGCTCTGCTTCTGACTATGGTGATGGCTCTCACCATGGTAAGCGCTATTGCCGAAGATGAGCATGTGCTGATCTACGGCTCCAGCACGGAAATCTCCGGCGACTTCGCGCCCACCACCTGGTGGACCAACAACGCCACCGACGCCAAGATCCGTGAGCTGACCAACGACTGCACCACTGTTGTGATGAACAAGGAAGGCGAATACATCGTCAATCCCACCGTCGCGGAATCCGTGGAAGGCGTTATGAACGAGGATGGCACCAAGACCTACACCATCAAGATCAAGGATGGCCTGGTCTACAATAACGGCGATCCCATCGGCATCGAAGACTTCGTATGGGCCACCGCTTTCGGCTGCACCCCCGTCATTGCGGAACTGGGCGGCAAGGCGACCAACTATCAGAGCGTGGTTGGCGGCCAGGAATACTATGACGGCACCGCTTCCGCCATTTCCGGCCTGCGCATTCTGGACGACCGCACCATGGCCGTTTCCATCGTCGCCAAGTACGTGCCTTACTACTATGACATCCTGTACGCGCAGTACAGCGCTTACAGCATGAAATACTGGCTGGGCGACGCCGTTTCCATCAAGGACGATGGCGAGGGCGTGTATTTTGAAGGCCTGACCAAGGACGCGGTTGCCGATACCATCGAAGCCGCCCGCTTCTACGCTGGCGAAGACCGCATTTCCACCGGCCCCTACAAGCTGATTGAATTCGACCAGGCTTCCAAGCAGGCCACGCTGGTGATCAACGAGAACTACAACGGCAACTACGAAGGCCAGAAGCCCTCCGTGCCGAAGATCGTTATCGTGCGCGCCGAAGACGCTACCTGGAACGACGCCCTGAAGACCGGCGCTTTCAACTTCTATGACACCATCACCGATGGCGAACAGGTCAACCAGGCCATGGACCTGATCGAAGACGAAGAAAACAAGAAAGCCCTGGGCTACGGCTTCGATTTCTGCCAGTTCGACCGTCCCAGCTACGGCAAGATCTT
>JAFXMP010000020.1 GCA_017530275.1 Clostridia bacterium | reverse complement strand
CAGATCATACAGGCGCTTCGCCAGAGAAATGATCTCCTGATAATCGTTTTCCTCCACGCTGAGCAGCACGCCGGTTTTGTGCTTGCTGTTCGCGGCGGGCACCTTGAAGCCCGCGGCGGTAAGGCCCTTGAACAGCGCTTCCGGCAGCGTTTTGCCGATGCCCAGCACCTCGCCCGTGGATTTCATTTCCGGGCCTAAGATGGAGTTTGCGTCGTTCAGCTTTTCAAAGGAGAACACCGGCACCTTTACCGCCACGTAAGGGGGCGTTCGGTACAGCCCCGCGCCATAGCCCAAATCGATCAGCTTTTCGCCGAGCATGACCTTAGACGCCAAATCCACCATGGGCACCTTGGTCACCTTGCTGATGTAGGGCACCGTGCGGCTGGCCCGGGGGTTCACTTCGATGACGTATAATTCATTGTTGTAAATCAGGTACTGGATATTGACCAGGCCCTTTGTTCCCAGGGCCAAAGCCAATTTCTCGGAACAGTCGCATATTTTCCGCAGGAACACGTCGTTCAGGTTATAGGGCGGATAGACGGCGATGGAGTCGCCGGAATGGATGCCCGCCCGCTCGATGTGCTCCATGATGCCGGGAATTAAAACATCCGTGCCGTCAGAGATCACGTCCACTTCCAGCTCGATGCCGGGCAAATACTGGTCGATCAGAACGGGATTGTCGATCCCGCCCGCCAAGATCTTTTCCATGTAGGCGACAGTGTGCTCTTTGGTGCGGGAAATGGTCATGTTCTGCCCGCCGATCACGTAGGAGGGGCGGAGCAATACGGGATAGCCCAACTCCTCGGCGGCGGAAACCGCTTCCTCTAAGGTGCGCACGCCCATGCCCCGGGGACGGCGGATGCCGAAGTTCTCCAGCAGCGCGTCGAAGCGTTCCCGGTCTTCCGCGATGTCGATGGATTCGGCGGAGGTGCCCAGAATCCGAACGCCTTTTTCATCTAAGAACTTGGTCAGCTTGATGGCCGTCTGCCCGCCGAAGGCCACCACCACGCCGATGGGCTTCTCCACCTCGATGATTTTCATCACGTCTTCGGGGCAAAGGGGCTCGAAGTACAGCCGGTCGGCGGTGTCGTAGTCGGTTGAAACCGTTTCCGGGTTGTTGTTGATGATCACCACGTCGTAGCCCATTTCCCGCAGGGTCCACACGCAATGCACCGAGCTGTAATCGAACTCGATGCCCTGACCGATGCGAATGGGCCCGGAACCAAGCACGATGACCACAGGCTTGCCGCTGCGTATCAGCGTCCGGGCTTCGCATACGCCGCCGGGACAGGAATAAAAATAAGGCGTTTCCGCGGCGAATTCCGCTCCGCAGGTATCCACCATCTTGTAGCTGAACGGGAAAGCGGGCAGATCCTCCGCATGAAATAGCTTTTCTATGGCGCTGTCCGGATAGCCCAGGCGCTTTAGAAGTGGATAATCCTCCTCCCGCATCCCCGTTTCCCGGATGCGGTTTTCAAGCTCCGTCATGCCCTGGAGCTTATACAGGAACCAACGGTCGATTTTCGTAATGGCAAAAACCTCGTCCACGGACACGCCCTGTTTCAGCGCTTCAAACACGGTGAACAGCCGCCGGTCATCCTGGGCAGCGAGACGGGTATATATATCCGCGTTGGAAACTGGCGGCGCGTTCAGATTATCCAGGCCGATTTCCGCGCCGCGTACGGCTTTCATCAGCGCTTCCTCAAAGCATTGCCCAATCGCCATCACCTCGCCGGTTGCCTTCATCTGCGTGCCCAAACGGCGGGAGGAACCCTGGAATTTATCAAAAGGCCACTTAGGGAATTTCACCACCACATAGTCCAGGGCCGGTTCAAAGCAGGCGCAGGTTTTCCCGGTGATGTCGTTGGCGATTTCGTCCAAGGAATAGCCCAAGGCGATGCGGGTGGTGATTTTAGCGATAGGGTAGCCCGTGGCCTTGCTGGCTATGGCAGAAGAACGGGAAACCCGGGGATTGACCTCGATCACCGCGTATTCAAAGGAATCGGGGTTCAGGGCGAACTGGCAGTTGCAGCCGCCCACGATGCCGATGGCCTCGATCATTCGCAGGGAGGCCGTGCGCAGCATTTGGTATTCCTTATCGGACAGCGTCAGGGCTGGGGAGACCACAATGCTGTCCCCGGTATGCACGCCCACGGGGTCAATGTTTTCCATGGAACAGACGGCAATGCAGTTGCCCAGGCCGTCCCGCATGGTTTCAAATTCAATTTCCTTCCAACCGGAAATGCACTTTTCCACCAAAATTTGGGTAATGGGCGAAGCGTCCAGCCCCGCCTTGGCAATGAGACGCATTTCATTTTCATCCTGAGCGATGCCGCCGCCGCTGCCGCCCAAGGTGTACGCCGGGCGCACGATGACAGGATAGCCGATCTTTTCTGCCGCCTTGAGAGCGTCAGGCAGGTTTTCCGCGATTTCGGAGGGCACGCAAGGCTGGCCGATACGCCGCATGGCGTCCCGGAACTGTTCTCGATCCTCGGCCTTCTCAATGGCTTCGATGGGAGAACCCAGCAGCCGCACCCCAAATTCCTCCAGGGTGCCGTCTTTGCTCAGCTGCATGGCAAGGGTCAAGGCGGTCTGCCCGCCCAAACCTGAAAGCAACCCATCGGGCCGTTCCTTTTCGATGATGCGGCGTACCGTGGCGGCGTTCAGGGGGTCCAGGTAAATTTCATCCGCCAAATGCTGATCTGTCATGATGGTGGCGGGGTTGGAATTGACCAGCACCACGTTCACACCCTCGCTTTTCAGTACCCGGCACGCCTGGGCCCCGGCGTAGTCAAATTCCGCCGCCTGCCCGATCACGATGGGACCGGAACCAATGACAAGCACCTTCCGAATGGATGGATTTTTAGGCAAGGCTGTTTCCTCCCATCATATCCAGAAAACGGTCGAACAAAAAGCCGGTATCCTGCGGGCCGGAGCAGGCTTCCGGGTGGAACTGGACGGTGAAGCATCTGAAATCAGGGTACGCCATGCCCTCGCAGCTTCCATCATTGGCGTTGACAAAGGTTTCAATACCCTTGCCTTTCAGGCTGTCCGACACCACGGCGTAGCCGTGGTTCTGACTGGTGATCCAGGTGCGGCTCGTTTGCAAATCCTTCACCGGCTGATTGCCGCCCCGGTGGCCGTATTTCAGCTTCACGGTGTCGCCGCCCATGGCCAGGGCGGTCAACTGATGGCCCAAACAAATGCCGAAGACCGGCTTTTTCCCCAACAATTTTTTGATTTCTTCGATGCAGCCCGTGTTTTCCTTGGGGTCACCGGGGCCGTTGGAAAGCATGACGCCGTTTGGATCGTCGGCCAAAACCGTTTCCGCTTTGGTATCGGCGGGCCACACGGTCACAGCGCATCCCCGCCTTTGCAGGGAACGAATGATATTCCGCTTGGCTCCGTAATCCAGCAGCGCCACCCGGTACTGTTCCTTTCCCGCAGCGGGATAAACCTGTCTTTCCTTGCAGGTGACTGAGGAAACTGCGTTTTTTACCTGAAAATCACGAAGAAAAGAAATATCCTCCGGCACTTCATCGCAGATCAGGGCGTTCATAACGCCTTCTTCCCGCGTGATCCGCACGATTTCCCTCGTGTCCACGCCGCAAAGGCCCGGAATGCCCGCATTGACCAGATAATCATTCAAGAGGTACTGACTGCGGAAGTTGGAAGGTGCATTGCAGATTTCCCGCACAATATAACCGAATAAGGCGCTTTTCCCTTCAAAATCTTCTTCGATCACGCCGTAATTCCCGATCAATGGAAAGGAATGGGTGATGATCTGGCCAAAGTAGCTGGGATCGGTCAGCGTTTCCAGATACCCCTCCATGCCGGTGGTGAAGACCAGTTCCCCTACACGGTCAACAGGGGCTCCGATCCGAAGCCCCTGAAAAACCATGCCGTTACTCAGAACCAAATATGCCATATGCTGTCACCCGTTTGATTTTATCTGATTTTTTTCATTTTTCTGTACAGCCTGACCGCAATGAAAACAATCACCGCTGTCCACAAAGCGTTCCAAATCTCCACTGACCATAAGGGAACCGCGCCTTTCTGATACAAAGCGGGGAATGTGTCCATCAGCATATGCAGAAGAATGGCCAGCGGCAGAGAGCCTCTTTTCCCGTATTCTACGCTGTAAAACACAATGACCGTCAGCCCGATATGCAGCAGCATTGCAAACAGCCGCTCCATGACGTTCATCGCCATCATTGCGTAATCGAACGCGGCGGCGGCTTGAACGGAGGGAAGCGCGGCGGCTGCGGTCTCCTCCGTGATTTTCAGTTGGTTTAGCGCTTCTGCCACATTTCCCTGAGAGAACAGGATCGCAATGACAAGGTATATAATCATGGAAGGCAGAATGACCGCCCAAATCTCAATCCCGCCATGACCGATACCATACAGCACCGCGTTTTCACGGGTGTGGTTCTTTTTCATGATGTACTTGAGAACAATATACCTTCCGCATTCCTCGAAAACACCGGCCATAAGCGTTCCGTAAAGCACGAAAGCGACTATGTTTCCATTGATGAACTCGGATACGGGATTGTCTGCGAGGATGCAGAAATAATGCACCCCAAGCTCCAGCACACGGGCGGAAACAAGAAATCCGACGGCCCCGGCAATGAGATAGCCGATATTTGTCTGTTCCTTGTGTTTCCGTCGCCAACAGATAAAGAAGATGACAGGAATCACGATCAACAGAAAAACCGTAATTGCCAGCGAGGGTATGCTGCTTTTCTCTATTATGATTTTTTCAAATTCCGTCATTTTTCGTGTCCTCCCCCAATCTCAGCACAGAAGCCTTTGAGCCTGTATCATTTTATTTTCTTTTCCGGCTCCTGTCAATTTTTTGGGGGAAGAAAACACAAAAAATGAACGGTTTACGCCTTTGTCTGCTCCAGCGCTGCCCGCACAAAGCCCACGAACAGGGGATGCGGCTTGTTGGGGCGGCTCTTAAACTCGGGATGAAACTGCACGCCCACGAAGAAGGCTTCGCCGGGCAATTCCACGGTTTCCACCAGCCGCCCGTCTGGGGACAGGCCGGAGAGGCACAGCCCCGCCCCGGTAAGCGCGTCCCGGTAAGCGTTGGCAAATTCGTAGCGGTGGCGGTGGCGCTCGCTGATTTCGGTTTTACCATAGCAGCGGGCGATAACCGTGTTTTCTTTCAGGATACAGGGATACTTGCCCAAACGCAGCGTGCCGCCTTTGTCGATTTCGTCGTTCTGGCCAGGCATGAAATCGATGACTTTATAGGGCGCATTTTCGTTGAACTCCCTTGAATCGGCGTTTTTCAGGTTCGCCCGGTTCCGGGCGCATTCGATCACGGCAACTTGCATTCCCAAACAGATACCGAAATAAGGCACATGATGCTCCCTTGCGTATTGCGCCGTTAAAATCATGCCCTCAATGCCCCGGCCCCCGAAGCCGCCGGGAACGATCAGGCCCTGCATGGGCGCGAGGATTTCGTCGATATTTTCTTCTGTCAGCATTTCCGAATCGATCCAGGAAATATCTACTTTCGCATCTAAAGCGTAACCGGCATGGCGCAGAGCCTCGGCCACAGACAAATAGGCGTCGTGTAGCTGCACGTATTTCCCCACCAGCCCGATTTTCACCGTTTTGCTCTGGTGCCGGATGCGCTCCGAAAGCGTTCGCCATTCGGTCAGGTCCGGTTCCGGCGCGTGAATGCCCAATTCCCGGCATACGATACCGGAAAGGTGGCTTTCCTCCAGCATCAGCGGCGCTTCGTACAGATTGGGCAGGGTCATGTTTTCGATCACGCAGTCCGGCTTCACATTGCAGAAATGAGCGATTTTCGAGAAGATGCTTTCATCCGTGATTTTCTCATCCACCCGCAGCACGATGATATTGGGGATGATGCCCATGCCCTGCAGTTCCTTGACGCTATGCTGCGTGGGCTTGGATTTGTGCTCTCCGCTGGCTTTCAGATAGGGCACCAGGGTCACGTGGACGTACAGGGCGTTTTCCCTGCCCACCTCCAGGCCCACCTGCCGGATGGCTTCGATGAAGGGCTGGCCCTCGATATCGCCGATGGTGCCGCCGATTTCGGTGATCACCACGTCGGCGTCTGTTTTTTCGCCCACGCGGTAAATGAAGCGCTTGATTTCATCAGTGATATGCGGGATGGTCTGCACGGTGGAACCCAAATAACCGCCCTGGCGCTCCTTGTGGATGACGTTCGCGTACACCTTGCCGGTGGTCAGGTTGGAATACTTGTTCAGGTCCTCGTCGATGAAGCGCTCGTAGTGGCCTAAGTCCAGGTCGGTTTCCGCGCCGTCCTCAGTGACGTATACTTCTCCGTGCTGATAAGGGCTCATGGTGCCGGGGTCCACGTTGATATAAGGGTCCAGCTTCTGGGCCGCCACTTTCAGCCCCCGGGCTTTCAAAAGCCTGCCCAGGGAAGCGGCGGTAATGCCCTTGCCCAGGCCCGATACCACGCCGCCAGTCACAAAAATGTACTTCGCCATACCTTTGTACCTCACATATTACTCAACGGTTACGCTCTTTGCCAGATTCCGGGGTTTATCCACGTCCAGGCCCCGGCTGACGCTGGTGTAATAACCCAGCAGTTGCAAAGGCACCACGGCCAGAGAGGAAACGAAATGCTCGTCGTTCCGGGGAACGTAGATGGCGAAGTTCACGGAATCCTCCACGTCGAAATTCCCATTGGTGGTCACGCCCATCAAATAAGCGCCCCGGGACTTACATTCCATCATATTGGAAACGGTTTTTTCATACAGTCCGCTTTGGGTGAGCACGCCCACCACCAAGGTGCCGCGCTCGATCAGGCTGATGGTGCCGTGCTTTAATTCGCCCGCCGCGTAGGCTTCGGAATGGATATAGCTGATTTCCTTCATTTTCAGGCTGCCTTCCAGGGAAATGGCGTAGTCCAGCCCCCGGCCGATGAAGAAAATATCGTGGGCGTTGGCGAT
>JAFXMP010000196.1 GCA_017530275.1 Clostridia bacterium | reverse complement strand
TTTGAAGTTGAAAGAGTTTCGCCGCGTCGCTACCCGTTATGATAAGCTCGCTGACCGTTTTCTGGCTTTTGTCCATTTGGCTTGTATCCGCATACTTCTTGCATAATGCTGGTGAGTATGCTTTTAGAAACAGACTCTAATGTGCTCCTTTCATACTTGTAAGTGCTGTCCGGATTGCTGAGAATGTTTATCACTCTGGTACTCGCGAAAATCCATAGATAGGGACGGGTAATGGGCATGCCGCCGGTATAACTCCAGGCACCGAGGCCCACCACGCAGATATTATCTTAACTCGACTACATGAAGTCACCAATCAGATAGGGATACTTCTTGACCATCTGCCATTTGTTCCAGATGTCCTGCGGGAAGGTTTCCTACCTGAAGACCACGTGATCCGTGTGCGCCTTCGCTTCCAGCGGATAACGACCAAAGCCGTTGTTGTAGCCCGCAATATCAGAGAATCCTGGAATGGCGTGGTCAACACATCTGCCTTTCTGGAGTTGCCGACCTTGTTCATATCACTGCCCAAAAAGGATGCTATGATGCTGAAGGCTATCTTTCAATTTCTTTGAGGCCTTTGTGCCCCAGCGCCGTCATACGGCGGCAGTAATCGTCACTGCGCTTTTGAATGTCATCCTGGAACACTTCCAGCTCCGGCATAGAAACGGCGAAGAAGTCATAGCCCACCTGGTCGAAGATGTGGCGCTCGCCGAAAATGATGAGCTGGTGGAAGGATTTTTTTGCTTTTTCCATGTCGCCCAGGGCGGCATAGGCCAGACCTTGATAGAAAATATAATCCGAAGGCTGGTCGTTGTAATAGCGCACGATTTCCGGTGTCTGGGAGCCGAGGGCGGCTTTTTCAAAGCATTCTTTTGCCTGGTTTTCGTCGTTCAGGGCTTTATAGGCGCAGTCCATGGTATAATACGCCCGGTTATCCGGCACGTTTTCCAGCTTGCCTTCGCCCAGGTTCACGGGATAGGTGAGCGTTCTTTCCGCGTATTTGATGGCTTCCTCGGGTTTGTTTTCGGAAAGCGCCTTTTCCGCCAGGGCGAAAAGCGCGGCCTTGTATTCGTCCGCCACCTTGCCTTCGCCGCCCTCCCAGACGTGGAAGGTGTAATGGGTCAGCAAATCCAGGGCTTTTTCGTACTGTTCATCCTGATTCAACAAAGAGATATAGGCCAGCATCAGGGCGTAGCGGTCGGAAATGATTTCTTTGTGGGCTTCCAGGAGGGCAAGCCGCTCTTTGACAGGCCGTTCCAGGCGCTTCAAAAGCTGCTCCTGTTCCAGCATGAAGCGGCTGTTGCCCGGCTCCAGCCTGCACGCGGCGGCGATTTCCCCGGCAGCCAAGCTCTTGTCCCCGTGATTGTAATAGGCGATGGACAGGTTACGGTGAGCGGGAGCCAGATCGGGCATCTCCCGGACAGCAGCTTGCCAGTGGCCGATAGCTGCTTCGTACTGCTTCTTGTCGTAGAGCAGTTCGCCCAAGTAATAGTGGGCTTTTGGTGCTTCAGGCAGCAGGGAAATGGCGTATTCCAGAATCAGCTTTTCGATCAATTGATTTGGGAAGCACAGGTCGCTGCTCAGGCTTTCGGCCTTTTCCGCGTCAGCCTTTGCTTCGTTCGTTTTACCCATTTTTCCTTCCGCGTAAGCTTTGGCGTAGTATTTCATGGGATGCTCTGCGGGGCAGCGGGCCAGCGCGTCCGCGGCGTCCTGCCAACAGCCGAAGGAAATGAACTCATACGCCACATTCAGGTATTCCTCGACGCGCCCGCCGGTGGCCCGGTCAAAGGCTTCCTGATCCGCATTGCGGCACAGCAGGGAAAGGTACAAAGGATCTATGGACAGGCTTTCTTCCAGAAAACGCTGGTATCCTTTCCCGTCCTTGTCCAACCGCGCCAGGATAGACGCTTTCAGGGAACGGGTTTTCATATCGTGCCAACCCCGCAACAGGCTTTCATCGGCGAAGGACAGGGCTTGTTTCAAATCACCTTGCTTGACGCTGATGCAGGCCAGATGGAAGAAAGCAGGCCCCGCCGTTTCCGCGCTCCAGGTGGCTTTGAAGAAAGCGTCGTAAGCCTCGGGAAGCTTGTCCAGCAGCTCCAGGACCAATCCCAGATTGAAATACGCTTCGCCCGCGTAAGGGTTCGGATTGCGCCAGGTCTGCTTTTTGATGGCTGCTTTGAAATAGAGCACGCTTTCTTCGATCTGAGCATTCCTGAGCAGGTATAATCCGTAGGCGTTGTTCAAGCGGATGTCCGTGGGATCTCGGCGCAGGCCCTCCAGGTAATAATCGGCGGGCAGGAAGGTGGCGTGGCGGTACTGCTCCAGGTGTTGACCGGCCAGGTAGAGTTCCTCCAGCGATTGGATTTCTTCCGGCTTTTTCAGGGCTTCTGCTGGCTCTGGGATAGGCCGGTTCTCTTTTACATATTCCGTGTATTCGCAAAGAGCATTCCCGTTTTCGTCGTACACCGCCACGCGGTAATCCCGCAGGCCCTCCACCGTATCCACGAAAGCGGCCCGGGGGCTTAGAACGGCGGTCTTACGGTAGATTTCCTGCCCTTCCGTCCACAGGACGATCTGTGCATTCCTGTATTCACCGCTGGCATAAACCTTGATCCGGGCTTTCGCGGCTTGCTGTTCGAGCTTTTCGTTGGCGGCCTTGCCGGTATCGAAGGGATCGGGCTCGATCACGTTTCCCTTTTCGTCCAGGAAATCCACGCCTAAAATCACGTCCTTGGTGGCGTTGCTCACCCGGCCCACGGTTTTGTAGGGCATGAAATACTGGACGAAATTCTTTTCCTCGTGGGGCTTCAGCCAGGTGAAATCCGGCTGGTTGTCGCAGAACACGCCGGTCATGAGCTCAATATAGGGGCCGTCCTCGTCGGTGAGGTTTTTATCCCACATCCTGCCGAAATCACCATTGCCCCAGGTCCATTGCTTCTTGCCGGGGCTGATATGGTGATCAGCCACGTGGAGCAGGCCCGCGTCCCGGCCCTCGTCGAAGTTGCCCACGAAGTCAAAGTCGGAGTGCGCCGCCATGTAGGAGGTGGGCACCTTGATGTTCTTGTAGCGGGAAATGTCCACCCCCGCGGAATAATCGGCCTTATAGTATTCCCCGGTAGCGATCGGGAAGGTGGAAACGGCGCGCTTGCCGTGGTCCATGACGGCGTTTACGTCCGGCGGGAACACGGAAAAGGTGTGGTCGTTCACGTGCACGGCGGGGTTGGCCCACCACAGGAAGGTCTGGGGATAGTCCGTAGGGTTGAACAATTGCCCTTTGATTTCGATGTAGGCTTTATCGGGATACAGGGTGATAGCGGCATTGCCCTTGGTGCCGTTGATGCGGTCGGTTTCGCCCAAGATCACGGTGGCGGAGCCGTCCGGGTTTTCGGAGAGGGTATAATCCACCGGCATGAAGGTGGAGGGGCGGTGATGCTGGGGCCAGTTGAACTCGATACCGCCGCTGATCCAAGGCCCCGCCAGGCCCACCAGGGCGGGCTTGATCACCCGGTTGTAGTACACGAAATCATAGTGGTTGGTTTTGTCCAGCGCCCGCTGGATGCGCCCGCCCAATTCCGGCAGGATCATCACGTACAGATAATCGTTTTCCAGAATGACGGCATTATATTCCACATCCTCCTTGGTTTCGCTGATCTTTTCGCAGATGGGCATGGGGTACACCTTGCCCGTGGAGCCCTGGTAGGCGCGCTTTTCAATGAACAGCGGATTCTTTTCCAGGCTGCCCGCCTTGTAGGTGGGGAAAGTGACCATTTGCTCATACACCAGTGTTTTCTTCATGGCGGTTCTCCTTACAGACTGATTTCATATACAGGCTGGACTTTAATCTGCTGTAAATCTGCGATCAGGGCCTTGACTTCCTCGTTCCGCGCGGCCATGGCAGATTCCACATTCACGTTGGCCCCTTCCCGGATGGGGGAGATTTTGAGCACCAAGCTGCCGGGCAGCTTGTCCCTGTGCTCCAGAAGCCCCACTTCCCAGGTGTCCCCGTTGCAGAAATTGTCACTGATCATCACACCGTTCAGGAACAGCATGCCGATGTCGCCCCGGTAATTGATTTGCAGCCGAGCGTCCTTGAGGCCGTCCAGGGTGTTTTCGGGAACATGCAGCTTCCAGCGGCAGGGAGCGGCGGGTTCGTAGGCGATGTCAATTTCTTTTTTTGCGGTGTTCGCCTGGTACACGCCCCAGGGGCCCTGATCGTTTATGCGCTGGGCTTTGCCCTGCAATCTGTCAGCAGGATAACAGCATAGCGTGTTTCCAGCCTTGACCGTTTCCAGCCGGAGGGAACCTTTTTCATCCTCCAGCAGCGCAGCGTCGGTCAAAATGAGGCTTCCGTCCCGGAGGATGAACAGCCGGTTGGCTTCCTCCCGGGTCAGCAGCAGGATATCCACAGCAATATCACCCTTCTGAACGGTGAAAATCTGTCCGCCGCTGATCACATCCACTTTTCCCTCAAACCGGAAAGCGCCGCCGTCCATGCCGTCCGGGATCATGAACACGTACATTGCCCGGCCATTGATCTCCGTCCGCAGCACCGGCTGGGCGTTGGCCTGGTGGAGAAGGATGCCGTCCAGATCGAAATGGAAGGGCAGGATAGCGTTTTCTTCGGAGGCAATGGAAACATCGAACGCATAGGTTTCCTTTGCCGTCCGAATTTCCACCTGCTCATGCTCCTTTGCCGGCATGGTGCGGTGATCCTGGAAATTATTGATGAACAGGAAGCCGCTTTCCCCGTCCGTGCGCAGGTTGAAGCGCAGGGTGTTCAAATCCTCCGGGCTGATCTGGGAAGCCCCCTCCGGCAGCACGGTTTCCATGGGCGCAACGCGGTCCCCAAAGAAGCGGGTGAAATAATGAATGGCTTTCAGGCGGCTGTAGCTTTCCCGAACCTGCCCGAACTCGCCCAGGGCGGCCTGGTAATCGTAGCTGAGCTTGGGCACCTGGGATTCGTTCAGATACGTCCCGTTTTTGCCGATGGGGTTGGTGCCGCCCTGGAACATGTAATATCCCAGGAAATTGCAGCCGGAGCCCAGCTTGATGTTGGCCAGCGCGTCCACGCTCTTGTAGGGATAAACGAACCGGTAATAGTAGCAGCACATCATGCCGCCGCCCATTTCGCAGCAGGCGTAGGGGCGCGTTGACGGCTTGTAGGCGGGCTCAAAATCATCGGTGCACTGGACGCCGTCCCGGTGGTAATCCTGGTAAATATATTCCTCCGTGGCGGGATGCTCGCCCTTGTGGGAGTAGAAGATCCAAGGCCGGTAGGCATACCCGCCCCACAGGGGCAGCACCTTCTCCGAATACGCCGCGCCGCCCCAGGCCGTACCGGTAAAGAACGCGGGGGTCAGACCGCAATCCAAAGCGATTTTACGCAAAGCCAGGATATATTTTTCTCCCTCGTCGCCCCGGAACACCCATTCATCTGATACGCCGGTGGTCATTTCCCAGGGGGCGGAGGAGTGCATATATTCGTTGTCCAGCTGTACGCCGATGATGGGGCCGTTATCTTTGAAAAACAAGCCCTGCACCTGCTCCCCGATCTTTGCGTACAGACGGCGGACATACTTCAAAAAATCAGGATGCGTGGTGCGTACCTCAAAGGGCTTGCCGTACAGCCAGTCCGGAAGCCCGCCGTTGCGCACTTCGCCATGGTCGAAGGGGCCTACCCGCAGGATCACATACAGGCCATGCTTCCCGCACAGCTCAACGAATTTGCGCAAATCCCGCCGCCCGGTAAAATCGAACACACCCTCTTCTTCCTCGATGTGGTTCCAGAAAAGATAGGTAGAAATAACATTGATGCCGCCCATGCGCATCTTGATGATCTCATCTTCCCACCGGCGGTCATCCATCCGGCTGTAATGAGATTCGCCGGAAACGGCGAAGAACGGCCTGCCGTTTTTCTCCATGAAATAGTTGTTGAACGAAATTGCATCTCCATTCGCGGAGGAGCCTGAAAAGTCCTCACCCAGCGAATAGCGGGAAGAAGGCTGGTATTCTTTTAAGTCCATTTCATAACGCATGGCGTGCACCTCATCCTTTACTGGATTATCTTTTATTGAAATTATATAGTAATAGAAATCCGTTTTCAATCATGATTTGTTGCTAATATATATAGAAAAATTGCTGTCATATATTATTGCCTATATGGAATCAGCGATATATTCAGTTGGATGCACACTTCATTTCCTGGCGCTAACAGAGGTAGGCGGTCATGCTTTTCCGCCTCTGTCCAGGTGTCATAATAGGCAGATGACGGCTCGAACGCAAAGTTGCTTTCGCCGCGATAACCGCCAGTGGTGATCCAGAATCCCAACCAGGGAAGGCAGTCGGTGTTAAATCGCATCTCCGCTTTCATTCCGGACGCGGGATAACAGGCGACGCACAGCCCGTTCAAAACGGGATCGCGGAAGTAAAACTTCATCATGCGGCCTTCCGGCGGCGGATTGTGAAAACCATAAGTGGGATGATTGATGTCTGTTTCCAGCGCTGTACTTTGGGGATAGGTGCATCCTGGAAGGCAAAGAATCCGCTTGCTCTCCGGTGGAAATTGAAAAAACGTATCTTTATCCAGCCGCATCAGGCAATGGCAGACCCAAACCAGAGGAAGCGGCTTTTTTCCTGTGTTCCGTATTGCGATCAGCAGCTTTATGGTACGCCCCTCCAGGTCGATTCGTTTTCTGTATACATAGGGCAGAATGTTACCCTGCGAAAACAACTGAATGGTTTGACTGGATGCGTTTTCAACGGACATTTCTGAAGTCCAGATTTCACCATGATCCGGCATCGTCAGGGGATGATCCGTCCAAGGTCCCCGGTAAGTTTCACCCATAGAAGGAAAAACATCGTCAAAGCCGGACGCGTCACCCACCGAGAAAGGCAGGCCCGTCTTAAGCGGCGGATATCCGCGAAGCGGTTGATATAAGAGCTCAAATTGTTCTTTTTTGCTGTATAGGGAAACGAGTTTCCCGCCGCGCTTTGGCAGGATCCGAATGGATAAAACATCGTTTTCCAGATGAAGAGATTCTATCGTGTCTTGCGTCATGGCTTCACTCGCTCCCTGTTTTATTCGTTCCTTTCAAAAAGGGGGAACGGGTTTCCCCGCTCCCCCCTCTTGCGTATGTTAGAATGATACCGCTCATTAGCGGGTCTTGAGCCATTCGTTGTACTGGCGGTAGAATTCATCGTAGATCGCCTGCAGGCCGGAAGCTTCCAGCTTCTTGGTCATTTCAGCGATGGTGGCATCCACATCGTCCACCAGACCCAGAGTCAGGGGTCCAAAGTATTCGCTCTTCACAGAGTTAACTGCGGCCATTTCCGCTTTCACGGGTGTTTCGTCGAACACGAAGGTGGTGCAGGGATTAGAAACCAGGCGGGTCTTGAAATTGTTATCAAAAGCTTCGGTGCGCGGATCAGCATACACACCCACCTTGTAATCCTTCTTCAGCCACCAGCCCATGGCGTTAGAGTTGGCAGGATAGGATTCCTGGGTGGGATCGCTGAAATAGTACCCGTTGCCGCGGTCTTCCCAGTTCACACCTTCCAGGCCCAGGTTGGCCAGCAGGTTCAGTTCATAGTCAAAGCCGATCAGATCCATCACCATGGCAGCGCGTTCGGGATTATCGCTGTTCTCAGCCACGGCCATGACGGAGTTATTGTATTCTTCCGCAAATACATGGGCGTCGGGGCTCAGGTCGTAGGCGTTGGTGGTCACACCCTGGGCCTCGGCCTGGTGCATGTAGTTGAAGATAGTGCCATTCCACACCAGGGAAGCGCCGGTCAGGTTTGCAAAAGCTTCATAGTTGGAGATTGTGTTGCTCATGGCGCTGCGGCTCCAGCAGCCCGCGTCGGCCAGAGTTTTCATATCCTTGGCATAGCTGCGGAACTGTTCGGTCGTGACGGCGTATTTGATGCTTTCTGCTGTGGGCAGCGTACCGTCTTCGGGATAGATGGTCAGGAAGTCGTCATTGTAAACGCCCATCATGTTAAACTGTTCATAGTAGGTGCGCCACAATTCAATGGTATCGGAAGCGGCGTTCATGGCATAAATACCGCTGACCGGCGTTTCTTTTTCAGCGATGGTCAGCATGTAGTTCATATAGTCCGCCCAGGAGGACAGGGGGCCAATGCCATACTTATCAGCCAGGTCCTGACGGATGCCGACATATTTATAGTTGGGCACCATCATGTTACAAGGAACGCCCACGCAGTTGCCATTGATGGTGGTCTGGCCCCAGGATTCAGCTTTCTGGTTGGCATAGGTCATGGGCATATTGGTCTTGATGAAGTCTTCGTCCAAGGTGAAGAAGGAACCCTTGGCGGCTTCCGTGTACAGATAGCACCAGGAAGCGGTGTACATCAGGTCTACCTTTTCGCCGCCAGCCAGAATTAGCGGGTACTTTGTCTGGTAATCAGACCAGGACAGGAATTCGATTTCCAGGGTGGTGTTGTATTCCTTTTCCAGGATTTCGTTCATTGCGGCAACAACAGCATCCGTTCCGGGGAACTTGTCACCTACCAGATACATCAGAACTGTGTAGGGCTTGGAGATGTCCACACCGGAATAGTCATAATCCTGACGATGGACAGGTGGAGTCACCGCGGCGGCCTTGGTTTCTTCCGCCAGGGAGAGGATGGGCAGCAGCGCCATTGAAAGCGCTAACAGCAGGGCAAGCAATTTCTTCATGGGAATACCTCCTTATATTTTTGGGGCATTTTGCCCTTGGGAGCAAAGACCAGCAAGGTCAAACCTCTTATTTCTCCTTCATGGCGTTATTGTTCATCCCTTGACAGCGCCGATGGTCAAGCCCTTGACGAAATAGCGCTGCACGAAAGGATAAAGCAGAACAATGGGGCCGGTAGCAATCACGGTCATGGCCATCTTCATGCCTTCCAGGGGCACTTGTGTAGTGGTAGTCACAGCGCCGTTGGACATGGCGGCGGCTTTTCGCAGGGCGTCTGCATTGTTCAGCATGGTTTGCAGGTAATATTGCAGGTTGTACAGCTCGCTTTTGGTGATGTAGAGCATGCAGTTATACCAGTCGTTCCAGTAGCCCAGCGCGGAGAAAAGGGCCAGAGTAGCGATCAGCGGCGTGGACAGGGGGAGAATCAGGCGGATATAGATTGTAAAGTCATTAGCACCGTCGATTTTCGCACTTTCTGTGATGGCCATGGGTAAAGAACTCATAAAAGACTTGGCGATGATCATGTTCCAAACGGAGAAGATCATGGGCAGGATCAGCGCGAACAGCGTGTTTTTCAAGTTCAGGTACCGTACACAAATGATGTACCATGGCACCAAGCCGCCAGAAAACAGCGTAGTAAAGAAGAAGAAGAAACTGAAAAAATTCCGGGCTTTAAAGTCCCTGCGGGATAGCACGTAGCCTGTCATGGTGTTCAGAAACACCGATACCGCCGTGCCTGTCAGCGTCACTAATACTGTGATGCCGTAAGCCCGCAGGATGTTGTCGGGGTTTTTCAGGCAAAGCCTATAGCTGTCCAGGGAAAATTCCTTGATAAACAAGGGGTATCCCTCCCGTACCAGTATATTTTCTGCCTGGAAAGAAGAAATAATGACCAGATAAAAGGGAATGATGCACAATAAGGCAAACAGGATGATCAGACCGTATCCCAGGATGTTGAACACCATCACGTCACTGGTCGCCACACGGCGGGAAATCAGCGGATGCTTTTTGATGATTTTTGTATCCATCTTTCAATCCCCTCCTCAGAACAGCGCGTAATCTGGCTGCAACTTTTTCACCAGAAGGTTCGCCGCGCAGATGGTGATGAAGCACAGCACACTCTGATACAGGCCCGAAGCAGCAGACATACCGATGTCTCCAGTTTGCATCAGGGAACGGTATACATAGGTATCAAGGATATCGGTATAGGGCAAAAGAATGGAATTGTCTTTTACGGTCTGATAGAACATGCCGAAGTCGCCGCGGAACACGTTTCCAAGGGCAAGCAGCACGAGGATCATCATTTGAGGCACCAGGGAAGGAATCGTGATGTGGCGTATTTTTTGCCACACGTTAGCCCCGTCAATACTGGCAGCCTCGAAGATTTCCTGATCGAGGCCGGTGATCGCAGCCAGATATACCACCATGCCGTACCCTGTTTTCTTCCAGGCGTTCACGATGATCAGCACAATCGGCCAGGCGGGACCGTTGTTGTACAGGTCGAAACGCTTGCCGCCCAACGCAGTGAGCAGGTTATTCACCGTACCCTTCTCGTAATTAAACATGTTAAACATGATAGCTGCCACAACAACCCAGCTGATAAAGTAGGGGAGGAACATGATGGTTTGCAAGCTCTTTTTGAACTTCTTACCTACCAACTCGTTCAAAATAATGGCAAAACCCATTTCCAGCACAACGCCCAGGAAAATGAAGGCCAGGTTGTACAGAATGGTGTTTTTCGTCAGCATACCCAGTTTGCCGGAAATCTGTAGGAATTTAAAGTTCCGCATCCCCACCCAGGGAGACCCGTAAATACCGAGCTTCGTTTTGAAATCCTTGAATGCCAGCACAATGCCGCTCATAGGCCAGTAGGCAAAGATGCACACATACACGACAGCAGGCAGCAGCATGACAAACAGGAGCCAGTTGTTTCGCAGTTCCTGGGCGATACGGCGGCTCAGCGGCGCTCTGTGCAGCTTAACTGCGATTGCTTGTTTTGCCATAAAGATTCCTCCAGTGTAAGATGATCAAACCTTCAGATTGGGAAAGCGGGACGGTGAGTTTTTCGGCCCTGTGTCCTTTCTGGCTGTTATTATACCTTCTTGAGCAGGAAATGTCATTGCTTTATATTGCTGAATGATATAGATTTATTGCCATTGAAAATCTATATTCAGGTTTGCGAAAAAGCGTCTATTCTGCTAAATTATAGAGTATGAAGTAGTGTTTTACATTTACACTCACCATAAGAAAGGAACAATGATAGCCCTATAGTGACAGTTTTGCATTTCAATTGTCTTCCTGTTTTTTGTTTGAAGATTCCCGATACTGCAGCGGCGTCATGCCATGCTGCTTTTTAAACGCACAGCAGAAAACGCTTTCCCCCGAAAACCCGGATTGAAAGCAGATTTCTTTCGTGTTTAGGGAAGAATACTTTAGCAAATATCGGGCGGATGCCATCCGACGATTGACAAGGTATTCATGGGGCGTATAACCTGTTTCCTGCTTGAAAACCCGAATGAAGTAATACCGGCTCAATCCCGACAGGGCAGCCAACTGGTCGATGGAAATATCCTCAAAAAAGTGTTCATTGATATAAGTAATGGCTTTTTCGGTCAGGTCGGTGTAATTACGGGCGTTGTCTTTCTCGGGAGAGAGAATCATAAATTCTGTGAGAATATCGGTGATATACTTTGACAAAAGCGGTTCCCGTACAGTTTGATGATCGAAAAATATGCGCAGAATAGCGTTCAGCCGACGCACTACGGAAAACACATCCCCCATGGTAAACACATTCCCCAAGCGGGAAACGATGATCTGGTAGTACTTCCTTGCCATAACGCCGTCAAAATGCAGCCAAAGGCATTCATACCCCTTTTCGGTAGAATAGCCATGAGGCTGGTAACAGTCCAGAAGCACAAAATTCTTTTCAGCAACTTGCTGCTTTTTCCCATCGAAGTCCAGCAGCATGCTCCCTTTCTGAATGTACATCAGCAGAAAACTGTCAAAAGAATTACGGTTCAGCATATACCCAGGTTCATATGTAAACACGCCGCACTGCATCGGATAAAGAAACACTTCTTGGGCAATTTTACTGGGTGTATAGATGAAATAATCCGAAACAGGCGACACTTTTCTCTCGACAGATTTCATCCGGCATTCTCCTTTCCTCAAGGTGCGGCTTATGAAGCCTTATCTGATCCTGATGAAGTACAGATCGTTTACACCAAGTTTTACATTAATTTTGATAGAATGATCAAAAAATGTGTGTTGCCATGGTTCTTCGATAACTGCGCTGTGTTCTTTTAGCGTGACGATTTCATCCTGGCTCATCTCCGTCGGACTGCCCATTTCCTCCCACAGCTTTAATGGATTGCCATGCTGTTCATCTATTCGACAGACTGTAACAGAAGCTGGCGCATATTGTCTTTCGATTACAAGCTGGATGGTTTCCATTGGCAAGAGAAGATTCTTCATTTTTTGCCTAAATAGAAGAATTTGAATATCATCACCGCTTCGGAATCCAGTTAACCCACTTCTCCCATGGTGGCGTCCGGGCCCAGATCGATCCGCTCATCCCCGGCATCCGCCAGCATTTTCATGGCATGATATATCGGTTTGGGAATACCGTGCTGGGTCAGCATGCCGAACCCGCCGTGAAACTCCTGCGGAAAAGGATGCAATTCCTCAAAGATATCAGAGAAGCACCAGATCGAGGAACCATCTACGCTGCTTGCCACTTCCAGGGCTGCTTTCACATCGTATGCCGCTACCTTGCGGGTGTCGTTTGTATAGGCGGAGAAAATGGCGTTCTCGTTCCATTCGGTATAGAAAACAGGAAGATTGCCTGCCTGTTGCTTTACCTTCTTCGTGTTTTTTCGGAATAAGTCGTTGGGTATATCGGTGGTTTCCGATTTGTCTGGCGTTAATGCTCGAAAGCCGTTCAGAAAGGTTTTGTTCTCGATGCGTTTTAAGCCCTCGGCACTTTTTTGCATGCGTTCCGCCCAGGATTCCCGCGTTTTTCTTTCTTCTTCCCGTTCCCCCTGATCCTCTACGCCGCCAAGAGGATCACCCGCATATTGATGTGTGGATACAAAATCAACAGGAACCTGGTGTTGCCCGCAGTAACGCAGGAAGCTCTCAATCCATTTGCCGGCGCTGGTGGCAGGGCCGCCAACAGGAATATGAGCATCAATATCTTTGATGGCTTGCGCTGTTTCTGCATACAAACGGAAATACTCATCCCTTGTGCCATTCCAGAAAGCGAAAGGCAGATCCGGTTCGTTCCAAACCTCAAAATACCATGTGCGAATCTCTTCAATCCCATAGCGATGAATCAAAAAGCGGATGAATGCCTGGATATAATTTCTCCACATATTATAATCTGCGGGTGGAACAATATTGGGTTGATAGAAGAACATACCTTTGATGGGACGTCCTTCCTCCTTCAAAGCCAGCTTTTCCGGCATGAAGGAGAGCTCGACAAAAGGCTTCATTCCCGCTTCCAATACATTATCATAGGCAAGAGCACATGCGTTAAAGTTATATTCCGTAAACTTTTCAGCACCGGGAACGGGTACCTGCATCGATAAATCATTACAGGTATGCATATCGTCGCAAAAGATACCGTGAAACCGAACGCGTTGGATACCCAGTGTATCATGAATGAACTTCAACTGCTTCACATAATCAGTACGCAATGCTAACAATGCATGACCGGAACCAACACAGAATTGCCAATGACGCTTATGCGGTATGACGGGGGCATTTTGTGGTATCCTGATTTCCATGGTTTTCTCCTCCTTGTAAAGCAAAATGGAATTGCTTGTTGGTTTTCAATCCGAAACTGCTCACTGAACAGATAATGGCTGTTCTGCCTGTGCGGCCACTTTCATGGTTTCAGCAATGGGAATGTTGGGATAATCTGTCATCACAGGCATAGGCAGCTTCTGCATATAGGCGTGCATGGCTTCGGCAACTCGTTTGCCGTTTGCCACAGCTTCCACTACCGTTCGTGCGCCGCTGGCGGCATCACCTGCCGCAAAAATGCCCGGTCTGCTGGTATGGCCGTCTTCATCCACTACAAGCAATCCATTTTTGCTGGTGTCAATTCCTTGGGTGGAAGATACCAGATTGTTTTCTGCGCCTTGGCTGGCGGCGATGATAACGCCAGTGCAGGGATAAAGCTGCTCGGTGCCCGGGATAGGAATGATTTTTCCATTCTCATCCCGCTGGCTGTCAGCAAGTACTACGCCATCTTCACGGATTTCCAGCGTGCATTTATTCATCAGGAAATCAACGCCCTCCAACCGGGCATAGCTGGCTTCATATTCGCTGGCGGAATACTGATCTCTGCGGTTGACACAGGTAACATAGCGTGCGCCTTTGCGGATGGCTGTACGGGCACAATCCATGGCCGAGTTGCCCATGCCGATGATCATGATCCGATCACCCAATCGGAATGCTTCCGGATTGGCCAAATAATTGATCGCATATGCCACATGGCCCAGGCTTTCGCCGCGAATGTTCAGACGGTTTGGCCGCCATAAGCCCGCGCCAAGGAACACGCTCTGAAAACCATCCCGAAACAAATCGTCAATAGTGATCGCGTTGCCAATATAGGTATTGGGCCGAAATTGAATCCCTTTCATTTCCAGATGTCGATATACGATATCATCCAGCACGGTATCCGGCAGACGGAAATCCGGAATGCCATAACGCATTACGCCGCCAATTTTGTCTCTGCTGTCGAAAATAGTCACCTGATAACCATATCGAGCCAAGATAATCGCAATGGTGATCCCAGCGGGTCCTGCGCCAATAATGGCAGCTTTTCTGCCGTTAGACGGCGCAGGCCCTTTTACCATCTGATGAGCATAGGTGGTGGAAATGTAGTTTTCGATAATAGAGAAATGTACCGGCGTTTCTTTGATGCCCCGGACACAATGGCCTTCGCATTGCTTCTCATGGTTGCACACCAAAGCGCATACTGTGGTCAATGGATTATTTTCAAACAGCATCCAACCCGCTTCGTTCAGCCTTCCGTCTTTGAGCAGCCGTATCACTTCCGGGATGTTGGTATGGATCGGACAGCCTTCCTGACAGCGGGGCTTCTTGCATTGCAGACAGCGATTGGCTTCCTCCATCACATGCAGCGCCATTGATTTTTCCCTCCGTTTATCCTTTTTTGGTTACACCCCGGAATACGCTGAGAACCCGCCGTCAATGGGAATCGTCACGCCGGTGATAAAGCTGGCGGCATCATTATTGAGCAGGAACAGCACCGCGCCGGAAAGCTCCGTTTCGCTGTCGCCAAAGCGGCCCATGGGCGTGGCGGCCAGGATTTTGCCCGTGCGGGCGGTGGGCGTGCCGTCGGGGTTGAAGAGCAGGGCGGCGTTCTGCTTGGTGGAGAAGAAGCCAGGAGCAATGGCGTTGACCCGGATGCCCACCTTGCTGAAATGCACCGCCAGCCACTGGGTGAAGTTGGTGATGGCGGCCTTCGCGCCGGAATAAGCGGGGATCTTGGTCAGGGGCGTGTAGGCGTTCATGCTGGAAATGTTGAGGATGTTGCAGCCCTCACGCCCTACCATCTGCCGGGCAAAGGCCTGGGTGGGCAGCAGCGTGCCGATGAAATTCAGGTTGAACACAAATTCCACGCCACCCTTGTCCAGATCGAAGAAGGATTTGGTATCGGCCTCGATGTCGCCCATTTCAAAGTATTCTTTATCCGTGGTGGCGCGGGGATTGTTGCCGCCTGCGCCGTTGAGCAGGATGTCGCAGGGACCGAGGTCAGCCAATACCTGATCGGCAACCTGATAGCAAACATCCTTATCCAGCACGTTACAGCTGTATGCTTTGGCAACACCTCCCTCGGCCACGATTTCCTCGGCAAACTTGTTGGCGTTTTCATAGTTCAAATCCAGCAGGGCTACTTTCGCCCCCGCCCTGGCCAGCACCTTCGCAAAATAGGAGCACAGCACGCCGCCCGCACC
>JAFXMP010000195.1 GCA_017530275.1 Clostridia bacterium | reverse complement strand
CGTGCGCCTGTTCGGCGCAAACGGACTGCCTTTAGCGCCCTTCTGGTTGGCGTAAAGCAAAAAAAGCGTCCGTACAAGGGCGCTTTTTTGTTTGAACGCGTATAAAAAGTGGCTTTCTCGGAAGGGGGTCTGGGGGAAACCGCTCTTTCAGCATGAAAGAGTGGTTTCCCCCAGAAAAAATACTGGCATCAGAATTTTCCGCTGTGACTGGTATGATGGGTACCGGAGGAACCGGTGAAGCCGCCCCCGTGGCCGCCGGAGGACTGGGTTTCGATCTTGCGGCGGGTGGTGGTGGTGTACAGGTAAATATCCTGTACCCGGTTCAGCTGGAAGGAGCCGTCCTTGATATAGGACTGCGCGCCGATCTTCCGCCGCACGGTTTTCATCTGTCCCTTCAAGATCAGGGCCACGATGACGCCGATCGCCAGACCGGCGCCAAAGATGATAATGGCCGCACGCGTGGTACGGTTTTTGGGCGTCATGTATTCCAGGCGGTTTTCCACGCCGGTGACGAACCGGGCCATCCCACCGGCATAGTTGCTGACGCGAAGATAGGGCAGCATGGCGTCCTCGATCTCGTACATGGCGTCATCGTCGAAGATCTTTTCGCCCCGGCCCGTGTTGACAATGGTATAGTCCCGGTTGCCAACGCCTCCACCGGTGACCAGCAGCAGGATAATGCCGTCATGGGAATCTCCAAAGCCGTAGCCGCCATAATCGTAGTAATCCCCCGCGTAATAGCGGGGCGTTTTGCCGTCGATGCTGGTTTTAGTGAGCAGTACCACGTCGAACTGGTATTGATCCCGGATCAGGGCAATCGCCTGTTCCAGGGTGGATTCCTCGGAGGCGGTGAGCACGTCCGCGTCGTCGATCACCCGGTTCCCATCCGCCAGGGCGGTCGTCACGATCAAAAGCAGCAGCAGGAGCAGCGCAAGGAATTTTTTCATCTTACATCACCCCCGAATTGAACAGGAAATAGGCGATGGCCGTACCGGCGGCCCCGATGCCCACGGCAAGGCCCAGCAGCCATTTCCAGAAAGCGCCTTTATCCACCGGCAAATCGCCCACGAACTGCCCGGTCTGTGCGTTCATGGCGAAGGTATAAGTTTTATCCTGCCAGCGGGTGTTCAGCATCCATACCGGCATGAGCACCTGGCGCACCTTGCCGTGCTGTAATTGAATCTGGGTATTCATGGGCACTACGGAGGAATAGCCCATCACAGTGGCCAGCATGGCGGCGGATACGCTGGCGCGGATGCGCTCGTTGGCCCGGGGCTGGCAGGCGTCGGCGTCCACATCGTAGCGCTGGGCCTGATAACCGCTCAAATACCCCGTGTTGAAGGCGTCGGCCTTTTCGCTGTCGTAGGGCTCGATGGATTCCATCAGGGTATCGTCTATTTTGCTGGACCCGTCCACCGGCACCTGGTTGAAGCCCAAATGACCGCCCCGTCGCACCAGAAAGTGAGCCGTGTTGATGATTTCATAATTGCCCTGGCGGTGGCGGGAAACTTTGGTGCACTTGTAGGTGCAGTCCGCCTCCGCGTCGGCCTGAAACAGCCAGAAGGGCACGTACACGCCGGTGACCTTTTCGATGCGGTTCTCGTTCATAAAGCCCTTGGGCAGCAGCTTCTTCCCCTTGCAGTGGTTCCGCAGGGCTTCCTGGGCTTCCTTCTTGCTCTTCTTAAAGGGGATCACGCCGTCAGGCCGGTACGCGCCGGAAAACACCTGGGGCATGACGGAGGGATTACCGCAGTAAACGCATTCGGTGGCGGCGATGGTTTCATCGGTGATGATTTCCGCGCCGCAGGCCTGGCAGCGGTAGGAGCGAAGATGGGCGGCTTCCTCTTCGGTGTATCCGCCCCCACCCGCATATTGCCATTGCAGCTGATCGTCCGTGGTATTTTCCACCTGTGCGCTTTCCAGCTGCTCCATGGTGTCCAGTGGGAAGGTATTGCCGCAGGAGGCGCATTCCAGCTGCTGGCTTTGGCTGCCGAAGGAGAGCGACGCGCCGCAAGCGGGACATTTGTAGTGACCGGCGGCCTGAGGCATAAGAAATCCCCCTTTCACAAACTTTCAAATGTATTTGCTAAATCCAAAAAGATACTTAGGATAGAGTTGAGCGTGGAGAGTTGGGAGTTGAGATTTCTTTTGTTTTCCGCTTTCGTCCTGTAAATCCAGCAATCAGAACAAGCGCGCTCATTATATCTCAACTCTAAACTCTCAACTCTCCTTGATTATTCTTTCCCCTCGTACTTTCTGCACAGGGTATACTTGGAAACGGCGGTCTGCACCGCTTCGGGGCAGGCGAAGGACAGCAGATCGCGGATATAGGGCGGCAGCACGCGGTTGAATTTCACTTCCAGGATGGTTTCATCGTGATCCAGCACCGGTACGGTGGGCACCTTGGGGTTGAACAAGTCGATGCTGTTCAGCCCCGTGCGCACCCGCTTATCGAAGGTGATGCGCACTTCCTCGGCCATGTGCACGTAGGCCTCCCGTTCATAGTCCACGATCACCACGGGATGCAGAAGCCTGGTGCGCATTTCCCGGTACACGTCCCGAAGCAGGCCGCTTTGGGTGTTTTCCAGGCCGGTGGGGTCTCCCGCCATCAGCTGCTCGGCCAGATCCCGGGATATCCTGGCGCTGCGCTTGGAAATCAGGCTGCCCACCTTGGTTTTGCATTCCATAAAAATCACGGCGTCCGACAGGTTATAGATGCGGATGCGGTACTTGTCCCGGTCCTTGACCCCGGCGATTTTATCGTATAAGGCGTCGTCAAAAGCCGTGTCGAAGTACAGGGAGCGGATGTGGTAGCTGCCGCCGTTTTTTTTCGCGTTGGGGTCCAAGTTCAGCACATGGCCCACGGTCTGCCTGAGCACCTCCAGTTGGGTGCGGGTAATCAGGAATTTCAGTTCATGCCTGAGTGGGAGCGCCATATTTTACGCCCCCGCTTCGGTCTGGCACGCTACCAGGGTGGCGTCGTACACGCCGTTGATATCCAGCATATCCGTCACGATGTTCATCTTGTGGTCCAGGCGGACCTCCACGGTCATTTCCGCGCCGGAACGAGTGACGGTCTTGGAGCGCAGACGGTAAAAGCGGACGCTGCGCTTCAGGGTGTTTTCAATATCCACCTGGGCTTCTTCATCGTAATGCAGCACCAGTAAATATCCGTTGGGGCTGCGCAGCCGCAGATAGGAAATGCCTAAAAGGATCACGGCGATGCCCAGCAGCGCCACCACGGCGATCACATAGGCGTTGCTGCCCACCAGAATGCCCATGGTGATAGCCCAGAACATATAAGCCGTATCCAGCGGATCCTTGACCGCGGTGCGGAAGCGCACGATAGACAGGGCGCCCACCATGCCCATGCTCAGCGCCACATTGCTGCCGATGGCCATGACAACAGGCGTGGTGACCAGGCACAGGAGGATCAGCGTCAGGGTAAAGGAAGGGGAATAGAGCACGCCGCGGTAGGTTTTTTTATACACCAGGGCGATCACGATGCCCGCAGCCAGGGCAACGATCAGGGCGATCACCACGTTCAGGGGCGTAAAATTGGAAAGCTGATCGGCAAACCATTCAGAAAAGGTAGAGCCCTGCAGCACATCGTTGAAGGTCAAATTCCCGTTCATGTTTTTATCCTCCCATGTTTTCCTCGTTAATAGTACACTTTTTTTCCTGTTCCGTCAATTCTTTTATTTGGCTTCCGGATCGGCGGGACGGGGGCCGAAGTATTTGGCCATCTGCTGGTCGGTAAGCTTGAATTCATCCTGGAACAGACCCCAGAATTTGTAGGGCCGCAGGGTCATAACGTTCCTTAAGCGGTCCACGCGCTGCCGCCAGTAGCGAAGCAATCCGCTTGCCGATGAAGGCGAATCCGAATTGATGATGCGTGTATCTGCGTATCCGGCCCAGCGCTGGAAATGCATGGGCATTTCGATCTCGATCTGCGCCACGCATTCCTCCAGTTCCGCGATCATGACCTCCGTGGTCAGGGTCTGGAAGATTTGGCCGATCCGGACATAGAATTTTTCCCTGATCTCATTGGCCTCCAGCATTTTGAGGAAGATCACGTTATTGATTTTCTGCTGGCCCATGCCCTGCTCCTTCATGTAGGACCAGGGGCTGTTGAAGCCGGACATATACAGCCCGTAGTCCGTATCGAACAGCAGGCATTTCCATTTGGCCTCTTCCGTGGGCAGTTTATAGAACATGATATTGCCGGGGTCGGAATCGCCGTAAAACATTTTGATGGCGAACCAGTCGATGTAGCTGTCCACGTCGATATGATCGTAGATATACTGTAAATCTTCGGCACTGGTATTGGGCGACAGAGTTTTGATGTGGTCCCGCATGGCCAGGTATTCCTTGCTGCTGCCCTGCACCACCGTACTGTTGCCCTTGATGATGGTCATGTTTTCGTAAATGTCTTTATCCTTTTCCAGATCCAGGCCCTCGTGCTGGGCGATGGAAAAACGGTCCTTCCGCTCCCGCAGGTTGTAATGGCCCCAGTATTGGCCGTTCAGGTATACGATCACGGGCCGCCAGGCCAGGGTGATCAGGTCGGTATCCAGGTATTTGTCCACCAGCAGCGTTTCCACGCCGTCCGCTACCCGGGTCCACACGCAGTCGTTGCCCGAATTGCGCAGGGTGAAGGATTTATAGTATTCAAAATCCCGCTGGCCCTCGAACAGGTTCACATTGAAGTACTTTTCTCCCAAGGCGGCCTGGGCGCGGACCTTAAAGGATTTCTGGGGCATATCCAGGGAATAGGCCCCCATCAGGTCCATTTTGACGCCCTGGGAAATATAAACTTCTCCGGTGGTATGATCAAAAAACTCCACATAGCCCTGCCGGTCGTCCTTGCCATAATTCCGGTAAACAGGCGTGCGGAAGGGCAGGATCAGGTTGCCTTTTTCGTCCTGCTTCTGCACCTCGGTGGCCTCCGGGTTTCTCCGGTTGCGGCTGGAGTGGTCCGGCTCCTCAGAAAGCAGGCCCGTGGTGGGGTTCCACAGCTCCTCCGGATCGCACACCAGAGAAATCACGTCCAGGGTGTGGTACAGCTCCATAAAGAAACTGGCGGTTTGCGTTTCCGAGGGCTGCAGGCCCGGCTGGAAGGTCCTGGCGCGGATCACCATCGTATCAGTAATGGGAATGGGGCCGGTGTATACGGTGCTGTTGTCCACCGTAGGAATGGAGCCGTCGGTGGTATAGCGGATGGTGGCTCCCGGCTCAGCGGTCAGGGCGACTTCCAGGCTGCCATAGTACAGGCCGCTTGGGTGGTCAAAAACAGGCCGGGCGCTGAACCCGGAAAAGCCCGAGCCGTTGGCGGCTCCAGGGGTTGGCGCGTCATAATAAAAAAAGCCGCCCGTCCCCAAAGTCCTGCCGTAGGAAATATCCGTGGGGATCTCCGGCAGATACAGCCTGTCCAGGATCGTGCCGCCCGCGTCGGACAGGGTCATCATTTCGCCGCCCATGTGGGCCAGCGAGAAGGAGGCCCGCAGCCGGTTCGGGTCCTGCCCGCCGCCGGTGTAGCCGTCCAGCATGATCACCTTGTATTCTCCCGGGGAAATGGACGCTCCCTGGGGGAACGTCCATTTCCGGGGCCAGTTGATATTGTCGCTCAGGCCCCACCCCGACAGGTCCCAGGAAACGGTGGAGGAATTATACAATTCCACATAATCGCAGGGAGATTGATCATCAAAGGGCTTGATCAGGTTTGCGGAGGACACGACCTCTGAAATATACACCCCCGTGGGGTTCAGGGCGCGGATGAACTGATCCGCCCGGTTGGCGCCCGTCTGGTTATTGGGCGCGCCGGGGGTTGGCAGGGTGAACACCCGCCAGTTCCCATCGTCATCCCGGCCGTAGCTCATATCCCGTTCCACGCCGTTGACCACCACCTGATCCACCAATTCGCCGATCAGGGTGGAAAGCACGATGGTTTCCTGCTCGTTGTTGATGGAAAAATTGGTGTGGGGATAGCGGGTGCTTTCCTCCACCTTCTCCTTGCCCGAACAGAATACGATGTAGTAGCCTCCCGCGGGAATCACGGCGTCCTTGGGGAAAGGCCATTTGCCGGGCTTCGTTTCATCGTCGGACAGGGCGTAGTTGCCCAGTTTAATGTCCTTATCGCCCGCGTTATACAGCTCCACCCAATCGGAAAAATCGCCGTCCTCGTCCCGCAGGCCGGACTTGGGAGAGGGAACCACTTCATTGATCCTGAGCGCCCCCGGCTCCACCACAAAGGCGGCCAGATAAGCGTCATGGCCCTCCAGGGTGTTGGGATAGCCGGGAGAATAGTCCGTGGTCTTTTCCCATGCGCCCGCTTCACTGCGGATGTAGCTTTCATCCTTGTTCAGGGTGGGCACTTTCACACTATCGATGGATACGCCGTCTTCATCGAACAAATACACCGTTTCGCCCAGGGAGCTCAACTTGAATTTGGCGTGGAACATCGTATAAGGATCGTCACGGTTGGTGCCGTCGCAGAACACCGTCACGCTTCCGCCGGCCGCCAGGTTCACATCCGGAAACAGGAAAATAATGCGGTCCGACCGGTCGGACAGGCCCACGCCCTTCAAATTCATAGGCGTATCCAGGGTATTGCGAATCTCCACCCAATCGCCGAATTTGCCCGATTCATCGGGATAGGCCGAAACGTTATCCGTCATCACCTCGGACAGGACCAGCCCCGCGTGGGTGGAAAGATTGCCGGTGGCGCTCACGCTCACCGCTTTTACCACGGGGGTTTTGGGCATCACGATCACAAACAGCGCCAGCAGCAGAGCCAGCACGATCAGCAGCGGCAGCCGCACATCCTTTTTATTTGCGCCGCGGCGGCGGCTTCGCCGGTTATTGGCCATGATTTCGATCCTCCTTCGGGAAACAGACGCCCATCCCAATCATTTGTTCCAACGGGCGGCCGTGTGTCATAGTATATCATAAAATGTCGTAACAGAAAAGACACAATTTATTGATTTGCCCAGGTCACATGCTTGAGTACCTCCAGAAAAGCCTCTTCGTCCGCCTGCGGCGTATAGATAGAATAGGCGGCGGACTCATTGGAAAAATATACGCAGCGTGCTCCGCCCCGGCTGGCCAGCACGGCGGGATGGTTGAGCACCGTCAATTCATTCATCAGGGATACGGATAATTCGCCGCGCAGCAGCAGCGGAGCTGCGCTGGCAGGGCGTACAGCGGTGATCATCAGCCCTTCGTACTGCAAAGTGGCTACACGCACATTCTGGCCATCGTGACGGGTATTCCCAGCCTGGCCCCGGAGCAGAAGGCTCGGCACCACGGGCAGCGGCGCGCCGAACAGGGAAGCCAGGTTTCCGGCGTCGTTCGATTCCGCAGGCTGCATCCGGGAGACAATATCATGGTCTTCCTCCACCACAAAGCTGCCCGCCATGCCATCGGCGGGAGATTGGATCAATATGGCGGCCAGATAAATCATGACCATCACAAGCGCAGTGCCAAGCACTGCGAAAACGCTTTTCATGAAGCCTTTCTTTTTACCTTTTTCTTGTTTTCCCGGCATACCGTTTTTGGACCTCCTTGTTCCGCCGTTTTTCCAACTCCTGGCCCGCCGCCGCCCCGATCAGGGACAGCAGCAGGCAAACGAGCCCCACCCAAGGGGGAGCAGCGCCAAACAGCAGCGACAGGCCACCGATTGGCAGGCAGGCTACCAGAGGATGTACACCGCCCAAGGCCGCCCAGCAAGGCAGCAGCAAAGCGGTCAGCGGCAGCACCCCATAAGTCAGCGTCACCATCAGCAGCACCGGCGCGTCCCCCTCCATAAGAAGCAGCAGCGGATACAGCCCTTGAAAAGCCAATGCCACCAGCGCCAATACTGCGAAGCGCAGCAGCGCCTTTTGCCCGGCGGACGATGATCCTTTCGTCATTCAGTCTCCCCTAACCCGGATAAACCGGAAGAGAGTGGAGAGTGGAGATGAAGCATGTCTGATATGCTGTTGTACCGTATGTTAGGATTTCATACATCGTTTTATCTCAACTCTCCACTCTCAACTCTCAACTCTAAAGAATTTGGCATTTAGCGAAAAACTCTCGCTTTTTAGCAGCCTAAAAGTCGAAGATTCCTCCGTCCAAGGCGCTTCGGGCAGCCAGAATGTATTTGGCGGTGTCCAAAGGATTGACGCCCCGGCGGGGCATGGTTTCCCGCACCGTATCCGGCGCGTCCCGATAGCCCAGGAGAGAAGCGGTCATACCGCCACGGCCGCCGGTAAACTGGAGCAGCGTTTCGGAATAATCCATGGATTCCGCGGCGGGTATCTCCGCATGGACGCGCAACATACCGCCCGTGCGCTCGGAAGAAAGAACCTGGCCCCGCATGCCGCTCACGTCCCCCATTACCCGGCCCCCCGCGCTTTCCGGCACGGTGATGCGGGCGTCCAATACAGGTTCCAGCAGCTTTGTGCCGCCCCGGCGCAGGCCATCCATCACCGCCATGGGCGTGGCCACCACAAAATCCAGGGGATGGGTGTGGATTTCGTGATGGTTGCCGTCGATCAGGGTGATGCGCACATCCGTCACCTGCCAGCCCAGCATGCCCTGACGCAGGGCCAGGGGGATGGCGTTTTCCACCTGATGCTGGTAACGAAGGGCGATATCCCGGGGCGCAACGATGGAACGGAATTCCACCCCGCTGCCTCGGGGCAGCGGCTCGATGAGCACCTTGATGACCGCCCAGCAGGGCTTGGGCATGGTATAAGCCACGAAGCCCTCACAAGGCGCCGCCACGGTTTCCCGGTAAATCAACTGAGGCGGGGAAAAACGGCAGGGCAGGGAAAAACGGGTGCGCAGGGTTTCGTCAATGATTTCCAGCTGCATTTTTCCCATGGCCCGGATGGTGGTTTCCCGGGTTTCCTCATTAAATGCGGCAGATAAAAGCGGGTCCTCCCCGGATAATTCCATCAGCGCCCGACGCGTTTCCTGCTCTTTTCCCTTTTCCTCCGGCGTCACCCGGGCGGCCAGCAGCGGCTCCCGCAGCCTGCCCAGCTCCATGGGCCGGGGCAGCAAATCTTTGTCTCCCAGCACCGTGCCCACCGGCAGGTCCGTTAGACCGTAAAGCACGCCGATCTCCCCTGCGGACAGCACACCCGCGTCCTGCCCCCGGCCATCCGGGGTCCACAGGCGGATCTGGGTGATCTTGCGCTGGCTCTCCCCCACGGTCACGGCGTCCCGATTCCGTAAGCTCCCGGAAAACACCCGGGCATGCACGCCCCGGCCCAGCAGCGGGTCCTGGCTGGCGGCGTAGAGAATGGCGCAAAGCGGCCTCTCCGCGCCGCCCTTGGGCGGCGGCAGCAAATCCACGATAGCGTCCAGCAGGGCGGGAATGCCTTCGTCTTTCAGGGCGGAGCCGCACAGCGCCGGGTATGCTCTCCCCTGGGCCATGGCGTCGCGCAAAAGGGGATACAGCCGTTCCTTTTCATAAATATTCCCGTTGATATAATCTTCCGCCGCCTGGTCGTACGTATCGGCCACGAGGGCCATGATGTCTTCTTCATCCTCAAGAAAAGCAGCATTGGGAGAAAGCAGGGTTTTGAATTCGTTCAGCGCCCGGTCCGCATCGGCCCCCTCCCGATCCGTTTTATTGAAGAACAGCAGGGTTGGCAGCCCAGCCTTTTGCAGGGCGCGGAACAGCACTTCCGTTTGGGGCTGCACCCCCTCCGCGGCGCTGATCACCAGCACCGCCCCATCCGGAGCCCAGAGGGAACGCTCCACTTCGGCGGCAAAGTCGCTGTGGCCGGGGGTATCGATCAGGTTGATTTCCTCGCCCCGCCAGGAAAACCGGGCGCAGGAAGCCTGCACAGATATGCCCCGCCGCCGTTCCACCGGCAGCCGGTCGGTATGCGCCGTGCCCGCGTCCACCGCGCCGCGCACCCGGATGGCCCCGGCGTGAGCCAGCAGTTGTTCGCTGACGGTGGTTTTTCCCGCGTCCACATGGGCGAAAATCGCAATGTTGCGCATGGCACGCTTCCCTTCTCCCTTTATTCTCCCCCTCGAAATACAGTATATCATAAATCTGCCTGCATCGACAAGCAATGCTTCTATATTGTTACAAATTCTTTACAGTGTTATGTGGAAATCGGCCCGAAGACATGGTATAATTACGAGGCGACCGGCGCGAAGCGCGGTTGGCCGTCTCGGCGGACCCCGAATGGGAGCACGCTGGGCTTTATAGAAGAAATGGAGTGAATTTTCTTGGATACCCCCATCGGCTATCTATTGCTGATCCAGGTGGTCCTGATCGCCGTCAACGCTTTTTTTGCCGCGGCGGAAATCGCCGTGGTGTCCCTCAGCGAAACGAAACTGCGCCACAAGGCGGAGGAAGGCGATAAAACCTCTCAAAAGCTGCTGAACATGATCCTGGAGCCCTCAGGTTTTTTGAGCACCATCCAGATCGCCATTACCTTGGCTGGCTTTTTGGGCAGCGCCTTCGCGGCGGACAACTTCGCCGCCCCCATGGTCAGTCTGATCCGGGATCAATGGGGCTTTACCCTGCTTTCCGCCGGAACGCTGAATACCCTGTGCGTGGTGCTGATCACCCTGATTCTTTCCTATTTTACGCTGATTTTCGGGGAGCTGGTGCCCAAGCGGGTGGCTATGAAGGAGCCGGAAGCGGTGGCCCGGGCGGTGTGCGGCGTCATCAGCTTTACGGCGAAAGTGACGAAGCCCGTGGTATGGCTGCTGACCAAATCGGTAAACGGCGTGCTGCGCCTGTTCGGCATCGACCCCGCCGCCACAGAAGAAGAAGTGACCGAGGACGAAATTCGCATGATGGTGGACATGGGCGAGGAAAAAGGGGCCATTGAGGGCAACGAGCGGGACATGATCGAGAACATTTTCGAGTTCAACAACATGACCGCCGCCGACTGCATGACCCACCGCACCGACGTGACCGCCCTGCAGGTGGACGCCACCAACCGGGAAATCATGAAGATCATCGCAGAAAGCGGCCTGTCCCGCTTCCCTGTGTACGGGGAGGACCTGGACGACGTGCTGGGCACCATTACTACCCGGGATTATCTGCTGGCTCTGTCCACCGGCGGCAAAAAGACCCTGCGGGAGATCCTGCGCCCCGCCTACTTCGTACCGGAATCGGTGCGCACCGACGTGCTGTTTCGGGACATGCAGAAAAAAAAGACCCACATTGCCATCGTGGTGGACGAATACGGCGGCACCAGCGGCCTGATCACCATGGAGGACTTGCTGGAAGAGATCGTAGGCAACATTTACGACGAGTACGATAAGCCGCTTCCACAGGAGATTCAGAAAATCGGCGATAACCAATACCGTATCGCGGGCGGGGCCATGATCGAAGTGATCAACGACGCTTTGGACCTGAACATCCCCACGGGCCAGGGCTACGAATCCCTGGGCGGCCTGATTTTCAGCCGCATGATGACCATTCCTAAGGACGGCTCCCATCCGGTGGTGGAATGCTACGGCCTTCGCATCCGGGCGGAGGAAATCATGGACCGGCGGGTGGAGTGGGCCACGGTGACTATTTTAGCTCCTGCCGGAGAAAAAGAGGAGGAAAAGGAAGAAAAATCGGGGGAATAACGTTATTTGGATGATGATACCAAAGGAGGTTCAGAAAATGAATGGAAAAAAGTGCTTTGTTCTGGTATTGGCTCTGCTTCTGATCATTCATGCTGTTCCCACCCTGGCGGCTCCCACGAGGGATTTTCAGGCCCTTGAGATAACGGTGGACGGCAAGCTACAAACTCTGGTGAACATCGCCTGCATGGCCATTCCAGAGGATTGCTATGGGACAGAAGCCTGCGAAGTGCTTAAAAAGGATCAGGTGCCCGCCACGTACCTGACCGAACAGGCCCTCTGGGCCGCTGTGATGCTGAGCAGGGAAAACCTCCAGCTTTCCGCGGACGAAGCCGGGCAGCTGTATCACCAGATTTTTACCAGCGGCGAATATGACGCCGCGGCCCTTGCTGAAACCAATCTTCCCTTCGCGGCGGTGACGGAGAGCGGCCTGGAATTGAATCCAGATGCCATGTCCATCGGCTTTGACGGCGCGTATATCTACGCTGCGGAATTTGACGGGACGGACGCGCTGGTGCAGTGCGACCTGTATTTCTGCGAAGAAAAAGGAGCGGACGTGGACGAGGTGTCGGAGGTGCTGCTCACCTGGACCAATCAAGCGGAACTGTCTCTGCGCTTCGCTCCGGAAACGGAATTCGGCTGGACGCTGAACAGCATTTTCCTTTCCCCCAGTTACCGGGATGGGAATTTCGGCGATTGGTGGGAAGCGGAAAACGAAGCTTTGGAATACTCCGTACATATCCCCGACAGCTTACAGATCGTGGATGAAGCCACCGATCATTGGGTGTTCAAAAACCCGGAAGGGGACGTGAGCCTGACCATCGAAGCGAAGAAAGACAGCCTGACCTATAACCAGGCGCTGGCCGCTTTCATGCAGGCGTATCCGGACCAGGAGGTAACCCGGGAAGAAATGTACGATGCTTTCACCTTGCTTCAGGAGGGTGAATTCATCATGGTGGTCACGGCGGACGATTACCCCTGGACCTATACCGTCACCCTGACCTTCCCCAAGGAACGGCAGGCGGAATATGCATTCTATGCCGAAATCATCCGCAATTCCTTCGGCGTTTGGGGGCTTGCCCGTGGTTAAGCGGTTTTTATGCCTGCTGGCGGCGATACTGCTGATAACGGCCCCCGCCTTCGGTGAAATGACGGTGGAGCGCCGGGAAGGGGAGCAATATTACCCCTCCGAAAAAAACTGGGTGTATCATTTCACCTACGCCTATCCCCGCGTAGCGGGGGACGATTACACCGCCGCCCTGATCAACGATACTTATGAAATGGCCCTGGACGAATGGGCGCAGTTGGTGCTGCCCATGTTCGCCAATTCCCCGGATATGCGCTACGACGGAAAAAACGAAGTAAAGCACGATTTCACCGTCATGTGCAATAACGGCAAGGTGCTTTCCATCCTGCAAACCCGGATGCAGACCCGAGGCGAGGTTGGCCCCCTGTATGCCCTGGACCCCCTGACCTTCGACGTGGGCGGCATGTACGCGGGTGAAACCCTGACCCTGCGGGGCGTGACCCTGATCCAGGCCGGGGTGGACGGAGAACTGCTGGAAGACGCGGAGCCGGAATTATACCCGGAAATCGCCCATATCATCGACGGCTCCTCCGACGAAATGGCGGAAGCATTACTGCCCATCCTGTATCAAGAATTCCAGCGTCTGCAAGCGGAAGGCGTGATCGCCGCCCACTGGACGCGAGAAGCATTTGAGGATGAATTTAACCCCGCCCAGGATTTTTACACCGACGGTCAAGGCCGCATCGTGTTCTTCTTCCAGCCCACACTGCTTTCTTCCCCTTCCTTCGACGTGCCGGTTTTTCCCTTTACTCCGGCGGAGCTGGACGCCGTCCTGGCCAGCGCGGAATAAAAAGACCTCTCCAAAAAAATCCCCTCCCGGCGCGTGCGTCACGCCCACACTGGGAGGGGATATTTTTTGTGCATTACTGGAAGGATCGCTTAAACAGGATTACTCCTCATCGCCGCTGTAATCCTCGTCGCCGCCGTCTTCATAGCCGCTGTAATCCTCGCCGGCGTCGTCTTCATAGCCGCTGTAATCGTCACCAGTATCCCAATCGTCATCGTCGCTAGTATCCCAATCATCGTCATCGGTATCCCAGTCATCATCATCGTCGTCGATGTCCCAATCGTCATCTTCGTCGTCGTCCCAATCTTCGTCGTCATCATCGTCCCAGTCGTCGTCGTCCCAATCGAAATCATCGTCCTCGTAGAGGTCGATATCATCATCGTCCAGCAGGAAGAACACGACAACCACGTCATAATCATCATGGCTGAAGACATAATCCGACACACTGCCGCCCGTCGCGGAAGCGGAAGACTTGCCGAAAGCGGCGTTCACGGCGTTCAGCGCTTCCAAAGTGCCCTGCATGGTGGCTTTGGAGAAACCGCCCGCCGCAACGCAATAGGAGGATACGAAGATCTGGCCCTTTACGCTGGCATAAACCAGGATGCTGCCGCCATCCGCGCTCTGTCCGCAATACATGTACAGGGTATCGCCCGCTCCGCTGTTGGAGGGCAGCCGGCCTGCGCTTGCGTTTTCAGGATAATACTGATAATAGTATTCCGTCCAGGCGTTCAGCTGCTCGTCGGGCAGCGTGGACATGGTATAGCCCTTGAATTCCTTTGCCTTTTTCACCGTGGTATAGATCATGGCGTCCGGCTGGGTCTCGATGGTGATAGCCAGCTGCACGCTGCCGTCCTCCAGCTTCTGTTCATCCACCAGCGCCATTTTGCTGGGCAGCTTCAAGGTCTTTTTGAGCAGGTTGGACTTGTATTTTTCCGCCATGGCCGCGCCGGGCAGGCAGGATAATACCAGCGCCAAGGAAATGATCAGTGCCAACAGTTTTTTCATTGTTTTGTTCCGCCTTTCTCGTGTTCCGTTTCTCGATGAACACCGCGCGCTATTATACACCCAATCAGTATAGGATGCAAACGCTTTGTTGAATTATTGAAAAAAACTTGCGAAAAACCGCCGTGCTTGCGCACGGCGGCAGGTTTAGTTGCGAAGAACAGCGATTACTTTCCGTTGAAGGTATCGCACAGGGCCTGCCAGGAGGGCATTGCCGCTTCGATCAGTTCAGCGGGGGTGCTGCCGCCCAGGGACCACAGCAGGCTGGAGCCGATCACGTCGTTCTGGGTGCCCAGGTACAGCACCTTGTTGACGCGGCAGTGTTCGGCTTCACGCAGCATAGCGTAGGTTTCATCCACAGCGCGGTCGTCGGTGTAGTTGTACTTGTTGCCGATCCAGGCGTCTTCGTCGTCATAACCGGGAGTGGGGTTGCTCCACAGGTCATAGAGGAACACCAGCTTGGCGATGGTTTCATCATCGTAGCAGGCGGGGATCATGGTGATGTTGTCGCTGATTATGGTGACGTAGGTGTCGCCTTCATTGGGCACGGGCCAAGCCACGCAGCCCCAGTCGTCCGCCATGTCAGCCATTTCGGAGTTGTCGTTGAAGCCGCCGTAGGTCTGGTATACATAGAAGCCGTACATGCCAGTCTTCCAAGCATCCTTGTACCAGTCCCAGTTCGCGCCTTCGGGCGTGGCGGCAAAGTACTTGCTCTGGATATCCTTGAACCAGGTCAGGGCTTCCAGGGTCTCGTTGGAATTCATGGCGGGATAGATTTCGCCGTTCTCGTTGAAGTCGAAGAAGCAGCCGCCGTTGGAGAACACGCTCAGCACGTAAGCGTCGTCGCCGGAGCCCAGCATACCCCAAATGTCGTTCACGCCGTCGTTATCGGTGTCGCGGGTGATCTGAGCCAGCATTTCCTCGAAAGCGGCCCAGGTCCACTTGCCTTCCGCCTGGAGATCATAGATGGTGTTCCAGTCGATGCCCGCTTCTTCCAGAACGCGCTTGTTGAAATACAGGCAGCCGCGGGGTTCGCTGTTGCCGGAATACAGGCCGTACAACTTGCCGTTCACGGTCATGAAATCCTTTTCAGCGGCGTTCCACTTGTCGGCGTCGATATCGATGTACTTGGTATCGAGCGCGGCGGCGATGCCGTTGGCCACCAGGGAAGCCACCTTGCCGGGCTCGATGATGTACAGGCGCAGGCTTCCGTCGGGGGTGCCGGTGAAGTTGATCATTTCTTCAGCGCAGGTGCCCCAGTCGCCGCCCTGCATCTGATGCAGGTTTACGTTATAGGTTTCGTTGATCCAATCGCGGTAGGCATACTGAGCAGCCTGTTCCTCAGTGGGATTCTCGTTCCGGGCGCCGTCGCCGGACCAGTAGTCCAGAACAACCACTTCGGCTCCGCCGAAATCGATGCCTTCCACCACAGCGGGATACTCGGCCAGAGCCGCGCAGCAAACGCACAGCATCATGGCGGAGAGCAGCAGAGCAACCAGTTTCTTCATAAGTTTTCCTCCTTTTGATATTCCCATACGCCCAACGGCGTATAAGTTCTTGTCAAGTACAGTATACACCGCAATGCACAAAAAATCAAGCAAGATTTGAGACATTCTTCCTGAACTGTTGCGCAAAATTTGAGAAAAATGTGGGAGGCTGTCTGTCAGTCCCCCACTTGGTATCCACTGTTCTTACTCTTTCGATCCGCTCATGGCGATGCTCTCAACGAACGTGCGCTGGGTGAAGATGTACAGGATGATCAGCGGCACGCTGCAGATGAGCACGCCCACGAATATCAGCTGCTGCTGGCGGGCGTTGGGCACCACCATGGCCGCGTCAGAACCCTTATTGAAGTACCGGCTCATACGGCTGACAATGGAGGAGAGCTGAACGGAATAGATGGAATAGCTGGAAAGGAAATTGCGGCTGTAAAACAGATCGGTCCACTGCCACACGAAGGAGAACAGGAAGCAGCTGGCGATGGTGGGCAGGGCGTCGGGCAGCATGATCTTGAGGAACGTGTGCATGGTGCTGCACCCGTCCACATAGGCCGCTTCCTCCAGGGACTTGGGAATGCCCTTGAAGTACTGGCGCAGCATGTAGATGTACAGGCCGTCCTTTAAGCCCATGCAGGTGAAGCTCATGAGCAGGTAGGGCACGATGGAGGTGCGCAGGTTGATGGGATTGCCTGTGATCGCCTTGAAGATGCCGAAGATATCAAAGGCGGCGAAGCGAACGTACAGGGAAGTCTGGATGGTCTGGGGCGGCACGATGATCAAAAGCACCACGCAGGCGAACCAGAATTTTTTCAGGGGGAAGCTATACCGGGCAAAGCCGTAGCCCACTAAGGTACAGGCCACCACCTGGCACAGGGACACCAGCAGGGAGGTCCACAGGGTGTTGATCAGGGAAGTGGGCAGGTTGGTCAGGTCGCCCACGATCCTGTAGTTGTCCAGCGTCACGTTCCGAGGCAGCAGCACGATGGTGGAATCGTACAGGTCGCTTTCCACCATTAGGCTGGTGGAAAAGCGGATGATCAGCGGCTGGATGATCATGAAGCACAGCCCGAAGAGCAGCAGAGCGCGTCCCAGAGAGATACACGCCTTTTTGGCCCTGGATTTAATTACATACTTCGTATCCCGCTTGCTCATGCGCTTGATCACGGCAGCGTCAGTCTTCATAGTAATGCACCCCCCTGTTGATGATGATGGCGGCGATACCGATGAAGAGGATGGCCACGCCGAAGTAGATCCAACTCATGGCCGAAGCCATGCCAAAGTCCAACTGGCCGTACATGATGGTATTGATGCGCTCCATCACCCGGTTGTCGTTCTTCATGAAGAAGTCGATGATGGTGTAGATGGTGTTCACCAGCAGCAGGGGGCTGACCATGGGGAAGGTGATCTTCCAGAAGGCTTCCCAGGCGGAGCAGCCTTCCACGTCCGCCGCTTCGTACAGGGACGGGGAAATGGCCTGCAAACCGGAAAGGAACACGATGATCTGGATGCCGCTGGCCATGACGATATCGTAGATGGCGTCGATCATGTCAAACAGCACGTCGAACACCCCGCTGCCGATACCGGACACGGAAAGCAGGTCCTGCAGGGCGGCGGAAATATTCACGCCGGAGGATTTGCCTACCGCTTCCGCCATACCGGCCATCATATCGTAAAACTCATTCTGGCTTTCGATGCCGGCCAGCACGCCGGAGGACAGGATCACCGGCAGGAAAAAGATGGCGCGGGCCAGGGTGCGGCCCTTGAAATTCTGGTTGAGAATCACGGCGATCACGAAGGACATGACGATCGTGGCGATAGCGTTGACGCCCATGCGGCTGATTTCCTCTACCAGATATTGGTTGAAGTAGGGGTCCACGCCCAGGGCGTTCTGGTAGTTCCGGAAAGCGATGAAGGTTTTATCGTAGCCCTGGCCGGGAATCAGCTTCACGTTGCTGAAGCTCATGATCACCGATTCCACCATGGGGGTGAGCATGAATACCAGGAAGCCGATGATGAAGGGCAGGATGAACAGGACGCCCTGGCGGGCTTGACGGGAGCGCATGGTGCCGTATACCTTGGTGCCGGGAATGAAGGTGAGGATCGATTCGGCAAAGCCCCAGCTTTCCCGGTCGTTCTTTTTGTTTTTGCTCATTCCCTCTCACCCCCTTCCACAACGTAGCCGCGGGCTGGAACGAGCATATCTCCCGCCTGATAATCCTCCGTGCCGTAATTGACGTATACCTTCGCGCCGTTTTCATATACGGTGAGCCGGTTGTTGGCGTCCAGTATCTGGTGATTGGTGATCCGCTGGCTGTTCAGTCCCGCCAAAGCGGTCTGATAAGCGGAGATGAGGTTTAATGCTTCCTCCCTCCAGGCGTCATAGGACGCGCCGAAGTAGGAGGTATAGAAGCTGTCCTGGAGCACCCAGGTATCCTCCGCCATGAAGGTGAAGTTCAGCCCCGCGCCGTATTCCACGCAGCGCAGCAGATCGGTGCGCCAGTCGTTGGCCAGGTTGATGGGCTTGCCGGTGTAGTTCACCGCGCCGTGAATGGCGATCTGATAGAAGGGAACGGAAGCGTCTAAGATGGAATACTCCACGCCGTCCAGGTCCATGTCCGTAATGACATCGGCGTAAGGCATAGCATAATCGTAGCCTTCCTTGATCATCACGGCCTCTCCGGCTTCCCGGGCCTGTTTCAGGGAAGATATGTTCATCTGCTTTACCTGCTCCCGGGTAGTCATATCGTTCACATAGTAATCGGCGTTGAGCAGGTTGCCGATGTCCCGGAAGGCCACGCCGTAGGCTTTCCTGGCTGCCAGGGCATTGATCAGATTGTCGGTGCATTTCTGGGCGAACTTGGGCTGCACCAGATAGAAATCATCCTGGTTGTCGTCCGCCTTGTAGATAATGGGCGAATAGGGCGTAATGGCTACCTGCTCGCGTGTCGTGTAGCGGGCGGCGTCCCGGAAGGGAATGAAGCCCTCCAGCAATCCGCTGTCATAGGCGAAGCAGCTGACGCCGTCAAAGTACAGGTCCACGCCGATGTTTTTCGCGTCGTTGATCAGCAGCTCCATGCCCTTGGCGCCGCCCAGTTCATTGAGGACTTTCACGGAGGTGAACACCTTCTGGTTCACGCCGCCGTTGCACCAGCCGGTGACGCGCACGCTCAGGTTGTTTACATTGCCGCGTTTCAGTTCCCGGATGATGTCCGTGGCCTGGGCGAAGGTGGTGGTGGGCACCACGGAATCCACCGGCATGCCTAACTTTACCACTTTCTTGTCGATGGCGCCCACCAGCTCCACGGATACGGGCAGGTCGGCGTCCAACTGGGCGTCTTTCAATTCCGGATACGTTTCCCGAAGGTAATCGCCGTAGGCCGCAGCCATATCCACGTAGCTGGCGCTGTCCAGGAAGCGGTAGCGCTGGCGCACGGTGTCGGAGGGAATCTGCTTTTCAAACATGTACACCAGGGTGCCCGTTTTGTTGGATACATTGTACTGGTCCCCATGAAGCACGGTGTAGCGGGCGCAGACCCAGTTGTAGCTGTTGTAGCGCATGCTGATGTCCGCCTGGATGCCGCCGTAGGAGGAAGCGCCTTCCATGATGCAGATGAAGGAACCGCCGTTCTTGGCCATGCCGAACACGGGGAAGGTGTTCTTGGTTTCGTTGATCACTTCGCTGCGGTAGGTGGCGTAATCCCAGCCGTACATATTGGCGTAGTAGCTGTTCTGGGAAAGCTTGCCATTGTTGAAATTGATCAGCGCGCCGCCGCCCTCGGGCACGAACATGTAGCCTTCGTCCTCAGTGCCCGCCGCGCCGAACATGGGCAGCACGGTGAGGGTGGTGATGGGGAAGCTGTTGCGGTAGCGGATCTCATCGTAGGGGACTTCCACCACGAAATCGCTGCCCTCCAGCCGGTAGCGCAGCGTCACGTTGAACACCGGCTTCTGGCTGGCGGAAGCGGATGCGATCAGCTGCTGATCCAGGTCGAATTCCTCCTGGTTGTAGCCCACCTGCACGAAATAATCGGCAATGGTCTGGTAATCCGCTTTTTTGGAGGTGTCCAGCACGCGGATGGCCTGTTCCGCCACGGAAGGATACTGGGCCAGAATGGCTTCCTTTTCGGAATCGGACTTGGAGGCCAGGGTTTCGGGGGAGTAAACGATGAATACGTTACTGACCTTGCTGTTGATCTTGGACTTGGTCAGGCCCAGCTGCTCCTTCATCCTTTCGGTGAACATCTGGAATCTTTCTTCCGTGATGGCGTAGGGCATCATGTACACCTTGCTGATATCGCCGATGGAATATACCACGTCCACGGAATCCGCCGTCACGTTTTCAATGGCGTAGTTGCCGTTCATGATGGAGCGCTGGTAGTTGTTGAAGGATATGTTGGCGGTGCCCTTGTCCTGGTCCGTGTAGGTCATGAGCAGGGTGGACTGGAGGGCATACAGATTGGCCTGGCTGCTCTTGGCTTTGGCGTCGTTGGCGGCGTTCGCGGGGTTGGAGAGCCACTCGCGGCCATTCGCCTTTTCCGTCAGTTTGAAATGGGTGGTTGTGGGGTCCAGTTCAAACCGGAGAGCGTCGTTTTCCAAAACAATAGGTTCTTTTCCGCCCTCATAGTAAGATACCTCGGGCAACCGGGTCACCTGTTCATCCTTTTGGGAATACAGGGGAATGCCCACGAAGTAGATCAGGCAGAAAAGCAGAACGGCCGTGATCAGCCAGGGGATCAGCCGCCGGAGGATGGATTTCTTTTTCATTTCAGCATCCCCTCCTTAGTAAAGCCTGAACGCGACCTCGCGATACAGGGATACGAAGAAGCCGATCGCGTCGCTCAAGAGGCTGAAGAATACCAGGATCAGGAACAGAATCACCAGCGCGCCGAAAACGCTGGCGAACAGGAATACCAGGTTCTTGCCCGGGGAATAATCGTGCACCTGCATCAGGCCCACGAAAGCCAGGAACACGCACCAGATCACCGATACGCTGGACAGCACGGAATAGTATGCCGCTTCGTCAAAGGAGATCATGTGGCTGATGAGGATCATGGGCAGCTGGATCAGCACATAGGGTGCCAGCGCATAGCACATAGCCATGTAGATATCCTTGAACCGTCCCTTGCCGTCAAACAGCGTGGACAGGGCCCAGTTGCTCAGGCACAGGATCAGGAACGGAAACAAAAGGGAACCGCACTGCTCGTAAATGTTGATGTACTGGATGGGCGCGGTGATGAACTGGAAATTGGTCAGCATCAGCCGCATCACGTAGGTGAGCAGGAACAGGAACAGCCAGGTATGGGCCGCCATCAGGCTGCCCCGCTGTTCATGCACCAGATCCCAGAAGCCGTCAAAGGGATGGAAAATCACGTAAGTGCCGTATTTGAGGGAGGAAATGTACCGGCGCCAGCCTTCTCCCCGTCTGCTGCCGGCGGATACGTTATCGAGCGACTTTGCGGCGTTCATACGCTTCCACCTCCCATTTCATTTTTTTCACGCGGCCTACGGCCAGAGGGATAATCAGCAGGCACGCGGCTCCCGCCACGATCCAGCCGATGTTCTTTTCCACCAGGATCTTCCGGTAATATCGGTATGCCCGCCCATAGTTTTCCCGGTCGTGGGCCATCTGGAAGTAATCCATGGCTTCCTTGTACTGTTCCTGCCGCATCAGCGCCCGGCCGATGCCGATAAAGGCCAGATTGTAGTTGGCGTTCAGTTTCAGCACCTCCCGCCAGGTATCGGCGGAGCCGTCGTAATCGCCCTTCAGATACTGGTCGTTGGCCCGATAGATCAGGTTGCCGTACTCAGTGGGGGTAAACACGGTGATGCTGGCCTCGTTTTCGTCCAGGCACATCAGGTCGGTGCCCATATGCTCCACGGACACGGCGGACAGGAACGCGCCTTCGCTGTTGCCCTTGTTGCCGAACGCCCACAGCATGATGCCCTGGGGATCATAGCCGAACAGGCGGCCCCGGGTGCGGTCAAAGGCGATATAAATATCGTTGTCCAGCACGGTGATATCCTTGAACTTGGAGGGACCGTAATCCTGGCTCTGTTCCGCCCATTTCAGCTCACCGATAGGGGGATAGCGGTCATTTTTGATCAGGATATCGCTGCCGATGGCGTTCAGGCGGCGGATGGGCTTGGCCGCGTCATACAGCAGGTCATATTCGCTGAACACGATATTTGTGGCGTAAATGAAGCCTTCTTTGTCGATGTAGATGTTTTCATACTCGGTAGGCACGAAAGCTACCTGCTGGGCCCTTTGCTCCTTGGTGGTGAAGAAGGTTTTCCAAATGTATTCCCACATATTGTACTTCACCGTGTTGGCGCCGATAAAGCCGGTAAACGTGCCGTCCGCCTCGAATTTCACCAGACCCTTGTTCACGTTGATAGCCAGCGCGAACACGCGGCCCATGCTGTCGGTCACGATCTTGCTGGGCAGGAAGCTCAGGTTCTGATCGAAGGTGGAATCATTGGGTTTCAGGAAGGACTGTATATAGTTCAGGTCCTTGTCTGCTTTGATCACCCGATTGTTGTTGGTATCGGCCACGTAAATGCTTCCTTCGCTGTCGATGGAAACGTCGCTGGGGTTGTTGAAGGTTTCAGGGTCGGCGCCCGCGATGCGGTCGATAATCCGAACCAGGGAAAAACCTTTTTCTTCCCGGCGCAGCTGCAGGATGCGGTTGTTGCCCGTATCGCACACGTACAGATCATTTTCACGAACATACAGGCTCCGGGGGGTGCGCATGGGCGTTTCCAGCCCTAAAGTCGCGCTGTAAATCACCTGTTCCACGCGGTAGGCGTCCGGGGATTCCCGCAATTCGCCCCAATAATCGTAATTGTAGGTATATGTGCTGGAAACGCCGTCGTCCGCCAAGGCGCAGGCTAGGGGCAGCGCCATTGTGAAAACGATAAGCATCGTCAGCAGCCGGATCATTCTTTTCACTGTTTTTCTCCCTCCCATCTTATCGTTCAGGATCTCCGTCAATCCTTCAGACCCGAGCTGGACATGGTTTCCACGATCTGGCCCTGGAAGAGGATGAAAATCGTGATCGGCACAAGCATAACTACCACGGTGACCGCCGCGGCCTGGCCCGTGCGGGCGATGCCACCAGCCTGAATCTGCTGCAAAGCGTACACCAGGGTTTTCTTGGATTCGGTGCGGATCACCGTGGCAGCGTTGGTATTCCACAGGCTCTGCACGGAGAAGATGCTGATGGTCAGCCAAGCGGGCTTCACGTTGGGCATAACGATGGACCAGAAGATACGCCCCTCCCCCGCGCCGTCCAGGTGCGCCGCCTCGATCAGGGAATCGGGCAGGCTCTCCATGAACTGCTTCATCAGGAACAGGCCGATGGGGGCGGCGAAGGCGGGCAGGATCACGGCAAGATAGGTATCGATAATGCCGATCTTGCTCATAATCACGAAGTTGGGGATGCCCGTCACATAACCGGTAAACATCAGGGCGGTTACGACGATCTTGAAGAAGGTTTTCCCGCCGGGGAAATCATACTTCGATAAGACGAAGGCCGCCATGGACGCGATCAGCACGTGGCCGAAGGTGCCTACGAAGGTGATGAACACGGTGTTGATCAGATACCGGGAGAAGGGCACCCAGCTTTGGCCCATGGTAACGATCAAATCGCTGAAATTATCGAAGGTGGGATGATCGGGAAACACCTTGGGCGGGAAGCGGAACAGCTCGTCCAGGGGTTTCAGAGACATGGCGATGGAGAATATCAGGGGGAACGCCATGGCCACGGCGATGATGGTGAGCAGCGTGTAGATGCCCAAATCGCCCCAGAAACTGCGGTTGGGCTTGCGGCGCTTGGGCTGCAGCAGGGTGATAAACGCGTAGAAGCCATATATCACAAGGCCGGCAATGGCGATCACCCGAATCAAAAGCATGATGGAAGACCAGCTGTTCAGCTTGGTCATCTCGTCCGGTGTTACTTCTGCCTCGCCTTCTATGACCTGGCTGGAATCCTTGCCCAGCATCACCATCAGGGTGCGGGAATGGGTTTCCATGTCTATATTGGCGCTCTCGATGGAATTAAACAGGAAATTGGAATAGACCAGCAGCCCCGCCAGCAGAGCCAAAACGATCAAAGAAATAATAACGAACTTCTTTTTGTTCAGCTTCGGTTTTTCTTCCTCGATCTCGCCGCGGAGCTGCGCCAAATAATGCAGCTGCGCCGCCCGGGACTGGGTTTTGGGCTGCTCGATTTTTACGATCGGTTTCTTTTTCGTGCTCATGTGCCCACCTTCCTCAGCGCAGACTGGATCACCTTGTTGCAAAGGAGCATGATCAGGAACAGCACCGTCGCGATGGCGGAGGCGTAACCCATTTCAAACCGGGAGAAGCCATAGTCGAACAGGTGCGTAACGATGGTGCGGGCCGCGTAGTCCGTGCTGGGATAGCCCGCCAGGGCCCGGGGCACGTCGCTGACGTTGAACGCGCCGGTAATGGACATGACCGCGCCGAACAGCAGCATGGGCTTCATGCTGGGCAGGGTGATGAAATACAATTCCTGCCAGCGGTTGCGGATGCCGTCCACATAGCCCGCTTCGTACATGCTGCGGTCCACGCCCTGCAGGCCAGCCACGAAGCTTAGGAAGCCGGAACCCATGCTCATCCATAGGCTGACAATGATAATCACCGGCAGGATGTACCTGGGATCAAGCAGCCACAGGTAGGGCGCGTCGATCAGGCCGAACTGGAGCAGCACAGAGTTCAGATAGCCGTAAGCGTCGCCGCGGAAAATGATGCTGAATACCGCGTAAGCGCCGCCCGCGATGGACGGGGCATAGAAAACCACCACGGCGATGGTGCGCAGCCAGCGGGGCAGTTCGTTAATGAACCAGGCGAACAGGAAGGAAAGGATGTATCCGATGGGGCCGACGATCACGGCGATGACGAAGGTGTTCTTCACCGCCGTCAGGAATACCTCGTCTTGCAGGACCAGGTTGATGTAATTCTGGAAACCGATGAAGCGGGCGGGCTCCAGGATGTTGTAGTAGGTAAAGCTGTAATAAATGGAAGTGAGGATGGGCAGGATGATGAACGTGGTGAACAGCACCGCGTAGGGCAGCAGGAACAGATAGCATACCTTCATCCGCTTGGCCTTGTCCCAGTTATATCGCAGGCTTTCCCGTTTCATGTTCCAGTATTTGCCGAAAACAGACTGCATGCGGTTTTCCTCCTTTCTCCTCTCATTCGTACAGGGGCAGGTTGAATTCCCTGCGCTTGACCTTGATTTCCTCGTTGATGGTGCGGGCGTAGGTCAGCAGCGTTTCGCGGGCGTCTTCCTTGTTGTTGATGACCCGGCGGATGGCGTTGGTCATATGGCGGGTGGTGGAATAGCCGCCGGCAATTTCCCGGAAGCCCACCGTATGAGCCATCTGTTCCTCCAGCACCTTCAATTGGTCGGCGCTCCAGGCCAATTGCTTGAGCGCCTCCGTGTTGGCGGTGGTATAGCGGGCGGAGGAACCCAGCACGCTTTCGATCTCCCGGCCAAAGCGCACTTGGGTTTCAGTGCTCACCCACCATTTGAGGAACTCCCAGCTGTTGTTTTTCACGTTCACGTCGTCCGTGGCGATCATCATGCAGCACACGCCGGAGCAGTGCACGGAATTGTCCACCGTGCCGTCCGTCTGCACCGTGCCCGGGAAGGCGGCGAAATCCCACAGGTTGCGGATTTCCGGCGCGGATACGGACAGGGTGTTGAACTGGCTGTAGGTGGCCAGGCCGATAGGCATTTCGCCGGAACGGAAGCGGCTGACGAAGTCGTACACCGTGGGCAGGCCGTAGTCGTTGTACAGGGAGGTGTACAGCTTGAACGCTGCTACGCCGTTTTCGCTGTCGATCAGGGTGCGCATGGCCTGATCGTCATAAATGGCGCCGCCATTCTGATAAATGAGGGAATTGAGAATGGATATATCGGCATTGGTAATGTCCGGATAGGGAACGCCAACGGACAGGTTGTTGCCCTGGATAGTGGGCAGCAGGGCGATCAGGTCGTCCCAGGTTTTGGGCACTTCCAGTCCCAGCTCTTCCAGCACGTCCTCACGGTAGAACAGCACGGGGAAATCCTGTGTCTCCGGCAGGGCGTACACGCCGCTGTTATAGCGCATGGACGCCAAAGCGCTTTCATAGAAGGGCTTTACCACCTCGTCAAAGTCCGAGAACTGGGTCAGGTCCTCCACAGCGTTGCGCATGGCGTAGTTCACCGGGAACCAGCTGCCCACGCTGAGCACCACGTCCGGCCCGTTGCCCGCCACCACGGCGGTGAGCAGCGTGTCCGCCACCACCAGCTTCACGTTCACCCGGATGCCGGTATCGGGGGTGAAGGTATCGTCCACCATGGTTTTCAGCACCGTGCTCTGGTCACGGCCCGTGGTGATCCACACCTCGATCAGCTTATCGGCGTTTTCGGCGTTATCGTCATAGGTATCGCCCAGGGCGTTGTAATCCACAAAGTAGGAAGCCACGGCGGAGCGGACCTCATGGGCCAGCTTGTCCAAGGCGCTGTCATGCACCTTAGGCAGCGCGGCCTTTTCGCCGCTGATCACCAGCAGGTCAACGTCCAGCTTGGTTTCTGCCATGTTCAGCATGGCGGTGCCCAGACTCGTGATATTGTCTTTAAAGTTGGAGAAGGACTGGGTGATGCGCTCGGTGTGGTTCACGAAGTTTTCCAACTGAACGGCCAGGGTCTGTGCCACGGCCACGCGGTCGCTCTTCTGGCCGGTGATGGCCACCGTGTCGTCCACCAGCTTATACAAGCGCTTGCTTTCCAGACTCATGGCTTCGATCACTTCCGGGTACACCTTTTCCAAGCTGTAATCACGGAAACGGTCGGGGTTGGGGCCGGTGAGCACCAGGATCTTGCGGTAGATCAGGTTCAGGCGGTAAATGCTGTCCTCCATCTGCTGCAGCACCGCGCCCATATCGCCCAGGGTGGCTTCCATACGAATGGTGTGGCTGCCCTTGGTAAGATAGAACCGGTACGGCGTACCCTGCCCGTCCGCAAGCGTGCGCAAATCCCAGGAAGTATTGTAATCGAAAGCCACGTTGCTCATGGCGTCGAAGAGTATCTCTCCGTCAATGTACACCATGCGGCTGGAAATCGCGCCGCGCTGGTAGGCCTGACGGCCCTTGATCGACAGATTGTAATACCCGTCCTCCGGCACGTCCACCTGCCATTCGATCCACTGGCCCGCGTTGTTCCAGGGGTCGCCGCCGATATAGTTGAGCACCGTATTGGTGACGCTGTAAGGTTCGGTCGCCGGAGAGGACCGGTCATACCGGGCATACAGAGAGGGCGAAGAACGCAGGCTGCTGGCTTCTCCCTGGACCGTCACCTGCCAGTTCCTGGCGGATTCGGACATGGAAATCTGCGGCTGTCCCGCGCTGTATTCCTCATAGGTGGCGAATACCTGCACCGGCATGAGCGAAATAGCGCCGATGATCATGGGCTCGTTGACCGCTTTGAAGGACAGGGTGTTTTCCCCCGCCTCAAAATAGAACTTGTAGGGTTCGGCAACATAGCCCATATCGTCCTTGCACCGTACAGTCTGCCAGTCGAACACTTCCACCTGGGTGGGCCGGATGTCGTTGCCCTGGTTATCCTGGCGCACCTGAGCTCCATCCTTCCATAAACGGGTGAAGCACAAAGAGCGCGCCCCCGAGAAGGGAAGCTCGCCGTTGATATACAATTCGCGCTCAATATCCACCCCACGGGAGGCGGTTGTGAGATAATCCAGCTGGATATTGTACATGCCAGCCTGCTCCACCTTCACCTTCCAGGTGACGTAAGAGCCGTCCGGCGTGTACACGCAGGGAACGCCGTTTTCCTCCCGCAGTTCGGCGTCACCCTCGAAGGCCGCGATATCGATCACAGCCTCTGCGCTGCCGCTGGGCGCGTCCGCGTGTGCCTGGAGGTAGTTAGCATAGGTATCCTCCCGTCCCAGGCCAGACACGTCGGCAGTCAGGTCCACGCCTTCATACTTCTCGTGGAAGTCCTGCGCTCCGCCGCCAAACAAAACGATCAGCGCCACCACTGCCACAAGGCATACAATCCCGATCAACCAACCTAAACCTTTTTTTTGCATGGGCACCTCTCCCCTATCAGATTGATCCATTTCCATGGGTATCTGTCAATTTATAGATTTATTCTATATATTCTCCAAAACCACAGGATCACGTCCTGTCGGCCAGAATATGCCAGAAGTGCGGAATTATTTCTCAGTCGCTTTAAACAATAAGGCATGAAATGCAGAGCCTTAAAGAAGACTATTTGGACGGAAAATAACACAAAAGGAACAAGGCGGCATGGAAAGACGCTTTCGCCTCTTTTGTACGTTTTCTGCCATATTCCGATTCATTATACTGTTAAAAATGGTCAATGTCAACCAAGAAAAAAGCACTTGAACAAACATATAAGTTAAGACATTGTTAAATATATTACAAAAATATTAGGTCATGAAAACGAAAAATTAATGCTTGACGTACTGTCCATCTCGTGGTAAAATGGCCCATGTCGGCAAGCAACGGTCGCGAAGATGGAGAAGTCGCCTAGCTTGGTCGAGGGCGCACGACTGGAAATCGTGTAACCGGTAAAACGGTTCGAGAGTTCGAATCTCTCCTTCTCCGCCAGAGAAAGTCCAGGAATTTCAAGGTTCCTGGGCTTTCTTCTTTGTTTTGTACCCACTTTTGTACCCACTTTAGCTTTTTCACAGCGATTCGATGAACCTTTGCATCTTATCCGCGCTGTCCTTCATCACGGTTTCGGTACTTTGGTTAAGCGAGTGTATATGAAAGCTAAGAACAACAGATTAACGCCTGGGAGTATCATGATAAGCGATAACCCAGGCGCTATTCTTATGCATCGCAACAAGACGGCGTAGCGATTGCGTTGAAATTGTGTTGCCGCATTTTTCAATATAATATAATTTCATATCGAAAAGACCAACGTGGAACAATATACTGGAATCATGATTCTATTCCACGATTTTACAATTTCTGCTCTGCCTGTGCAGCCGCGTCCACGTTTTCCACTGTGGGCGCATTAGGATAATCGGTAGTGACGGGCAGGGGCAGGGTTTGCATGTATTCGTGCATGGCTTCGGCCACTCGCTTGCTGTTGGCCACGGCCTCCACCACGGTGCGGGCTCCGCTGGCTGCGTCGCCTGCCGCAAACACGCCGGGGCGGCTGGTATGGCCGTCAGCGTCCACAGTGAGCAGACCGCTTTTGCTTGTGTCGATATCTTTGGTGGTGGTGATCAGATTGCTTTCCGCACCCTGGCTGACGGCCACGATCACGCCGGTGCAGGGGTATAGCTTTTCCGTACCGGGAATGGGAGTGATTTTTCCTTCCTCACCCACCTGACTGTCGGCTAAAATCACGCCGTCCTCCCGTATTTCCAGGGTGCACTTATTGTAGATGAAATCCACTCCCTCCAGTTTGGCATAACTGCTTTCGTACTGGCTGGCGGTCAGGGTATCGGTCAGATTCACGCAGGAAACGTACCGGGCTCCGTGGCGGATGGCGGTGCGGGCGCAGTCCATGGCGCTGTTGCCCGTGCCGATGACTATGATGCGCTCGCCCAAGCGGAAGGCGGCGGGACTGGCCAGATAATTGATGGCGTAGGTCACGTGACCTAAGCTCTCCCCCCGGATATTCAGCTTCCGGGGCTTCCACAGGCCCGCGCCCACGAACACGCTCTGATACCCGTCGCGGAACAGATCGTCGATGGTGATGGCGCTGCCGATATAGGTGTTGGGCCGGAACCGGATGCCTTTCAGTTCCAGATGGCGGTAGGCCAGATCATCCAGCACGGAATCGGGCAGGCGGAAATCCGGGATGCCATAGCGCATCACCCCGCCGATTTTGTCCCGGCTGTCGAAGATCGTCACCTGATAGCCCTTCCGGGCCAGAATGATGGCCACGGTGATTCCCGCCGGGCCCGCGCCGATGACAGCGGCTTTCCTGCCGTTGGACGGCGCAGGACCCTTCACCATCTGGTTGGCGTAGGTGGTGGAAATGTAGCTCTCAATGACGGAAAAATGCACCGGCGCTTCTTTGATCCCCCGGACGCAGTGCCCCTCGCATTGCTTTTCATGATTGCACACCAGAGCGCAAACCGTAGTCAGCGGGTTGTTTTCAAAGAGCATCCAGCCCGCGTCGTTCAGTTTCCCTTCCTTGAGCAGGCGAATGACCGCCGGGATATTGGTGTGAATGGGACAGCCCTCCTGACAACGGGGCTTTTTGCATTGCAGGCAGCGGTTGGCTTCTTCCATCACGTGCAGGGCCATATGAAAACCTCCGTTTAGCTGTATATTCCTGAAAAAAGCGGCGAACAGCACCGCGAATCTGCCGATACTGTTCGCCGGAATGGGTCTATTTTCCTTCTTTTTCGCGGCGGGCCGCGATCAGAGGTCTCAGTAGCTCAGGCCAAAGCCGGAAACATAGTAGTTGCCGTCGGCGTCCTGATAAGCGTAGCTGCCGCCTTTGACGTTGGCGAGGATGGCGGGATCGATGTACTGATCCTTGTCATAGCCGGGCACGTCGTTGGGGGAAGCGCAGGTTTCCAGGTAGGTGCCGTCCTCGTTCTCCACATAGGTCAGGGCAATGACGTCCTGAGAGGAGACCATGGTCACGGCCAGCTTGCCGGTGGGATTGTATGCGCCGGTGATAACGTCGATCTGCGCGTTGCGGGCGTTGTTCAGGGAAGCGCCGGAGGTGGTGTACTGGGCGAGCAGCGCGTCGCAGTAGGGCTCCAGGTTGGTCAGGATCCAGGGAGAAGTGCAAACGATGGTGGCGATGACCTTGCCGCCGTTCTCATGAACGGTGTTGGCAGCCTTGGCGAGCTTGTCAACGTCAGCCAGCGTGGTCTTTTCGATCTTTTCGCCGGTCTTCTTCTGAGAAGCCACAACGCCCTGGCCGAAGCCGCCGCTGCCGCCGGACATTTCGCGCTCGTCCACTTCAAAATCTTCTACCAGTTCAAGAATGCCTTCGGCGTCGGTGCCGTTGGTGGAAGTGGTGCCTTTGGGCTGGACATAGAAGTAAGCCACTTCGGCGTCCTTGGCCTTGTCAACAACTTCAAATCCCTTCGCGGTGAAGAGCTCAGTCAGCGCTGCGAGCATATCGTCGTCTTCGCCGGCGCCGGTGAAGGAGGCAATGTAGAGCTTGGTGCCGGCATCCGCCGCCAGAGGCAGAGCGTTTTCGTGATTCTTCATGAGAACAACGGCCTTCTGATTCAGGGCATAAGCCTGGGCGAAAGCGGTTTCAAGATTGGTGGCGCGGATTTCATCAGCCTTGTTATAGTCGAGATAGGGGTTGTCAAAGCGGCCCTGTTCAAAGATGGAGACGGCACGGTTGATGTTGGCGCGGTCCAGGTCTTCCTTGGCCAGGATGCCGGTTTCCACAGCTTCGATCACCAGATCGGTGCGCAGACCGGAGCCGATGGCGTCGCTGCCGGCGGAGATCAGGAGGGCGTAGCGCTCGGTCAGGCTCAGGTCTTCCACGCCGAAGGTCTGGCCGGTGACGATGCCGGAGTCGGTGTTGACGTAGCCGTCAAAGCCCATAACGTCGCGCAGCAGGGTGGTGATGATTTCCTTGTTGTAGGCAGAACCAAGCTGCTGAGGCTTGACTTCATAGCCGCGATAGCTCTGCGGGGCGGAGCGATCATCGGCGGCGTCGCGGGAGTAGCTGGGCATGATGGAGCCGCACTTGGCGTCGATGGCGGCCTGGAAAGCGACCAGCTGGTATTTTTCCAGAGAGCCAGGAGTGGGATACAGACGCCACTGGCCTTGGGCGGTGTGGGATTCAAAGCCGTTCTCGGAGGAACCGTCGCCGGGGAAGTGCTTGACGGACAGCGCCACCGCGCCGGGCTTCAAGCCATCGGTGCCCATATGATAGCCGTCCACCAGAGCGGTGATGATACCGGCGGTCACTTCGGGACGTTCGCAGAAGGTTTCCAGGTTGCGGGGCCAGCGGGGATCGGTCACCAGGTCAACCTGGGGGCCGTACATGGCGTTGATGCCCTGGGCAACCCACATCTGGCGGTCAACTTCCGCATATTCGCGGATCGCGTCATAGTTGCCGTCGCCCATCACGGCGGCAGCCATGCCCGGAGCGTCCGGGAAGCCGGCGGGAATGGGGTTGGAAATGATGGTCATGGGGATAGCGGGCACACCGCGCACTGCGGCGTCGGCCTCAGCCATTTCAGTGACGACGTTGTTGTACAGGGCAACGGTAGAAGCATCGAAGTTCAGGCCGCCGCGATATACGCCGGCGCGGACTTTCTGGGTATTGATAACGAAAGAGTCAAGGCCCGCGAAGCCGCTCGCGAAAGCGTTCCGGGATTCTTCGCCTTCGCCGAGAATGGTGACGACGGCGGCGGGATTGATGGTGCCGTCTTCATTCTTGACCATTGCGAGCTTGGGAGCGTTGGGGGTGATGGCCAGGGCGTTGAAAACAAAGCCAGCCTGGTCTTCCAGAGACATTTTGCTGACCAGGTCAGCGGCGCGGGTCTTGGCGTCCAGCCGCCAATCCTCGCAGGGATCCAGTTCCTTGTTGTTGTTCAGGTCTTTGAAGTACAGGCCGTCCTTCACGATCACGCCCACGGTGGTAACGCCGATGGTGGGGCCGTTCTCGTTCTCATAGAACACAGGTTCCATGTAGGTGACGGTGGGATCGACCTGGGCGGGGTCGTAGGGTGCGGGAATGTAGCCGTCCTCCGCAAACGCGGCGGGAACCAGGCTCAGCACGAGAGCCAGGGCAGCGAACAGGCTGATGATTCTCTTCATGTTTCCTTCTCCTTTTCTTCGTTGTGAGGGTGGGTTTCGCAGTATCGCAAACCTCTTTGCGGAACCATCATAGCATAACCGAAAGCAAAGAAAAAGGGATTTGGCATGAAAGAACCCCCAGGAACCGTAAAGCACAAAAGCTGCCATTCACGACAAAAAAAGAACGTGAACGGAACATGCCGTTCACGAAGCTGCTATGGTCAAGCGGTCAGGCGGAGGCGGGCCGCATGACCACGCTCAATTTGAATACGCCGTTTTCTGCCCGGACGGACATCATGCCCCCGTGTTTTTCCGCCAGGCGCTGGATAGAGCGCAGACCGAAGCCGTGGCCGCTGCCTGTTTTTGTGGTATGCGGCAGGGCATCTTCGGAAAGCCGCATATCTCCAGCGTAGGTGTTTTCCACTTGCAGAACCACCAAATCTCCCCGGGCGTTGCTTTTCAGGGTAATCATGCGGTTGGCGGGGTCGTCGATTTTCGTCACAGCCTCCAGGGCGTTGTCCAAGGCATTGCCGAACAGGGAATAGATTTCCCGTTCCGTGAGGAAAGCGAACAGGGAACCGTCGATCATATAGGAAAACTTCACATGATTGGAATAACACAGGATGTTTTTTTCGGTCAGCACGATGTCCACCGTTTGGTTTCCGCACTCGATCACGGTGGAGTATTCGTTGATGGAGTCCTCCAATTCGTTCAGGTATTCGTCGAATTTTGCCTTGCCTGCTTCGGAACGGATGGCGTGAATCTGGTGCTTCAGGTCGTGGCATTTGGTTTGCAGCGCCACGATGCCGTCGTGGCTCATTTCGTAATACCGCATTTTGTTGCTGATGAAATCGTGCATGGTGCGGTTTTCATGGCGGAAGCTGTCCAGCGCGGCAATCATCAGCAGGGCGGCGTAGTTCAGGATGGTATACAGCAGGGCGCACAGATAGTACAGGAACAGCGCGTCCACCTGGGCGGTGAACATGTGGCCGCAGAATTCCAGTACGATCAGCAGCGCCACGAATACCACCGTCAGTATCCTCATCACCCCCGCCGGGGCGTGATAGGGCGGTTCCTTGACCAGCTTCCGATACAGGAAGCACAGCACGATACAAATGGAAAAATAAACCAGATAGGAAACCAAAGAGCCCGCGATGCTGTACCGCTCCCACGGCGCGTCCAAATGATTGACCAGCAGCACGCTCCCGCCCGCTTTGAAGCTGTTCCAGGCGATTTTGAAAATGGTCAGGGCCAGCAAGCCGTTGTAAAGGGTTTCCTGCTGTTTGACACGGTAGCAGAAAAAGCTTGCCCCTACGAACAGCAGGTACAGCACCAGCAATTGCAGGCTGTATCCAGCGGCCTGCACCATCATGTTGGGAGCCCATACATCAGCCTGAAAACGGATGATCCAGCTCATGCCGAACATGACCAGGAAAGCGCCTGCCGCCCGCAGGGGAAACAGGCTGCGCCGGGTTCCTGTATTCAAAAGCAGCAGCAGAGCAAAAAACACCACCGCCGCCGAAACGCGGTGATCGATGCTTCCAATCCACGCGGTATTTGTAATCATTTCTTACCCCCAAAACAGTTACGAGAGCTGAGAGTGAAGAGTGGAGAGTTGAGATTTATATAGTCAATCAAAGCAGGATTCTCTTGTGATAAACACTATCATCTCAACTCCCAACTCTCCACTCTCAACTCCGAACTCTCGCCGCGTCACAGGCTGTCCCCCAAAAAGCTGGAGAACCTGTTCATCAGTTCCTTCCGGTGGGATTTGGACACGGAAATGCGGGTATCGCCGATCAGCAGATAATCCGCCGTCACGTTGGACACATGGCGCAGGTTCACGATGAAGCTTCGGTTGCACATGACGAATTTTTCCTGGTCCAGCTTTTCACTTACGTCGCTTAAGCGGCCGCGCACGGTATACTCGCCTCGGGTGGTATGATAGACCAGATTGTGGTCAAAGACTTCCACAAATAAAATGTCGTTGGCAGACAGGCTGACGGCGCCATCCGCCGTTTTCAGGGAAAACATGGCGCGGGCGCTGCCGTCCAGCCGCTTCATGGCCTTATCCATCACGTAAACGATGGAGGCCAGGGAAGCGGGCTTGATGATAAAATCCAGGGCGTCTACTTCATAACCCTTGATGGCGAACTGGGCCATATTGGTCACGAAAATCAAAATGGATTCCTGGTTGATTTTCCGCACCAGCCGGGCGGTTTCCAGGCCGTCCAGCTTGCCCATCTGAATATCCAGGAAAATGATGTCATGGGTTTCCGCGCCGCGGATAAAATCCAGCCCGTCGCGGTAGGTATGCACCAGGGCGGCAAGGCTGTTTTTCCTGCAATACGCTTCCACGCAGTCTTTCAGCTGCGATGCGTCCTTGGGATCGTCGTCCACAATGGCAATCAACAGCATGGCAATCCCTCCCGTTTATTTTATACCCAGTTTTCCACCCGCAGGTTCTCCACCCTGTCGAATTCCCGGGTGTTGTTGGTCACCAGGGTCAGACCCAGAGAACGGGCGTGGGCGGCAATCAACAGGTCGTTTGCGCCGATGAGAGTTCCTTTTTTTGTCAGATCGGCGCGGATCATGCCATATTCACGAGCCGCGTCGGCGTCAAAGGGAAGGACGCTGATGCGGGACAGGAATAAAAGAAGCGCCATCCGGTTCTGGTCGGGCCGGGAACTGTTGCATACGCCATATTCCAGCTCCGCCATAGTGATTGCGGAAATGCACAAATCCTCCGGATGGTATTGCGTCAGCCGCTGAAGTACGCTTTCCGGACGGTTGTTTTTCGCATATGCAATGATGTTCGTGTCCAGCATGAATCTCATAGGCTTTTCCTCTCCTGGACGGGCAAATCTTCCACGCCGTCCTTCAGATAATCGTCGGTGAACATGGATAAGCCCTGCATCATGCCAGTCCAGGGCTCATCCTTGGGCAGCAGGATCACCGCTTTTCCGATGCGGTTCACCAGCACCTCGTCCTGATCGAACCGGCAGCTTCTGGGCAGCCGCACAGCCTGACTGCCGCCGTTGGTAAAAATCTTCGCATATTCCATGAATGGTCACCTCCGTGCTTTTAGTATATATGAAAATATATATTTTTGTCAAGGAACAAATCTAAATTCACGAAAAAAAACCGACGGACGCGAGAGCGCCCGCCGGACAAAGGAGGAGGAGAAAATCAGGCTTTCTTCGCCTTCTTTTTGCCGTACATGTCCCAGAGCAGCAGAGCCAAAGCAATCACGCTCAACCCCAGCAGCGACCATTGGGCAGCGTCCAGAGCCGTCTGCCACCAGGGAGTGATGGACACGACCTTGGTGTATTCGCTGATGCCATCCATGCCGCGGGAATGAAGCACAGTGTACATGACCCGCTTGGTGGAGGTCCTCATGGCCTGGGCCACGGCGGCGTTGGGATTGCTGCCCTTGGGACCATAGGCGGACAGACTGTCCAGGGCCAGTTCACCGTCGGGGATGTCGTTGCCCGCCACGATTTCATGCACGGGCACCATGTAGGAAGCATCGTACATGTCAGAGACCGCGAAGCCCTTCATGCCCGCTTCGCCCCGGAGCCAGCCGATCAGCAGCTCGGAGTACGCGCCGCACCAGTTGGCCCCTAAGCGGTTGTAGCCGGTCATGACGCATTTCGCGTCGGCGTTGACGATGGGCAGCTCGAAGGCGCGGAGATAAATCTCACGCAGGGCCTGTTCCGTCACCCAGGTGCCGATCCCGGCGCGGTTGTTTTCCTGGTCGTTCATGACGAAGTGCTTGTTGTACACATATACGCCCTTGCTCTGGATGCCCTTGGTTTCGGCGGTGTCGATGAGGCCGGTGAGCATCCCGTCCTCGGAATAATACTCGAATACACGGCCCGCGTAGGGAGAACGGTGGATGTTCAGGCCGGTGCCGTACAGGCCCGCGTAGCCTGCCCACATGGCGTCCTCACCGATGAGCTCGCCCACTTCCTCGGCCAGCTTGTCGTTGAAAGTGGCGGCAATGATGCCGTTGCAGGGGTAGCAGGTGCCCTTCAAATCCTTGCCCGGATCATCGTTCACGGTGGCGTAACCATTGGCACCGATGGAATACTTCTGGGTCACGCCGGAGGGGCCGTTGTGGTCAATGGTGCCGGGCTTGCCCACGCTGCTGACGCCCGCGGTTTCCCGGAGACCCGTCAGGGTGACAGACGCCATTTCTTCATAGGTCAGCTGATCCATGAAGGTATCCCACTGGGGATCGTCATAGGCGTAATCCATCATGTTGATGAGCTGGAGGTTGGCGTTTTTGCCCATGGTGGGGAATTCCACGCCCGTGGCGTCGGGGAGATCAGCGTCGTCCAGCAATACGTCGGCGGCCAGCTTGTCAGTCATGGTCAGCTTTACCGCGCCGGGGGTGACGGTGCCTTCCCAATTGCTGCGGGAATAGTACACGATTTCGTTGCCGCCCTTGCCCTCGTAGCGGTTCATGTCCGCGTCGGCGAACAGGGCCTTGACTTCCGCGTCGGTGCCGTAGGCTTTGGCGTAGGTGTCCTTGTCAAACGCCTGATCGAAGGAATACACCAGGGACGTATCGCCGGAAACCGCATAGCCCTTGGCGGCTAAGATGTTGTCGGCGGCCTGGTGGGCATTCTCGGCGGCGGTGAGGTAATAGGTCCCTTCATCCAGAATGAAGGCCCCGGTGCCGAAGGCGTCAAAGCTGGTCAGGTAGTATTCGGGCACGGTGACGGTCAGGGTTTCGCTTGCGCCGGGCGCCAGAATACCGGTCTTGTTGTAGCCAACCAATTCAACCGCGGCTTTTTCGATCTGATTCTGTTTATCGTACTCAGTATAGGGCTTCTGGGCATAGACCTGCACGGTCTTTTTGCCCGCAAGGCTTCCGGTATTGGTAACGGTGACGGTCATGGTATAGGCCGCTTCCTGACCTACGCCCGCCTTTTCCACCTTCACATCGGAGAAAGCGAAGCTGGAATAGCTCAGGCCGTAGCCGAAGGGGAAGGACACCACGGCGTTATAGTTG
>JAFXMP010000194.1 GCA_017530275.1 Clostridia bacterium | reverse complement strand
GTTGACCCGAACATCTGCCGCGGCTGCGGCCGCTGCGCCAGGGAATGCGGCAGCGACGCCATTTCCTACGGCGCGGATCGTAAAGCCTGGATCGATCCGGACAAATGCAAGGGCTGCGGCCGCTGTATTGGCGCGTGCGCGTTTGACGCGATCAGCAACGTGAACGGCAGCGCGAACGAGCTGCTTTGCTGTAAAATGGCGGAATACACCGCCGCGATCTGCGCGGGCCGCCCCTGCTTCCACATCAGCCTGATCATGGATGTTTCCCCCAACTGCGACTGCCACGGTGAAAACGACGCGCCCATCCTGCCCAATATCGGCATGCTGGCCTCCTTCGATCCCGTGGCGCTGGACCAGGCCTGCGCCGATCTGTGCCTCGCCGCCACGCCTGTCAGCAACAGCCAGCTTGGCGATAACCTGGCAAAGCCCGGCTGGAAATGCCACCACGACCATTTTATGGACAGCAACCCCAACATCCGCTGGAAGGAAACGTTGGAGCACGGCGAAAAGATCGGCCTGGGCACGCGGGATTATGAACTGATCCGGATCAAATAAACGCTTCCCGGCATGAAAAAAGCGTCCGGCTCGCAGGCGCTTTTTTCATGCGTTTTTGCAGCTTATACTATTTATCTTCTAAAAAAATTGAATATCACAACTGAAAGAGCATCGTCCAGGGCTGTACAGCCGTCTGATCCTGTCCGGGAAACTTTACGAGCACCTGACAGAAGTTGAACGCACATGCCAGGAACGGCTGGAAACCATGATCCCGCAGATGGCAAAACAGCAAGGTGTCACGGAGGAACTGAAAGCCAGAGATCAGCTTGGCTGGGTAGGCCGGATGAATGAAATCCAGCACAGCGCAGAAGAGATCATCCTTGCAGAAATCGTATATGAGTAACAAGCCCAGGGGCAGCTCGTTCATCACAGCGGGCTGCCTCTTTTCATTTCTTAAAGGGTAGATTGTTTTCTTGGCTTCAGCGCTTGGCAATATCGAGACATACCAAATGACCAAAGTAAAGTATTCGCCCCCATATCAAGAAATACGCCCGCCTTGACGATCCTATAGCGTCATGCTATAATCAAATTGCATCAAAGAGAGAGTTATAAGCCGAGAAATTAGACAAAATTTGGCTTATAGCTTTCACCCAATTCACCGGAGAAAATGCATGGAACGGGTACGGATGCGGCCTTCATCCGTGTCCCGTCCAGATATAAGGAGGGGAAAACAGTTCCATGAGAAAACTCATCGCGGGGATGTTCGTGGTATGTCTTTTCCTGTGCGTCGCGGGCTGTGCTCTGGCGGCAACGCCGGCAAACGTGGCGCAAAGCGGCACCGGGGTCACCATGATCCCGGCTGACCAGTGGGAAAACGTCTACCCGGACGTCTACGCCAGCTACATGGCGAACCAGGAAAACAGCGAAGTCATGGATCACCCGACGGAGTATCCCATGCTTGCCACGGTATATGAAGGCAACGCTTTCAGCACCTACTATGGCAGCGCACGGGGCCACTACTACGCCATCCAGGACTTGCTGGCAACTGGCCGTCCCCACAAGCTGGCCAACTGCTTTACCTGCAAAACGGCGGATTTCACCCACATGACCCTGGAAATGGGCGACAGCGCTTACGCACTTCCCTTTGAGGACGTAGCGCCCGACATGAAACAGGATGTGGGCTGCTTTACCTGCCATGCCAACGACCCGTCCACGGGCGTGACCGTCACGCATCTGTACCTGGTGAACGCTATGGGTGGGGATGCGAGCAAGGTGGCTGCGGCCAACGCTGCCTGCGGCCAATGCCACGTGGAATACTACTTCGACCCTGATTCCAAGGCCACTACCCTGCCCTATGTCGGCATGGGCGTCGCCAATCCCGACGATATCTACGCCTACTATCAGGCCATGGATTTCGCGGATTACGTGAACCCCCGCACCGGCGTTCGCCAGCTGAAAGCCCAGCATCCCGAATTCGAGACGTATATGGGCGCTGGCAGCGTGCACGCCAGCATGTTCACCTGTGCGGACTGCCACATGGAAAAAGTGACCAAGGAAGACGGAACCACCTACCGCAGCCATACGCTGGTCAGCCCCTTGCAGAGCGAAACCATCATGGCGAACTGCGCCGCCTGCCATGCCGATCTGCCTGGTTTCGTCCATGGCATTCAGGAAAAGATGGAGGCGCGTACCATCGCCATCGGTTACAAACTGGAGGACCTGACCAACAAACTGGCCGACGCCGTTGCTTCCGGCAACTACACCGAGGAGCAATTGAACACGATCCGGGAGCTGAACCGCAAGGGACAGTGGTACTGGGATTTCGTGTTCGTGGAAAACAGCGAGGGTGCCCACAACTCCCGTTTGGACAACAGCTGCCTGGACAAGGCGGAAGCGCTCATTGACGAGGCGCTTGGGCTGCTCCAGCTCTGACCGACCCCGGAACAGGGCAGGCGGGAAACCGCAAGGCTCTGCTCTGTTCCAACTGCATTTGACGCTGAAAGAGTGATATATTGAAGAAGTTTTTGCGGTTCTTCCGTTCCATGAAGTTCGGCATGATCCTGCTGGTGCTGGTGATGCTCTTGTCCCTGGCGGGCTCACTGATTCCCCAGCAGGAAAGCGCCATGCATTATGTGCGCGCCTACGGTTCCCAGGCCGCGCAGGTGATGATCGCCCTGGGGGTCACGGATATTTTCCATACCTGGTATTTTTACGCGCTGGAAATCCTGCTGTGCCTGAACCTGACGCTATGCTCCATCCTTCGCTTTCCGAAAACCCGGAAAGCCGGAAAGGAGTGGCTATTGCGGGCGGAAAAGGCGGAGGGAGAGCATCCGCTGTCATCGGAACAGCGGGAAAAGCTGTGCGCCTATCTGTCCGCCCGGCATTACCGCGTCCATGAAACAGCGGACAGAAAAGTGTACAGCAAAAATGCCGCGGGGTTTTACGGCTCATTCCTTACGCATTTATCTATTCTGCTGGTGCTGCTGTTTGGCTCCCTGGTGCTGATGACCCCGGACATTCAGGATCGCACGGTGATGCCGGGCAGCGACCTCATCCTGGAGGACGGCACGGTGATCACCTGCGAGAGTTTTCATATCCAGGACGATACGGGCAAGTTGGATTACGCCAGCGTGCTCACCATGAAAAGCGCTGACGGCAGCCAGGAAAAGCGGCAGGAGATCCGGGTGAACGAGCCCATGCGCTTTGGTGAATATAAAGTGTATCAGCAGACCTACGGCACCGCCGGGCGGGTGAAGATTACCAATCACGCAAACGGGGCGGAAGAAATCATGTTCCTGACCGATCCCTGCTTCCTCTCCATCGATGGGCGCAACGGCGTGTATTTCCAGGCGCTGTATCCCGGCTTCATCCAGGATGAGGAAGGGAATTATACCCTGATCACCAGCACCGCCAATAGCTATACGGACCCTGTGTATTCCATCCAGTCCATTGCGGACGGCATGTCCACCTCGGTGCTGGCCTTTCCGGATGAGGAACTGCGCATTGGCGATATCAGCTTTACCTTCTTATCTCCTGCGGAGTATCCGGGCCTCAGGATCAAGCATGTATCCAGTTGGCTGTTCGGCGGGCTGTATTTCAGCTTTGGCCTCATGGTAGTTTCTTTGTACCTGTGTTTCTTCGCGGTGCCGGTGTATGTGAAGGTACAGCCGGACGCTTTCACCGTATTATCCCCCAAGAATCAGCAGGGCCTGACGATCGATCTGGACGCGCTGCTGAATGAAAAGGAGCAAGAAGAGTGAACATTCTGTTTTTCGCCGCCCTGGTGGGTTACTTTGTCGCTTCGGTTTTCCAGTTTGTAGGCGCATCAATGAAGAAAGAGGCTTTACGCAAAATTGCCCGCATCGTCTTTTTCATTTCCTTCGTCCTGCATACGGCGTTCATGACCTGGCGGGGAATCGAGGCCCACCGGGTGCCCCTGTCCAACCAATTTGAGTTCGCCTCCGCCTTTGCCTGGGCGGCGGTGGTGATGGGCTTTGTGCTGTATAAGCGCTTAAAGCAGGAATGGGTGATGACGGTGGCCATGCCCGTTGCCTTCCTGGTGCTCAGCTATGCCGCCTTCCAGCCCATGGAAATCAAAGAAATGATGCCCGCCCTGCGCTCCACCTGGTTCGTGCTGCACATCGGCTCCGCCGCCTTCTCCTATGCTTCCTTCGCCATTGCGGGCGGCCTGGGGGTCAGCTATCTGGTGCAACTGAAAAAGGGAAAAAGCGAAACCGACGCCAAAATGAAGCAGATCGACTATATGGGCTATCGCCTGATTTGCCTGGGTTTTCTGCTGCTGACAGTGGTGATTTTCTCCGGGGCCATCTGGGCTGAGCAAGCCTGGAGCGCCTGGTGGACATGGGACCCCAAGGAGACCTGGGCGTTGATTACCTGGATTTTCTACGCTATTTACCTGCACCAGCGCCTGCGCTTAAAGTGGCAGGGCAAGCGCATGGCCTGGCTGGCCATCATCGCCGTGATCCTGGTGGCGTTTACCTTCGCAGGGGTGAACCTGTTGCTGCCGGGGCTTCATTCCTACGCGGTATAACAAAAAACATGGATAAAGGCTTTCTCCTCTGCCTGATCGTTGGCACAGGGGAAAGCCTTTTTTGATGTCCGAATCTTATCATTCTTCCTTGGTAAAATGCGCCTTTGCTGCTTCCATATCCTCCACCACTTCCACCGTGCCCAGGTAGTTCCTCTGCGCATCCCGCACGGCCATGTAGCGTACCAGCATGCTCCGTCCACCCTTTTCCATCCAGACGGGAACGATGTCGCGCCGTCCCACGCGGAAATCGTTGATGATGGCCCGCACCATGGCTTCGATCTTGGGCGGATGGCAGGAGAATACTTCCCGGTCAATGGCCATGCCGGGCCG
>JAFXMP010000193.1 GCA_017530275.1 Clostridia bacterium | reverse complement strand
TCCTCCCAGCCTTCCGGCAGCGGATTCAGCTTGTTCACCAGCGCCAGATAGTCGATGCCATCTTTGTTTGGCACATTTTCATCGTTCTCGGCCAAAGCGGTCATACCGCACAGCAGCAAAGCAAAGATGATGAGTATCGCCCACTGTTTCTTCATGATGATTCCCCTTTCTCATATAGGTATTTTTTATTTCGCATCAAAAAACACTTAGAGCAAAGCTCACGAAATGGTCGTGCTGATCCTTATTTTGCGGTCAGCTTGATCGTCAGGTTGTTGAGGTTCAGGGAATAGGTATAGCGGATATCGTCCGCCATGGCCGTCACCAGCCGGATGCCCAGCCCTTCCTGATCCCCGGTGGGCACGTAGCTCACCGGGTCAAAGGCCCGGCAATCATCCCGAAAGCGCAGCACCCAGCGGTCTCCCTTATGCTGCACGCGTACAGACAGATGGTTTTCCCTTTGGGGATCGAAACCGTGGATCACGGTATTGCTGGCCATTTCCTCCAGGCACAGGGCGATGTGGTTCGCCATTTTCTCGCTTTGCCCGTGCCGCATACAGAAAGCGGCGGCGTCCTGAGCCGCTTTTTCCACTTCCTGCAGGGAATGGATATCCATTTCCAGCAGGTTTTCTTTTTTGACGCCAAAGCCCTCCCGAAGAAGCAGAAAGGGCTCCGCTCCCAGGGAAACAGCCCCGCTCTTTTTCCACACATACAGCGCCGTGCACAAAAGAGACAGGCATTCCCCCGCCGCGAAATACAGCCACGCGCCGGAAACGCCCATCCATCGGCTGAACAGGAACGCCGCCAGCGCAGGCAAGGCCACGCCCTCCATCACGGAGATGATTTCCGTTAATCTGACCCGCTCCGTGGCCTGGTACAGATTTTTCAGCGCGTTCACCATGCAGCAGGGAATCAGGCCCAGCGCAAACAGGCGCACGCCCTGGATCGCCATACGCTGCGCCATATTGGCCTCGGGAATAAAAACGCGGACCAGGACAGGCGCAGATACGGCCAATAAAACGCCGATGGACGCGCCGAGCATGATTCCATATTTCACCAGGAGCTTCAGCAAAGAACGAAGCCCCGTCTGATCCTCCTCGTTGTACAGGATGCCGGAGAGGGTCAGAGACACGCCGCCTATGCCTGTGGAGATGCAGTTGCTGGCGTTGCCGATGGTCATCAGCACGGAAAACGCCGCCACAGCTTCGCTTCCTTCTTTGCTCCCGCCTACGGAAAGCAGCAGCTGATTGAGAATAAACACAAAGATCACGGAAGAAGCCATGGTAAACACAGCGGGGATCCCGCCGACGAACAGTTCCCGGATCTTTTTCATCGTGATGGACTGAAAGGAAAAACGGAAGGCGCACTTCCGGGAAAGGAAATAACAAAGGGCGATCGCCATGGCGACGTAATAGCTGAGGGAGGAGGCCAGCCCCATGCCGAACATGCCGCCGTCAAACACCAGCACGTTCAGCAGGTCAAAACCCACGTCCGCCGCCGTCATGCCCAGCACCGCCAGGATCAGCAGCTTGCTTTTTCCCGCCATCTGCAAAAAAGGCACCAGCACCAGCGCGCCCATGCAGCCCGGCGCGCCGATGATGAAGCCCGCCAGGTAGTCCCGGGTATGATCGTATAATTCTCCCTCGCTGCCCGCACCCATGAGCGTTGCCAGGGGAGAGCGAAAAATCAGCACAAGCAGCGTGAATACCAGCGAGATGCCCAGCATCAGCCCGATGGCGGAGGAATAGCCCTTGTCGGTTTCCTCCTTGGAGCCGCTGCCCAGGGATTTGCTGCACGCCACCTGCACGCCCGCCGCCAGCATGCTGCCGATGGCCCCGATGACCAGCAGGATCGGGTTGGCCAGGCCGTAGGCCGCAATGGCCTGCACGCCCAAAAAGCGCCCGATCAGGATGCTGTCGATGAGCAGGCACAAAGAAACCGTCAGCGCGGACAGCGTTTGGGCGGCAAGCATTTGCCGGATCAGCTTTCGGATCATGCTTTCATTTCCTTTCAGGAAGGACGGATCAAGCTGCCTCGTCCATGTCCTTTTCCGTCAAAAGAACGTCTTCCCCATAAAGCGTTTCAAACTCGTCGCACATGGAAGCCGTTTCGATGCCGCGGTTCAGGCAATCCGCCGCAAACGCTTCCGCCGTGTTCAAGCCCCCATATTATAACATACTTCGCTGAAAACGGAAAGAGACAGAGGAAATATGAAATTTATCGAAAGCACGATTCCAAACAGTTTTTGACAGCAAAAATGCAGGAAACAAGCGAAAAACACCGAATAAGCAAAAATATTGGAAGGAGGACGACGAGTGATAAAAAATCATCCATGAGGCGTTATATCAGTTTATCCATGCATATTATACGGAAATCCTCGCTGTTCTTCCGGTGACGCTT
>JAFXMP010000192.1 GCA_017530275.1 Clostridia bacterium | reverse complement strand
GGGAATCCTCCCTGCCGCCTGTGTCGGATATATCGAACACATACCGGATACGGGGCGTTTCACCAGAGGTATCGATCAGGGCAATGCCCTTGGAGCCGCGCCGCACATACCGGCGCATGGTGTTGGTCCACAGCCCGTATTCCGCGCAGGCTGTCGCGTCCGGCCGCTGCGCGTAGATCAGGAGCTGCTCCGTATAGGGATATTTGTAGACGCGCGCGGCCGTGCTAAGGAACGCCGTCCACCGTTCGTAGCTGCCGGTGATCTGCTTCGCCGTATCCTCGGCCATCTGCGCGTAAGCCATTGCTTTATCGGGCATAGTATCCTCCTTCTTAGAAAGTGGGTTCCAGTTCAGCGCACAACGCATCGTATTCCGCGTCGGTCATACGGCCCAGCTTTTCCGCCACGGAAACGGCCATGCCACACAGGGCGTCCTGATCCTGCTCCATATGGGGCAGCATTTCATTCAATTCTTTCACCAGTTCTTCGCGGGAGCCGGTATTGTAGAGAAGAATCAGGTTTCTTTCATCAGGTGCAAATTCAGGCATAATCACAACTCCATTCCTATTTTTTTCTTGGGGCTATCCTTTTTCGGGGCAGCGCGGGCAGGCTGCGGGCTGTTCAGCCGTTCCAGGATGGACGGAAACTCCTGCTTGTGCGGTTCTTCCGCCTGCGCGGGCAATTCCGGGGCTGTCGGCAGTTCTTCCTGTCGGGGCGGTTCCAGGGCGGGATTCCTGCCGTTGTTGATGATGCCGTCGATCATTCCAAAATCATCTTCAACTGTCATTTCCGCGTTTTTTAGGGGATTGTCTGGCAGAAAGCCATCAAGCCGCTTAAAACCGAAGCTGTCCACATAATGAAAGGATACTTCACCGTTGAGTTTCAAGGCAATGATGTCGCTCACGGACATACTGTGGCCCTTAAAATCGTCAGGACGGTTCATGTTGAACATATGAAAAGTACCTTCCAGCAGCTTATCCGGGCTTGTTTCCGTTGTCGGCACGGTCATGGCGTAGATGGGTTCATAGCTCTGCCGGTCCAATGGTACGCCATGGGCTTTCAACTGTTCCAAAGGCATGAATTGGTAAACATACAGCTTGCTTTCAGGCAGAATCTGATAGATCATGATGGCGGGTTCTTTCATTTTCGTCAGAAAATTGTGCTCAAGCTGGGATGTTTCCACAATGTGCTGAGCCAGCAAATCCTTATAATCCGGGGTATTGACCCAATCATCGTATTCCACGCCGAAGTACGCGCAGGACGAATTTGTGATTTCGTCCCGATCCACCAGCATATCCGCGCTGCCGTTCTGATACAGCGCGAAAATAGCGGCGTCCTGATCGAAAAGGACGTAAGCCTTTTCTCTGGTAAGGGGCATCATACCGCTTTCGTAGTAGCCATACGCCTCCATATCCTCCCTGGTGATCTCCACGCCGTAGTCCGGCGTCAGCAGTCCAGCCGGAGTAATGGAAACGCTGTCAGACAAAAATGGCACTTCCTGATCCTCCGGGACTTCGGCAATCGTTTCCTTTGGCTGTTCCTGCTTTTGCTGTTCTGGTTCCTGTTCGCGAGCGATCTCCTTCAGGTTCCTGTCGATACTGGTAATGATGGCGGACGCGGTTTTGCTGATGGTTTCCAGGGAGGCTTTCAGTTCGGGTAATTCCTGATTCTTTGACCAGCTTGCGATATAGCCGAAGGAGTTTTCTTTCGTTTCGATGCCGTAGTATTGACAGACGGCGTAAGAAACGCTTTCGGCCTCTACTTCGATTTGCGCCTTGGTTTTGGGCTTGGCTTCGGGGTTTTCCAACTTTGCCGCTTCCAGCGCTTCCCTGGTATGCAGCATGGCGTGGGCCATTTCGTGGATACTCGCGGAAACGGTCTGAACCTGACTCATGCCCTCCCGGATGTAGGTATGGTTTTCGATCCGGCTGAAATAGCCGTCCCCATGTTCTTTCTCGTCCATGAGCACAATATCCATGGGCACAGGAGAAGACCGGCGAATGGCTTCCATGAAAACGTCGTAATCCTTCACGCTGCCGTAAATATCATGCACCAGCGTAGGCAGGGGCTTTCCGTCTGTCTGCGATACGTCAAAAACCGACGTGACCTTGAAACGGGGCACCCGAATGGTGATTTCCTCCATAATGGGATTGCCGCTGTCGTCCACCATAATCATTTGGGACAGCGGATCGCGCTTTTCCCGTTCCACCTTTTTGTTATACAGCACCGGGGCGATGATCTTGATTCCCTTTTCTCCCCGGTTTACGTGGCGGCCAAACTGATCCTTCCATTTGCTGAACCCGGCTACCATGGTGGCGTCGGGCTTTTGCGTGAAGATGAGGATGATGTTATTCAGGGAATAATTGTGAAAGCGGGCCATGGTTTTCAGGTAGTCCTTATATTCCCCGCTGGCAAAGAGGTTTTTAATGCCTTTCTCTATGCCGTCCGTGATTTCTTTCAGCTTTTCTTTTTGGGTTTGAAACGGCGATTCAGCCGCGTTTTCTTTCCCGGCCCCTTCCGTGTTTTCCGGCGCACCGGGCGGCAGGCCGGTTTCAATGTCGTCAGGCATATTGCTTTCCTTTCTCAAAAGTCGGTATAGATGTGAATCCCCTCATCGTCCGGAGTGCGGTCCAGATAGTCGAAAACAATGGTTGCCTTGGCCTGACAGTCGCTGACATAGGCCATACAGACCGTTTTCCCGGTATCGGAATACCAGGAGAAAACCCAGGTGCCGGACGGTTCCCAAAACCAGTCCAAATCACGGGAATAATAGAAACCCCAGGCGGATTCCATGTTTTCCAGCACGGCACGGGGCATGCGTTCTTCCGCCTTTTCCACCGCGTCCATGGCAAGGGTGCGGGCCACGATTTCGGGCAGGTTGTCTGTTCCCGGCAGCACGGCCAGGGGATCAGCGTAAGGCGCGTCACAGGTGGGCATTATGCCATAGGCCAGCGCGTAAGCGGCAAGAGTATCTCCCTGCCAGCGGCCATGAGGCCCGTATTCCGCTTCCCATTCGCGGGTGCGGCGAGCGTTTTCTTTCTGGAACTCCTTCCATTCCCAGGCTTCATCAAAATCCAGGCTTTCAAAGGCGTCCATGAGGGCATTGGCTTCCTCCCAGGAAAGGGAAGCGGATTCGGCGCAGGCGGAGCATAAAGAAAAAACCATCGCCAGGATGGTCAAAGCAACGCACAGGATTCTTTTCATTGTATATTCCTTTCTCTGCTTTCAGCGTTTCCCGTTATTTGGAAAGAGCAGGCTGTATTTTGCCTTGCCGTCTTTGTCGGTATTCAGGGTGATCACGCCGTCGAAAACGCCGCCCGTTCGCGGTGAACGAAGGTTTTGCATGGCGACCTGCCGATCCCGCAGCAGCTTCACGGCGATTTCCTTGGTCATAGCCGCCCCAAACTTTTTGAAGTATTTGTTGTCCTGCCAGATCACAAAGCCGCATTGGGGGTTCTCACATTCCCAGGCTTTCAATCTGGTTTTTTCCAGGACTCTGCCGCCGCAATGAGGGCAGGAACCGATCACGTCAAAATTGTTCTTGAAGGGATTTTCCATGCCGGGCTTAAATTCGGCGGTCACGCGGAGTTCCGTCAGCAAGGCGATCACGTCTTCCAGAAAAGCGTCCGGCGTATCCCGTCCTTCCTCGATGGCTTTCAGACGCTGTTCCCATTCCACCGTCAAATCGGGGGATTTGAGCTTATCCGAAACAACGGAGATCAGGCCCCTGCCCAATTCCGTGGGCGTCAGGAATTTCACTTTTCTGCCGCCCTTCCTTTCCAACTGTTCCGCGTCGATCAGACTTTCGATGATCCCGGCGCGGGTGGCGGGTGTGCCCAGGCCCTTGCGCTCCGCGTCCTCGGGCATATCCGCCGCCCCAGCCGCTTCCATAGCGGCCAGCAGCGTTCCCTCCGTAAAATGGGCTGGCGGGGTGGTCTTGCCTTCCTTTACCGCCGCCATGACGGGCTTCAACTCCTGTCCATCTGTCAGTTCCGGCATCCGCAGGGAGGTTTCTTCTTTCTCCAAGACACCCTGCGCGGCCAGACTGCCCCGGAACAGGGCTTCGGAAATCTTCCAGCCCATTTTCACCACTTTCTTCTGACGGGCGGTAAAATCCGTTCCTTCGCAGGCGATGGTAATAACGCTTTCCTCATATTCGTGATCCACGCCTAAAGCAGCCAGCAGGCGGACGGCGATCAACTGCAAAATGTTCTGTTGTCCCGCGGGCAGGGCCGACAGGTCGAAACGGGCGATATCCAGGGTGGGGATAATGGCGTGATGGTCGGATACCTTGTCATCGTCGATCACCTGGGCTGAATGTACGGGATGATTCACACCGGAAGTGAACAGGAAAGCGCCGGACACCGCTTGAACCAGGGCGGGCAGCTTTTCTTCCATATCGCCGGTGAGAAAACGGCTGTCCGTGCGGGGATAAGTCACAAGCCTGCTTTCATACAAGGCTTGGGTATAATCCAGGGTTTGCTGGGCGGTATACCCAAACAGGCGGTTGGCATCCCGCTGGAGCGCGGTCAGGTCGTACAGCGTGGGCGGCTTTTCGGTATGCTTTTTCTTTTCGATTT
>JAFXMP010000191.1 GCA_017530275.1 Clostridia bacterium | reverse complement strand
GGTACCGGCAGCGCTTCCGACTGTACCGGTGTTTGCCAATACGGCCAGCATGGTGAGCAGTTCTTCCGTGCTGTCACCGAATCGGGCAGTAGCGCCCATCTTCTCCATGGCTTCGCCCAGCTCGCTGACCGTCGTTGCGCTGCTGTTGGCCGCCATAACCCACTGATCGACGAATTTTCCGCTGTCTTCAAAGGCAATGCCCGTGCCGTTAATGGTCTTGATAAGCATATCAAGGCCGCTGGAAAGATCCGTGTTGCCCGCCTGGGCCAGAACCATGGCTTCCGGGATGCCCTGCAGCATCTTCTCATAGTCCCAGCCCGCGTGCGCGGCTTCACTGATCGCCTTCGCAACGTCGTTTGTATGGAAAATCGTGGTGCTGGCCCATTCCTGCGCGTGCTCTTCCAGTGCGGCGTAGGTACGTTCAAGCTCGCTTGCGCTCTTTGCCGTGGCGCTCATCGCGCCCTTGGCTTCCAGCATATAGGTTTCGTAATTCTTGTAGATTTCCAGGCTTTCTTTTTCCCATTCGCCAACCTGGCCGCCCAACTGGCTGATTACATACCCTAACTGCGTTACCTTGTCCGCAAGAGCGGTAAACCCCGACGTAGCCCGTCCGTTAAGGACTACTGTTGTGGTTAGTTCCTTACCCATGGTTTCACTTCCTTTACGCGCTACGTCACGATATTACTTATAGCTTATAAATGATCCGGCCTGTTCCGTCGCTGAATCCGAAGAAACAAACCTTATCGTCTACGGCCACTTCTGTTTCGGCCTTAATGCCGGAAAACACAAGCCCCGGCCTGTCATAACTCCGAACGGTATAAACCGCGCTGCTTCCGCTGCCGGTTTTTTCCGTCACTTGTCCTCTTTCCGCCTGGGTGCCCCATAGGGCCATACAATCACAGCTCTTACCCATAGCACACCTCCCACATTTATCCCGAAGGGGTTTAAGGGGCAAAAGCGCCAGTGGCGCTTTTGTTGAGAAAGCCCCCTTATTTGATTGTGTCAACAACCCGGAGCAGATTCACCGTGCTGGTTTCGTTGAAAAGGTCGTGCTCCACCTCGTCAATGATCCAATCCCCGGCGGCTCCGGTGTTCCCGTTGATCTCCGCCTTCTTCATGGCCGCGATACTCGGGTCAAACTTAACGTTGATCCGCAGCCGGTCAGCTTCCCGGTTGTGCATCAGCAGGATGCCCCGCGCCCATCTTCCCGCCGTCGTTTCGTCCATGGCCGGAAGGCCGGTGATAATCTTCTGGGTTCCTTTGTCCGCGTTCTCGTCCTTTGCCGTAACCTCCGCCCATGGCGTCAGCACGGTAACGGCGCTCCACTTTTTCGCGGGCTGGTGCACATAGCGCACGCCTTCCTGCTCCGCGTCCAGTGTCCAACCGCGCACGGCGGCGCGGCCCTGCGCGTATTCAACGCCGATTCCCCGGAAAGCCCCGTTGTAGGATTTCAACGCAATCCCTTCCCAGGTGCATAGCCTTTCCAGAAAACCCGCGCAACCTTCGTTCTCTCTCTGCAGATAGGCATACTTCACGCCGCTTTCCACGCCGTAAAGCCCTTCATTCATGCCGCACTCCACGGCCAGCCGGTGCAGGATCGTTTTCAGATCCATATCCCGGTAACTGTCCCACGCCTTCCGGGCCGCCTTACTCGGCAGGCTCGTGGCGATAAGCCGGTACTGATCTCCTTCCGGCACAAGGGTATTGACGTACATAACGCCCGTTTCATAGTTCCCGCTGTTTACCTGGATAATATCGTCCGTTTCCGGCTGCCAGCGGTGCCAGGCGGAAGGGCGGGCGAATACGATTTCCAGCACGTCCGCTTTTCCGTGGCTCACGTTCTTGTGTGTGCACGCGCTTGGAATCACGTACCGGCTGATATCTGTTTCCTGGTATATAACTTGCATCCGCCGCCCCTCCTTTCCCGGTCACTCTTCCTGGGCCGCTTTCTTGGCCTTCATCACTGTTATAAATGCTTCGCGCATCAACTGAATCTGCCGCCAGCTCAGTTGCATAAAGTCCGTAACGCTGGTATGCGTCACGACGGATAGTTCCATGATTATTTCGTAATACGTGCGTTCCCCGCCTGGGAAGATGCGACGAAAAAAACCGTTGCGAGCTGCACCGCCTTTACCGCGTCTACGCTGGAAAGGCCGCGCCGTACATCCTGCGCGTCCACGCCGGGCGTTTCCTTTCCGGCGGAAGCAATGAACAGTTCAAGCGCCTGCTCGCTGGTAATGCGGAAGGCGTTCCCGCCGTTGGCCGCGCCCCTGTCCATCGCCCGTACCATTTCCGGGCCGCCCAGGTTTTCAAAGTCGTATTCCAGTTCGGTGATTTCCTCGTCGTCAGCCGTAAAGGGTTTGAACAGTTTCAGCTTGCCTTTGCTCAGCTCTTTCACCGCTTCGTCCGGGTTGTTCAGCTCCGGTCCCTTCTTCTTGGCCTTCTTCGCGGGCTTCTTTTCTTCGGCGGCTTCCTCCGCCGCGACCGTCTTTTCAGTTTCTTCGGTTTCGGGTGTGTTGTTCTTGATTTCCTCGCTCATGGTTTCATGCTCCTTTGAATAATGATTTTTCTTTTTCTTCTTTTAATCAAAAAAGGGGGCAAATGCGAACACGTATTCGTATTTGCCCCCTTCTCTTGCTTTAGTTCAGCATATTCTGAACAACGTTGGTAACGTCTTTGCCGTTGAACTTGATCGTGCCGGTCATAATGTCCACCAGCGTGGTGGTCTTGCCGTCCATGATCTTCTCATACCGCAGGACGCTGTACTTGTCGGTGCTGCCCAGGGGGTTGCCCGCCTGCACGGTGCCGTCCTCGGTGCTCTTGTGAACACCCGTCACGCGGTACTTCACGGATTCATGCTCGATCTCGCCCTTGGCGACGTTGTAGCGCTGCCGGACAAGGCGGAACTCAATGGTATGCTTTCCGCTGTCGCCCAGGCGCTCGCAGTTGACGCCGTTGTTGTGCGCTACGGAGAACTCCATGGAGTTTACCTTGACGCTGTTCGGCATGGACACGACGCCAGCCAGTCCGGCGGCGTCAATGTCAACGGTGGGATGTTCCACCGTCGGGAGGGTAACGCTCGTCACGTCCTCCACTGTCCGGCCATTGTCAATCAGCCGGTGGTCTTCGACGTTGTTATAAACCTTCTTCGGCATGGTGTTTTCCTCCCTTCTCCTTAATCAGCGCCCATGAGCGGCTCAAAGTACGTGGCGAATCCGTCGTCCACCCAGTTCACCAGAACCGTAAGGCTCTTGGCAATCGGCGTGGTGGTCACGTCGAAGATGAACAGGAAGTCGCCGTTATACATATCGCTCTTCGCGGCTTCGCTGGTGTCCAGCGTGGCGACGCCGTAGGACAGAGCGCCGATCTTCACCAGCGCGTCCAGACGGCTCTGCTCTTCGGCAGTAATGCTCTGGATATCGTTGGCGGAAAGGGGCTGATCCACGTCATACACGCGGCGGGCCTGGAAGTCGTTGCTCAGATAGAAGAGCATCATGTAGTTGGTTTCGGAAACATTGATGTTGTCGCTGTTCACCTGGTCGTATTCGGCGGAATGAGCGCCCCAGATTACCCAGCGTCCGCCCACAAACGCGGCAGAGCAAATGCCGTTTTTGTTGAGGTTTTCGTTGATGTACTGGTCGTCGAATACCTTGCCGACGCTGGAAGCGCCCAGCCAGAGGTTGGCGACGATTCCGGCGGCGGTATTGCTGGCGGTGTGATACGGGATCCCGTCATTATCCGCCAGGAGCTGCAGGAAGTTCGCGCAGCGGATCACGGAAAGGTGATACTTCTTGCTGTCGGTGCCAACCGCCATGGGGAACGAAACGGTTTCGTTCTTCTTGGTGTAGCCGTTGGCGTCCTTCCAGGTCTTCGCGCTCGCCATGGTAACGGGCGTGCCGTTGTCGGAAATCGGGATATCCGTAAACATCCAGGCGTCCCAATGGCCGTTGATCTTGAGGGAGAGCGTTGCCATGGTCGCGTGGACGGCGGGCAGTTCGCTCCAACCGGGGGCCATGAAGATGGCGGGAATCACGCCGCAGAGGTTGTATACGTCCTTGATGGCGTACAGACCGGTGTGGGTGCCCGCGCCGTCGTCAGCACCGATAATATCCGTGCTGGTGATGGTGGACGCGGTGACGGTGTAGTAGGTGATATCCAGCGCGGCGCTTCCCAGAGCGCCAGCCGTCAGCTCCTGGATGATAATGGACTTCTTCGCCGCGTTGTAAGCAGCGGTGTAGTCCGTGCCCTTCACCTTTTCCACGGGCGGGGTGTCCTGGGTCTTCACAACGATGGTGTCCAGGATCGCGTCCTCGCAGTTCGCAATGGTAATCCGTCCGCTGGACGGGGTAGCGGTTTTCGTGGTCACGGTGGAAGACCTGTGCGTGCTCTTGGGATCCAGCACGTTAATCATCACCAGCGGGCCAACGCCAGCCAGTTCCAGGAAAACGTGCATCGCTTCGCACAGGGAGTATTTCGCCCAATCGTCGCTGTATCCGAAGTATTTCTTCGCTTCGGAGATATCATTGACGAGGATGGGCTTGTTCACGTTCCAGTCGCCGTTGTCGTCCGGCAAAAGGTTCTGAACGGGGGCGGTGCCGACGAGCACCACGGCGCTCTGGCTTTCGGTCGCTACGCGGGTGCCGATTGCCTGCTGATCGCCATACGCGCCATGCAGATAAGCCATAGGTGTGTCCTCCTTATTCAAGTAATTTTTCGATTTGGTTGTTCTGTGCTTCGTCCGCGTAGCACTGGAAAGCTACGTTGACATAGCCGTAGTAAAGGGGCCGTTTGTCCGTGATGTATTTCTGGTCAGCGTAAAGCCCGTAGGTCATTTCCGCTTCGTTCAGAAACAGATCCGTTTTCGGGATAAACTTTTCGCCCAGCAGCGCCGCCTTGAAATCATCTATCCAGTTGAGCAGCATATATAACCCGTCACGCGTGCCCTCACGCACGAGCTTCAGATCATATTCGCCGGTATCCTCCACCTTCTGGATGAATCCGGGCTTCCGCACGCCGTCTTCATACACGGAGAAAAGCACCTGGCAGTTCAGCCCCTGGCCTAATTCCTGCGGGCGTGTAATCCCGCTGTACCGGTCAAAGCGCTTTTCCTCCTGGTATTTGACATAGCTGTGCGTCGGCATGATGAGAATGGACGGTACCGTATACAGTTCATTCGGCATCTGCCACGCCTGGCCGTCTGCGGTTTCCTCCGGTCGCATCGGGAAATACCCGACGTAAACCTTCGGCTCCACCTTTTCAATCTTGGTAAAATCCATCCCGCTTGCCGGGGACTTCATCAACCGCCCTTTGCAGAGTTTGTTGTACGTCCACTCCGCGAGCCGGTCTAACCGTTCAGTCGTTCTCATGGGCCGCACTCCTTACTCCGCAATCTGTTTGGGCGAATTGGTGGAAAGGCAGATGGTGTAAATCCCTTCGTTGTTCGTAACTTGAAGGATCTTCATGTGCACGTTGTCAAAGTACCCGAACTCGTTTGGTACCGGCGGTGTCCGTCCGGGCCAGTCCTCGTTCCGTACATGGAACAGCGTGTCAATCGTGTTGTTGTCCCAGGAAATATCGTTGACGTTGTTGTTCTTCCGCTTCAGCGCTTCGTCTTCTTCCAGCACGCACAGGAACTTTTTGCCGTTCCAGGTGTGTTCCGTCGCAAAGTGCTTCGCGTTAATGAACACCCGCAACCGATCTCCGGGAAACCGATCTCTCAGACTCACCGAACATCACTTGCCCTTCTTCTTCGGCGCTTCCTTCGTAACGGGTTCAGCGGCCTTTTCCTCGGCGGGCTTTTCTTCCGCTTCGGCCTTGGGCGCTTTCGCCGGTTTCTCCGGGGCAAAGCCAACGGCTTCTCCCTGCTCAATCAGCCGCATCCCGTATTCCGGGCTGGCTTCGATGGTGCTTCCATCCTTCAGCAGCAGCTTCTTCATGCTTTGCCTCCTTTCGCCTTACTGGACGCCTTGCGCGTCTTGGGCTTTTCTTCCTTGGGCGCGGTTACAACGCCAGAGAGCGCGTCGATTTCCTCTACTTCCGTATCGTCGGCTGCAACCTCTTCGGTTTCATCCTCCACGGGTTCGGGAGCGCTTTCCGGTTTCGCTTTCGCCGCCTTGTCGGGCTTCTTGTCCGGCTTTACCGCCGCCGCCTGGACAGGCGCTATCTCTTCGATAGCGCCCTTCTCAAGCAGGCGGGGAATGATTTCCTCCGGCAAGTCAGACAGAATTTCGCCCGGCGTAACAAGCCCCTTCTTCAAGGGGATATAGTGCCTTGCGACGTATTCCATCTGTTACCTCCCGAATTAAAGGACGTTGCCGACAACCCAACCGTCTACGTTGCGCGGTACGACGGTCGGACGGCTGGTGATACGGTTCTTGATCGCGTTGGACGCGATGGAGCCGTAGCGCAGCGGGACTTCCTTCTTGATGTAGGTCTTGTGCTGAGCCTGCGCGTCCTCCTGCTCCACCTGGG
>JAFXMP010000190.1 GCA_017530275.1 Clostridia bacterium | reverse complement strand
TATATTATTTGGGGTTTGATCACCACCCTGTTTCCCCTCCAGGGCTGGATCGCCGCCGCCCTGTGCCTGCTGGTGATTTACATCTGGCGCTACATTTCCGTGGGCAGCCTGACCATGCTCTTTTCCTTCGCCGTGATGATCCTGTTCACCCAGCCCTTCTGGCCCGCCGGGGTGTGGGCCCTGATCCTGCTTGCCCTTGGCGTGTACCGCCACCGCAGCAACCTGGAGCGGCTCAAAAACGGCACGGAAAATAAAATCGGGCAGAAAGCAAAACAGTAACATTGCAGCATGCAGGAAACCGCGGAGGTGACGCTTCCGCGGTTCTGTTTTTTCAGAAAGATCTTTCCGACATTTTTCCATCCTGTCTCGTCTACATAAATGGAAGGGGGGAGGACTGTATGGAGGATGTCCAGGGCCCGGACATGCTTCCGGAGGAAAACGAAGCGTTTGAACGGCTGGTGAATCAGCATCAGACGGCGCTGCTGCGGTACTGCTATCTGTACCTGCGGGATCAGGAGCAGGCCAGGGACGCGGTGCAGGAAACGTTTTTCAAGGCATACAGGGGCTTTCACTCCTTCCAGGGCGGGAGCAGCGAAAAAACGTGGCTGATGAAAATCGCCTTGCGCACCTGCTACGACATACGGAAATCCGCCTGGTTCCGGCATGTGGACAGGCGGGTGACGCCGGACGATCTGCCGCCCGCATCCGTGTCATTCACGGCGGAAGAAGAAAGCCTGATAACCCAGGTGATGCAATTGCCGCCTAAATTGCGGGAAGCGGTGCTTCTGTACTATTATCAGGGAATGAACGTAAACGAAATCGCGGATACGCTGGGTATATCTCATTCATCTGTATCAGATCGATTGGGACGGGCGCGGAAAAGGCTGCGCGCCGTCCTGGAAGGGAGGGATTCCTGATGACACCGGAAACACCTGACCGGAAGGATATACAGCGTTTTCAAAGCGCGGTTGACCACAGATTGTCCGGCCTTCGGGAAGATCCTTTTCTTGCCAAACGAATCATTGCCAATGAAACGGGGGAAAAGAAAGTGAAAAAGAGAATGTCCCTGGGCCTGGTTCTGGCTCTGACGGTGATCATGGCCGCGACGGCAGTGCTGGCCGAAAACTGGCCCGGTATATCGGATTATTTAGCCAACGGTCTGCCCGACCGCGTCACCCAGCCTTCGGGTGCCGAGAGTGAGGACGGAAAAGCGGAGGGTACGGTGATTCAGCGTCATGTGATCGAACCGGTATACGCGCCGGTGCGGGTGCATGTGGTGAACGACGCCGGGGAGGAAATCTGTGCGTTTGATCTGACGCCCCAGGTGGCGCAGGTGGAATATCATTATACCATGCTTTATAGAACGGATAAAACCTGGGCACTGGAGCCTGATATTGTGATAGCGGCTGCAGGCCAGCAGGATTTGACCCAGGCCATGAGACCCTTCGAGCCATATCTTTTCATCAGCGGAAAGCTGGACAGCGGGTCCTGTGATTTTTCTGTATATCAATGGGATGTGTACAAGCTTGATTTTACCAAGTATCGGGGTACGGTCTCCTATATAAAAGAATTGTATCTGAACGAACAGGGTGAAATCGTGCGGACGGTACAGGATGAAATGGCGATACGGCTTGGCTTGGTGGATGATAACGGGACGCTGCCGGAAAACTGCTTTGAGGCGGCGACGCAGACGATCCCCTATCTGTCATTCCCTGATTCTGAGGAAACGACGCTTTCAGCCCTGTCCACCGCGCTCGTCCCCGCGCCCACCTCCGCGCCTTCTCGTGGAACGGAAATAACAGCGCTGCCTTCGCCAGAGTCCGCCGCCATGAATTACGGCCAGCTGCGGGGCGAATACTCAAACAACGTTCGTTTCGGCCTGCCCTTCATCCTGCACTGTGTCGATCAGGATGACAATACCGCGGTGGAGTCCCGTATTGATTCATGCGTCAATATGTATGCTGTTCTCGACCCGGGTGAGCATATCAACATTTCAGAAATCGGCGGGAAACATGGGGCAGTGGAGACAGAATACGGAATATTGATATTGTCTGGCTACCAGCCGGACGTGGACATCATCTTCCAGAAGATCGAGGAACCGGAAGTTACAGCGATCTTTGAGGATGGCGGCTATACCGTGCGTATTGCCGGAGGAGAATTCCGGGTGCAGTACCCCACAGATGTGTATTATGATCAGGAAGTCCAGCTGTACGATGACAGCTCCTGGTATTTCATGCCTGTTTCCGATCATTTCCTTTATGCCGAATACGCGGAGGGAGAATACCCCTACGATTTCACCTTCCGCCTGGAGGAACTGCCGGAACGCGGGGAAGAAACGAAACAGACGGAGGAGGAAAAACCCGCTGGCCTGCAATTCGGCGGGGTTCAGGACGCCGAATACTATGACACGCTGTTGTTCGGCGCGCCCTATACGCTTCATTATACCGACGAAAACGGTACGCTGCAGGAAGTTCTTAACGACAATTGCACGAACATGACCGCCCATTTCAACCGGCAGCAGTTTGAACTTCTGGAAGACTTTGGAAAGCAGGACGGCCCGGTGGAAACGGAATATGAATTGCTGCTGCTGGGAACGACTTCCACAAGTGACGGAGGCGTTATGTCTTTTCAGGAGGTGGAAAAGCCGGACGTAACCGTTTATTATCAGAAGGATTTTTATACCGTGCGTTTTTCCGGGGGAAAATTCCGGCTGCAGTACCCCACGGATCTGTATTATTCGCAGGAAGCTTACCATCAGATTGATTCCATCACATGGGAGTTTGATCCGTCCCGGGCGTATCTGACCCACGCCGATTACGCGGTGGAAGAATACCCTTATGATTTCACCTTCCGTCTCATGAATCCGCTGGATTTCCATACTGTGGAAACCTTTGGCTCGGAGCTGCCGCCCATCACCCACCGCTATATTGGAGCGGATGGTACGGAAAAAGAATGGGAATTTCAGACCGATCATTTTGAAGCCAGCCTCCAGGAGCAGGCGGTCACGCGGCTGGTGGATTTGTCCCAGGAAGAACAGACGCTGGAATACCAGGACAGCTTCATTTCCATCCGTTCCAATACGATTCCCGTTTTGCCGCAGGTCACGGTGTTGGAAAAGCCGGAATGCGTGGTCACGCCCCTGTCCAACGGCTATGAAATGCGGGTGACGGGCGGGATGATGCGCATGCGCTATTTATCCGTCATCTGGCGTCAGGAAAGTGCGGACGGCACGATCATGACGCTGGATGCCCCGGACGGGCGGGAGGCGTATACCACCGTGGAAATCCCCTTCGACTTTACGTTTACCGTGCCCGTATATAAATGATCGAAAACATCATGATGCGGAGCGCATGTCGCGGCGCTCCCTTTTGTATAAATTGCGAATGTAAAAAAATGCAACGATTCCGAAACATTTCTTTTCAATTGCGTCTGTGTGTGGTATACTGATAGTATGATTGAAGGGGCTGGGGACTGTCCGGCCTGACGAGGTGAAGGAAGCAATGCGGGAAACCTTATTGGCCGTGGACGGCAACAGCCTGATGCACAGGGCCTTTCACGCCCTGCCCCTGATGGACGCGAACGGCGTGTACACCAACGCCGTGCATGGGTTTTTATCCATGCTGCTGAAAGCCATGCAGGATTTGTCGCCCCGGTATATCGCCGTGGCGTTCGATCTGCCCGTTCCCACGTTCCGCCATACCGCCTATGCGGATTACAAGGCGGGCCGCCGGGCCATGCCGGAGGAAATGCGGCCTCAGTTTCACGTGATCAAGGAAATCCTGGCGGCTATGCGCTTGGGCGTGCTCACGGCGGAGGGCTACGAGGCGGACGATATTTTGGGCACCTTATCCGTCAAATGCCGGGAAACCGGGCTGGACTGCGTGCTGCTCACAGGCGATAAGGACGCTTTGCAACTGGTGGGGGAGGGCACCAAGGTGCTGTTCACCCGCAAGGGCATTACGGAAAGCACCCTGTTCGATTCCGCCGGGGTGAAGGAGTATTTCGGCGTCACCCCGGAGCAGGTGACGGACTGGAAGGGCCTCATGGGGGACACCAGCGACAATATCCCCGGCATCCCCGGCGTGGGGGAAAAGACGGCGGTGAAGCTGTTAAGCGAATATGGCACATTGGAGAACGTGCTGGCCCATGGCGCGGAAATCAAAGGAAAATTAGGGGAAAAGGTGCGGGACAACGAAGCCCAGGCCCGGTTCAGCAAGGACCTGGCCACCATCCGCCCCACGGCCCCCATTGAATTTAATCTTTCTGCCTTCGACGTTTCCCACATGGCGGAGGGCTTACCCGCGTTGCGGAAATACCAGCTCAACGGCGTGGCGGGACGGCTGGAAAAGATGATCCCGGACGCCGCGCCAGCCCCGGAAGTGGAAGAAACGGAAATAATCTTTGCGGAAGAAACCTTGAAAACAGTAGGGGAGATCGCCGCGTTTGTAAAGGAGGCGGAAAACCAGCCCGTTGCCCTGCATGTGACGCCCACCCGCATGACGGTGGCAATCCCCGGCAGGCTGGCGGAAATATCCTTGCAGCAGGATATGCTGTCGGAGGGGCTGCTGCCGGAGGAAGCCTGGCAGGCCCTGAAACCTCTTTTATCCAAAAAACTGTACGTGCACGACGGCAAAGCCCTGCTGCATTTGCTGGCTGATATGGGGCTGCCTCTGCCGGAATTTGCCTGGGACACCATGCTGGGGGCGTATCTGCGCAATCCCCAGGAAAAATCCTACGCTCTGTCCGGCTTCGCCCGGGAGGACGCCGCCGGGGTGCTGACCTTGGCCCAGGCCCAGGAAAAACAACTTAAAGAAGAAGGCATGCTGTCCCTCATGCGGGAAATCGAATTGCCGCTGCTGTACGTGCTTTTTGATATGGAGCAGGCTGGCTTCCGGGTGGACGGGCAGGTGCTCTCCGCCCTGGGCGCGGAATACACGAAGCAGGCGGAGGAACTCAAAGAAGAAGTCTACCGCCTTACCAATCAGCGCTTCAACCTGAACAGCCCCCAGCAATTGGGCAAGGTGCTGTTTGAGGACCTGAACCTGCCCCACGGCAAAAAGACCAGCCGGGGCTATTCCACCGACGCGGACACATTGGAAAAGCTGGCCGATCAGCACGCCTGCATCGCGCCTATTCTCAAATACCGCCAGGTGGTGAAACTGAACAGCACCTACATCGACGCCCTGCTTCGCAAGATGGACGCAACGGGCCGGGTACACACGTATTTTGACCAGACCGGCACAGCCACCGGACGTATTTCCTCCAGCGAGCCCAATTTGCAGAATATCCCCGTGCGCACCGAAATGGGCCGGGAGATCCGCAAGGCGTTCATCGTAAGCCCCGGCTGCGTGCTGGCCGACGCGGATTACAGCCAGATCGAGCTTCGGGTCATGGCCCACTTTTCCGGGGACGCCGCCATGGTGGATGCTTTCCAGAAAGGCCAGGATATACACACCCGCACGGCGGCGGAGGTCTACGGCGTGCCCATGGAGGACGTGACCCGGGAAATGCGCTCCAGCGCCAAGGCGGTGAACTTCGGCCTGGTGTACGGCATCAGTGAATTCGGTCTGGCCCGGAACATCGGCGTTTCCCGGTATCAGGCGGCAGATTTCATCGCCCGGTATTTCCTCCGCTATCCCGGCGTGAAGAAATTCATGGACGAAGCGGTGAAAAAGGGCTACGACCAAGGCTACGCCGTGACCATGATGGGAAGAAGGCGGCAATTGCCGGAACTGAAATCCAGCAATGCCAATGTAAGGAACTTTGGCGAACGGGCGGCTATGAACACCCCTGTTCAGGGCACGGCGGCGGACATCATCAAGCTGGCCATGGTGCGGGTGCACGGCGCACTGAAAAAAGAGGGTCTGAAAGCCCGGCTGATCCTGCAGGTCCACGACGAACTGCTGATCGAAGCCCCCAAGGAAGAAGAAGCAACCGTGGCCCGTATCCTGCGTGAATGCATGGAGCAGGTGTACGCCCTCAAAGTGCCCCTGGTGGCGGAAGTCAAGATGGGGGAAAGCTGGTTTGAAACGAAATAAGGAGTTGAGAGTTGGGAGTTAAGAGTTGAGATTTTTATGAAGGAGTTTACTTTTACCATATATTTGAACATCTAACTATATCTTAACTCTCAACTCTCCGCTCTCAACTCTATCCTCTTGTTTTCTGATAAGGAAGAATCACAATGAGCAAGTATGTTATTGGCCTGACCGGCGGCATTGCCTGCGGGAAAAGCAACATTTCCCGGTCGCTGAAAACGGCGGGCGTGCCGGTGATCGACGCGGATGAGATTTCCAGGAGCCTGACTGCCTCCGGCGGCCCCGCCCTGCCCGCTATTCGGGAAATATGGGGCGATAAAGTGTTCGACGGGGAAGAGTTGAACCGCCGCGCCCTGTCGGACATTGTGTTTGCCGATCCTGCTGAAAGGGACAAGCTGAACGCCATCATTCATCCCATGGTGCTTTCGGAGATCCACCGACAGATGGACGAAACGGACGGCCCGGTGGTGATGGACGTGCCCCTCTTGTACGAAGTGGGCATGGATACCTGGTGCAACGAAATCTGGTGCGCCTATGCGCCGCAAAAGGAACAGGTGCGCCGGGTGCGCAAGCGGGGACAGATCACCTGGGCCGAAGCCCTGCGGCGCATCCATTCCCAAATGCCTGTGATGGAAAAACGCAGGCGGGCGGATCATGTGATCCGCACTACGGGCACCAAGGAGGAAAGCGGCAGGGCGGCCCTTTCCCTGTGGCAGGAGGCGGTGAAACACGCCGCGGAAACCGGAGGAAGCAAACAGCATGTATGAGTACCCCGCTCCCGCGCCCGTTCAGGCTCCGCATCAGCGTAAACGGCGGTCGGGAAGAAAAGCCGTGCGAAAGAGAAAAAAAGGCTTCGCCCCGTGGCAGTGGATCATTCTGGCGCTGTTGGCGGTCGGGGTTGCCTTTGCCTGCGTTCAGCTTTCTTCCGCCAACGGCAGTTTGGACAGTCTGCGGCAGAAGCGCCAGGCGGAACAGGAAAAATACGAGCAAACGGTGAGGAAACATCAGCCGCGCTACCGGGACCTGATCGAAAAATACGCCGCGGAGTACAACTTGAACCCGGCTTACGTTTCAGCGATCATCATGCAGGAGAGCGGCTATGATCCCCGGGCCGTCAGCAGCAAGGGGGCCATGGGCCTGATGCAGTTCATGCCCGATACCTTTGAATGGGTGGCGCCCAACTGCGGCGTCAGCAAAAAAGACGTCAGCGCGGTATACGAACCTGAAAACGCCATCAAAATGGGATGCTATCTGCTGCGCTATATCTGCCGAAAGATCGACAGCGACGACCCTGTACTGGTGGCCTGTGCCTATCATGCGGGCTGGGGAACAGTGCCTTCCTGGATACAGGATTATTCCACAGACGGAAAGACCCTTACGGTGGCTCAGATCCCCAAATCAGATACGCGGACCTACGCGGGAAGGGTAATGAATTCTTATGCGATCTATTTGCAGCATTATTATTGAACATGTGAAGCGGGCGTTGTTGCTGGCGCTGATTCTGTCGCTTCTTTGCCCCTCCGCTCTTGCCACAACAATGGATTCCTATTTGTCCTTGGGCATGATTTCGGTCAAAACCATGTCCCTCAATCCCCTGACGCCGGAGGAAAGGGAGTTTCAATCCGTTACCGCGCTGATCTATGAAGGCTTGTTCTCTCTGGACGATGATTGCATGCCCCAGCCCTGCCTGGCTTCGGAGTGTAATTCTACCACCGACGGAAAGCATTGGACCATCCGACTGCGCAAAGACGCTGTGTTTCACGACGGAACGCCCTGCACGGCCTATGACGTGGAAGCTACCATCAATGAGATTTTGCGCTTGGCCAAGGAAGGAAAAGGCGCCTATGACCAACTGCAGTACATCGTCAGCAGCGTATCGGTCAACAGCGCGGATTCTTTACAGATCACGGTCAAGCGGCCTTATTACGGCGTGCGCTTCGCCCTCACCTTTCCCGTGCTGCCCCGGGATCAGGTGCAGTCCGCTAATCCAGCGGGCACCGGGCCCTATAAGGTGGACAGCTTCGTGCCGGCTGATTATCTGCTCCTGTCCGCCAATGAAAACTGGTGGAACGGACCGCTGACCGTAAAGGAAATCAACATCTCCTTCCGCGCTACCAACCGGGAACTGATTTCCGACTATGAATACAACCGCGTGGACGCGGCCATTACCCGGTCCGCTTCCGCAGGGCAGTATCAGACGGGCCTGACCAACCTGAATATCACCTACCGCACCCGGCAGTTGGAAACCCTGCTGCTGAACCACAGCGCCAACGCTTTCCCATTGAACAATCAAAAGGTGCGGGAAGCGATTCGCTACGCCATCGACTTTAACGCCATCGCCAATTCCGTTTACATGGGCATGGCGGACCGGACGGATACACCCCTGCCAGCAGGCACCTGGATGTACAAGGACAACGAAAACGCCTACGCCTATAACCCGGACAAAGCCCGTCAGCTATTGGACGAAGCGGGCTGGAAACCAAATCCACAGGACGACAACATCCGACACACGGTGGTGGAGGAAAAAGGCAAACAGGTGGATAAGCGCCTGCGCTTGGGCCTATACGTGTACGAGGAGCAGGACAATTCCGTGCGGGTGCAGGCAGCGGGCATGATCGCCGATTACCTGGCTGCCGTGGGCATCAACGTGCACGTGGAAACCCAAAGCTTCGCCAGCGTGGCCGAGCATTTGAAAGCCCGGAACTTCGATATGGCCATTGCCGCCTTCCAGATGGACGTGGTGCCGGACCCTGGCTTCCTGCTCATGAGCGGCAACACGGGAAATTACTGCGGCTACCGGTCTACCGCCATGGATAACCTGTTCAAGAAACTGCGGGAGGAAAGGGATTTTTCCGCTTACCGTCAGCTTTTGTGGGATATCCAGGATCAGTTCGCCCAGGACTGCCCCTTCATTTGCATGTGGTACCGCTGCGGCGCGCTGCTCACCCGCAAGGTGTTCACCACCGTGCGGGACGTGCGGGAACCGGAGATACTGCGTGGGATTGAAAATATTGGCAAATAAGAACAACTGTTCAATAGTTGAAAAATAGTTACAAATATGTTACAATATTCTTACGGGCGGATAGAAGGGCTTTTGCTCCGCCGCCGTGAGGAAGGGAGGCGCAATACGTTGCGTAAAATGCTTCTGATTTCCGCCTTGGCGCTGCTGCTGGTCATGATTGCAGCCGCGGCCAGCGCGGAAACGTATTCATTTGGGGATATCCGCGCTCAGGTGGAAATCCCATCGGATTATGAAACGGTGCTCACGCCCTACAATTTAAGCTCCAAAGCGGATTGGATCGCCAGTCAGGGCCTGGATTACGACGCGCTTGCCAACAGCTTTGAGGCCGAAGGCATCCTCCTTCAGGCCATCGACGAAGAAACCAACCGTACCCTGGTGATTTCCGCCCTGCGGGATACGGATGCCCAAACCTATTTTGACCTCAACAACCAGGATGAGGACATGCGCAAGGAATTCCGCGTATCCCATACCAACGGATCGGTGTACAGCATTTTGGGCTATACCTACTCCAGCGCCAAATGGGCCAATTACGGCAAAGTGACCCTGCGATTCCTGCAGACCCAGTACACCCTGCGCCAGAACGGCCAACTGGTATGCAGCGGGTATCAGCGCCGCACCATCCGCAACGGTTATACCATTACCCTGGACATGCAGGTTCGGGACCGAACCGCCAAGGAGGCCGACAATACGGCCCTGGAAAAGGTGATGAAAACATTCACCTTCACGGAGATCCTGCCCATGCCTGAACTGCCCATTAAGCTGACGGTATCCGCGGCGCCGCCCGCTGAAACCAACGAGGATACCTTCACTGTGAAGGGCACCACAGCCCGCAAGGCGACGGTAACCGTTACGGCGTTTTCCCTGGGCAGCGCCGGGGGACAAACCTTCCAGACCACAGCCAACGGAAGCGGCGCGTTTTCCGTCAAAGTAAAGCTTCCCGCCCAGGGCGTTTATTCTGTGACATTGACATCCGAAGCGGAAGGAGCCATTGCTGCCCAGCGCCTGTATTCCGTCACGTTTCAGCAGGGCATTTTGCCGGTGGATCTGGTCACGCACCCGGGGGAGACCCTGAACGATGAAACTGTGTTTTCCGGTACCACTGTAGCGGGGGCAAAAATTCAATTAGCCATCTCCGGTCCTATCACGTACAGTAAATCCGTGACAGGAAGTCAATTCAATTTTAAGGTGGACACCAGTGCGGAAGGCGCCTACCAATTCGTTCTTACCGTGACCAAGAAGGGTTTGCAAGAAAGGATATTCACCTTTACCGCCGTGCGCTCCTATACCGATGCCGAACGGGAAGACAAGATCCGCGCGTCAGCCAAGAAAATGACCTATGAAAACCTGCCAAAGTCGGAGAACCGGGGCAAAACCGTGGTGGAAACAGGCTTTATCACCGGCGTGGAAAAGAACATCGACGAATGGGTGGTTACCTTCGCCCTGACTCAAACCGGCAGCGGATACAAGGATATCGTGTACCTGATCTGCCGGGAAGAACCTGCCTGGACAGTGGGGGATAAAGTAAAGGTCTACGGCGTCGCTTCCGGAACGTTCAGCGAAATCAACGAGGAGGGCAAGATCAAAAGCTATCCCCGCATCGACGTGAGCATCATCGAAGCCACAGAGTAAAAAAATAGATCGTGGGGTAAATTCATGGTAATCGAAGATCGGGGAGGCGCAATTCTCCCCGATTCTTTTTTTACTTTTGGGGATCGAAATATAACTGCCAGTATGGTATAATAAGGCAAGGCAGGCTCACGCCTGTCAGCCTGAACAGCGTTTGAATCCGCGATACTGGGATTTGCCGTTTGAAACGTGAATCGTGGCTGGAGGTGTATGTGGTGAAGCGCGACAAAAATCCAATCCCCTTCCTTGCCGGAAACGGAAGAAAGAGCCGGGCAAACCGGCGGGCTGATTGCCGTTTGATTATGGTGGCGGCGATTCTGTTTGCAATTGGGATGACGCTCCCGGTCAGTTGTCTGGCCGGTGAGAATCCGTTGTACATCGAAAATGAATGGAATTATGTGGATGGTTCCATAGATGTGTCGAAAGGCATTCCTGAAAATTCGGGGGGACGGCTGGCAAGAATACGGGACGCCGGAAAAATGACCGTGGCCACATCGCCTTATTATCCGCCGCAGGAATATATTGACGAAACAAAAACCGGCATGGACCGTTTCGCGGGCGCGGATATGGAGCTGGCACGGCTGATCGCCCAGCGCATGGGCGTTGAACTGGAAATCGTTCCTATGGAGTTTACTGACGTTTTGTCCACCGTGGCCGACGGCAAGTATGACCTGGCTGTTTCCGCGCTGTCGTTCACGTCGGGGCGGGCTGCGGTGCTGGAAATGTCCAAGGGGTATTACTTTTCCAGCGAGCAGGCGTCCAGCGGCCTGCTGATCCGCGAGGATGACGCCGGAGCCATCCGTTCGGCGGCCGATCTGGCGAACAAGGATATCGTGGCGCAGAGGGGCTCGCTCCAGGAAACCATGGCTGCCGACAACATTTCTTTTTACCGCAAGTTCCGCAGGCTGTCCTCCGCAGGGGATGTGTATGACGCCGTCAGGGAGGGAAAGGCCGACGCCGGCGTGGTGGACATCGCCATTGCCAGGGTGTACATCGAAAGCCATCCCGGCTGCGGCCTCATGATCGTGCCGGATGTGACATTTGTCCTGCAGTCCCAGTACTTGGGGGACCGGATCGCGGCCCAGAAGGGCGAAATCGAACTGATGTATTTCGTCAACGGCGTAATCGACGAGGTGCTTGCATCCGGGCAGTACGAAAACTGGTTTGAATATTACGCCCGCCACAGCGCTTCCCAGAATTGAACCGGCGGATGGAAAGGAGGCTGGATCGGATGAAAAAGTGGAAAACAGGAAAGATCATTCTGTTTATTGCGCTGTGCGTGATCCTGAACGTGGGCGGACGGCTTTTGTCCGTTTGGCTGAATTTGCCTATCTGGGCGGATTCGTTCGGTACGGCGCTTTGCGCTTACATCGGCGGGCCGGTATGCGGCGCCTTGGTGGGGCTGACGGGGAACCTGGCATACAGTGTGGTCAATCGCCTTTCAGCCGCATATTCGATCACAAGCATCGCCATGGGCG
>JAFXMP010000189.1 GCA_017530275.1 Clostridia bacterium | reverse complement strand
CCACAATCCTTATGGGGGATTATCTGATTCCCCAGTGTAAGCAGAAACACTTCGGCACTTCCTACAGAAACCTGATTGCTTTCAGGCAGTGGCTCCTTGACAACAATTGTAAGGATGTCTGTATGGAAAGTACCGGCAAGTATTGGGTTCCCGTTTGGAATGCCCTTGAAGGTTTCGTTCATGTTGTCATCGCGAATCCCAAATGGGTTTCCGCTGTCAAGGGCAACAAGGACGACAAGAAGGATTCCAAGTGGATCGGCAATCTGTTCCGTATGGGACTCGTCCCCGGCAGCTACATTCCCGTAAAGGACATCAGGATTCTTCGGGAATGTACCCGTTATCGGAGCAAACTGGTATCCATGCGTTCCAGTGAAAAGAATCGTTTTCAGAATGCTTTCACTGTGTGCAACCTGACGTTGGATGCCGTCGTTTCCGACATGTTCGGGAAGTCTGCTACGGCTATCGAGAACTATCTGCTGGATACAGAAACCGTAGACCCCAATTACTGTGTTTCGCTTCTCCATCGTTCCATGATGAAGAAAGCAGACGCTGTCATTGAAGCGGTTGAAGGTTTCAATATGACCCCGGAACAGAAGGAAAGAGTTCGTATCGTTCAGGGACACTTCGCGGATATTGACAAGCGAATCGGCCAGATTGATGACATTGTCAGCAATCTTGCCTCTGATTACGAAGGAACCATTTCCCTCCTATGTACAATTCCCGGAGTGGATCGCCGTCTCGCTATAACGATTCTCTCGGAAATCGGTACCAATATGTCGGAATTCGGCTCTGCCAGGCGTCTTTGCAGTTGGGCCGGTCTGACGCCTGACAACAACCAATCCGCTGGCAAGAAGAAATCCGTAAAGATTTCCCGTGCCGGAGTCTACCTGAAACCCGCTTTGGTTGAGGCAGCACACGCGGCGGTGAAATCTACCGAAAAGCAGCCTTATTTCAGAATCAAGTACGAGCACATCATGAAACGCCGTGGGAAGAAACGCGCTATCATTGCTATCGCTCGCATGATCCTGACTTCCATTTACGCCATGCTTTCTTCTGGAGAAGTCTTCAACCCTTCTGATCTCCAGAAGTACGATTTGCCCGAAGAACTCAAGAAGAAAATGACGCTTGCTTCCGCAAAAGATGCCGTGAAGCTCCTCGTTTCTCTGGGTGTCATTGTCGAAGGCTCAATCTCCTTGGATTCCTTGGCTTTGGCCGGGTAGGGGTAGAAGCTTCTTTCAATTTACTGCCTCAATGAGGCTTGTTTGCTTTGCCTTCCTTTGGATTGGTGGGCCATTACTTGCTCCAAACTTTGTTTTCACACTATCACCTCATTGCTAAGTATACACAAAAAAGCAAAAGAATCAATCTAAAATTTATCCTATTCTATAATCGCAACGCTGGTTTGGCGTTCAGGGTCAAATCGGCGATTTCGCCCCGCATCAAATGATAGTAGGCGGCGGAGCCGATCATGGCGGCGTTGTCGCCGCAGAGGTTCAGGCGGGGCATATACAGATGAATGTTCCGCTTCCGGCAGGCGGCTTCCATTTCGCGGCGCAGCAGGCTGTTGGCGGACACGCCCCCGGCCAGGGCCATTTTTTTTAGGTTCAGTTCTTCGGCGGCAAGCATGGCCTTGTCCACCAGGAAGGAGACCACGGCGGCGCGGAAGGAAGCGGCCAAATCGGCGTCGTTCAGCGCTTCGCCCTTCTGCCGGGCGTTGTGGACGGCGTTGATGAAAGCCGTTTTCAGGCCGGAAAAGGAATAATCATAGCGGCCTTCGGTCTTGGGCCGGGGCAGCTTCAAGGCGTGGGGATCGCCCGTTTCGGCCAGCTTGTCCAGCAGGGGCCCGCCTGGGTAGGGGATATTCAGCACCCGGGCGGCTTTGTCAAAGGCCTCCCCCGCCGCGTCGTCCTGGGTCTGGCCGATGATGCGGAACACGCCGTAATCCTCCACAGAGAACAAATGGCTGTGCCCGCCGCTGACCACCAGGCAGGCAAAGGGCGGCTCCAGATCCGGGTGCGTTAAGAAATTGGCGCAGATATGGCCCTCGATGTGGTTGACCGGCACCAGGGGCTTGTTTGCCGCAAAGGCCAGGGCCTTGGCGCAGGAAACGCCGATGAGCAGCGCCCCCACCAGGCCGGGGCCGTAGGTGACGGCGATGGCGTCCACGTCTTTCAGTTCCATCCCCGCGTCCTTCAATGCCTGATCCACCATGAGATCGACCTTTTCCACGTGGGCCCGACTGGCAATTTCCGGCACCACCCCGCCGTACAGGGCGTGCAGGTCGATTTGGGTAAAGACGGCGTTGGACAGGATCGTACGCCCATCCTCGATCACCGCCGCCGCCGTTTCGTCGCAGCTGGATTCAATGGCGAGGATGCGGACGTGTTCCTTCTTTTGCAGGGCTTCCGCCTGCCGCTGGCAGGATTCAAAATAGCTCATTTCGTTTCCGTTTCCTTTTGTGTTTTCCCGATTTTCAGCCACGCCACGATCACGGCCAGCATCATGCCCAGCACGGGCAGCATAGATTTGAGCATTTCCCCGGCGTACCAGATGAAGAAATTCAAGGGCATGAAAGCCATCAATAAATCAGTATTGGGGTTCAGGAGCCACAGATTGTTAGTGAATAATACTTTATGCAGCGTAACGAACAGGCCGTCAAAATTCACCCCACCCCAAACAGCCAAAACGGTGGCAATAAGCAGCAGGAACAGGGCGGAAAGAGCGAAGCCACGCACGGCGTCTTGCAGGAATTGCGCGGGCTGGGCTTTGTGCTTGAAATACAGCAGGGCCAGCAATCCGATCACCATCCCGCCCCCGACCCAACGGATGATTTTGAGCACGTTCACGATGCCCCGCACATCGGAAAGATGAGCGTTTTCCTTTTCGGAAAAAGCGTTTTCCATTTCGTCGGAATCGGGATTTTTTACCTGAACAGCCGCCGTTTTCCCATCCAGATATTGGGCGATGGCCTTGGCGTAATCCCCATACCGGCTGGCAGGCACATTCAAATGTGCCGTCTGGCTGTACCCAAGAAAGCCCTGCTTCATCAGGTTTTCATTGGTGACGCCGGACGCGGCGATGGAGCAGAGCAAAGAAATAAACCCGACCAGGCCCAAACAAAAATACGAAACTCGTTTCATTTTATCATCGTATCACGGGGCGTAAAGCTGGAATAGAATATTAAGAAGCATCCCGAGGAGGGTTTTCTTTGGAAGAGCGCGAGAAACCTTTCTTTTTCCGAAAAGAAAGGTTTCTCGCAAAACTCCCCGTCCGCTTACTACATCTTCAAATACGCCGTGGTGAAGCCTTCTAAGTTGCCGTCCATCACGTCGTCGATGTTGCCGGATTCGTAGCCGGTGCGGTGATCCTTCACCATGGTGTAGGGCTGGAAGACGTAGGAGCGGATCTGGCTGCCCCATTCGATCTTCTTCATTTCGCCCTTGATGTCGGCCATTTCCTGTTCCTTGGCGCGCTCGCGCAGCTCCAGCAGCTTGGCCTTTAACATCTTGATACAGGTGGCGCGGTTCTGCACCTGGTCGCGCTCGGTCTGGCAACTGACCACGATGGTCACGTCGTCCTTGACGTAGGTCATGCGCACGGCGGAGGAGGTCTTGTTCACGTTCTGGCCGCCCGCGCCGGAGGAGTGGTAGGTGTCCACCCGGACGTATTTCATATCGATTTCGATTTCGCTGTCGTCCTCCTCCAGCATGGGGGCCACGTCCAGGGAGGCGAAGGAGGTATGCCGCCGGGCGTTGGCGTCGAAGGGCGAAATGCGCACCAGCCGATGCACACCCTTTTCCCCGCGGAGATACCCGTAGGCGTGATCGCCGCTGACCTCGAAGGTGACGGACTTGATGCCCGCCTCGTCCCCGTCCAGCAAATCCAATAATTTGACGGTAAAGCCCATGCGCTCGCAGTATCTTGTATACATGCGGTAGAGCATGGAGGTCCAGTCCTGGGCTTCGGTGCCGCCCGCGCCCGCGTGGAGCGACAGCACGGCGTCGTTATCGTCGTAATGCCCGCGCATGAGGGTTTCCAGGGCCAGGGCTTCGGTTTCCTTTTCCAGGCGCTCGATTTCCGCCCCGGCTTCCTCCACCATGGAAGAATCATCTTCTTCCTGGGCCAGTTCCATCATGGTTTCCACGTCGTCGCAGCCGGACACCAGGGAATTGTAATGCTTGATACGGCCTTCCAGATTGGCGATGCGGCGGTTCACGTGGGTGGAGCGTTCCAGGTTATCCCAGAAGCCGTCGGCGTTCATTTCCTCATGCAGCTCCTGCAGCTCCCGTTCCATGTCGTCCATGTGCAGCCCTTCGCCCACTTCCTTGAGCTGGCTGCGCAGGGCGTCCACCCGCTGGGTATATTGATCTAATTCTAAAATCATAAAAATCTCTCCTTTGATTCAGTGTGGCGTGTGGATATTGGAAAACAGCGCTTGCTACAGCGGATTTGCCTCAAAAAAGCTCCAGGCGCCGCAAAGGTCCTTTCAAAGCTCGCTCTCGGTAAGCAGCATCAGAGAGCCATCCCGTCCGCTTTGGAAAAGGTAGAAACACTGGGCTTCCCCTTCCGCGTCGGTGTAGCGCACGCGCAGGTTGGGCATAATGTCCTCAAAATAGCAGGAAACGCGCAGGTTATTGCCGGGTGCAAGGTACGCGGCGGCATAAAGCGTCATGGCGACGGTGGGCGTCATGGCATCAAAATCCCAATCCAGGTATTCCAGCGCAAATTCCCGCATTTCCCGCAGGGGAATCAGCACAATGGGGTCCGCGTCCTCATCCACTACCATGTCGGTGAACTGCATGCCCGCCGCGCCGCCCTGGTAAAAGTCTACGCGGAAATCGGCGTTCCCGGCGGATTGGCCCGGAAACTCCAGGGTTTCCAGCACGGAATGGAACAGCGGGGCCCAGCCCTGGGGATCGCCCACTTCGTATTCGATGATGAACACGTAATCGGCATCCGGGGCGGACACGATCCACTGTTCCGCGATGGTTTCCCCGTCGGTATAAGCCGTCACCTCAAAGGGCAGGCCAAAATCGGCGTCCAGCTCATCGTCGCTGATCCGGGTATAATCGTCCCACATCATGGCGGAATAGCGGCTGCCCCGGCAGACCAATTCCGCTACGCCGGATTGATCGTCCCAGGGGCAGAAGCATTCCGCCGTTTCCTCCAGCCAATCGTCGGTCCATAAGTCCAATTGGTCCTCCGGATACCACAGAGTAAACCCAAAGCGGCTTTCAAACAGCGTCCAGTCTTCCCCATACGCTTCCGCTATGCCCGGAACTGCGGCGCAGCATAGGAAGCACAGGGCCAGCAGCATACAGCATAAACGTTTCATCCGGATTCCTCCCTTCTGTGATCGGTCAGAAATACTTCCATTGATTGATTCACGGCGTCAAAGTTTCCGGGGATTTGCCGCCGTGACTTGGGTATTTGCCCATTTGTCTCCCAAGCGTTTATTTTTCACCAGCACCAGAATAGCTTCCACCGGCCAAATGGCGATGGGCAGCAGGCGTTTGAAGCCGTCTAAAACCGTCACTTTACTTCCATCAAGCTTCATAAGCCGCAAGCCCATGATACGCTTTCCCACGCTGCCATCCGGAAAAAACAGGATATCCTTCACGCCCACGCCAACCATAACCAGCGCGGACAGAATGAGCGTAGAAAGCTGAAAAGCGGAAGAAACACCCGCCCCGGAAGGCGCTTCGACAAGGCCGCATTTCGTCAGCAGGTTCATGATCAATGCGCCAGGGACGATAAACACTGCAAAGTCAATCACTGCAGCAAGAGCACGCCGGAAAGGGACGTTCATTCTTCGCTCACTCCCTGATTCCGTCCGCAGCAGTTCTTATACTTTTTGCCGCTGCCGCAGGGACAGGGATCGTTGCGGCCAATCTTTTTGCCCACCTTTACGGGCTGCTGAACGGGGCCGTTGTTGACCGTAGGCCTGTTATTGAGCCGGGCGTTCAGCCGCGCCGCCTGACGCTGGACGGGCGCGCCGCCTTCGGCGGGCTGGTTGGTGCCGGTCACCTTCACGGTGGACTGACGCTCCGGCGCTTTTTCAATGCGAATTTGATAGAGGTAGCGCACGGTGTCCTCCCGGATCAGGTGCACCATTTCCTCAAACATATCGTAGCTTTCCAGCTTGTATTCGTTCACGGGGTCCCGCTGGGCATAGGCGCGCAGGCCGATGCCGTCCCGCAATTGGTCCATGGCGTCGATATGGTCCATCCAGCGCATGTCCACAGCCCGCAAAAGCACGTTGCGTTCCAGTTTGCGCATATCGATGCCCAAACCGGTGATTTCCTGTTCCCGCTCCTCATAGAACCGGACGGCGGCTTTTTTCAGGAACTCGGCGGCGTCCTCCTTCTTGAAGCCTGCGAAGGAATCCTTGTTGGCGTCGATGTACCCATGGGGCACGCACAGCCGTTCCAGATAATCCTTTAAGCCGTTCAGATCCCATTCGCTGTTCTTTTCGCCCGCTAAGAATCGGGTGCAGGCTTCGTCGATGAGCGCGTCGCGCATGGTGCCGATCACGCCCTGCATATCCTCGCCCCGGAGCACCTGATGGCGCTGGCCGTAGATGACGCCGCGCTGCTGGTTCATCACGTCGTCGTATTGCAGCACGTGTTTGCGGATCTCGTAGTTCCGGCTTTCCACACGCTTCTGGGCGTTTTCGATCTGCTTGGTGAGCATGCCCGCTTCCAGGGGGGTATCCTCGTCCATGCCCAGTTTTCCAATCAGCGGCTGGATGCGTTCGCCGCCGAAGAGGCGCATCAGATCGTCCTCCAGGGCGATGAAGAACTGGCTGGAGCCGGGGTCGCCCTGACGGCCGGCGCGGCCGCGGAGCTGGTTGTCGATGCGGCGGCTTTCGTGGCGCTCGGTGCCGATAATGTGCAGGCCGCCCACGGCCACGACTTTATCGTGCTCCACGTCGGTGGTCTTTTTGTATTCGGCTTTCAGTTCCTGGTAATGCCTCCGGGCTTCTAAGATTTCTTCGCTGACGTTTTCGTTGAAACCGGTGGCCGCCTCGATGATGTCCTCAGGCACTTCCTCCTGCCGCATGGTGCGCCGGGCCATAAAGTCCGGGTTGCCGCCCAGCAGGATGTCGGTGCCGCGGCCCGCCATGTTGGTGGCGATGGTGACGGCCCCGTAATGGCCCGCCTGAGCCACGATGGAAGCCTCGCGGGCGTGCTGCTTGGCGTTCAGCACTTCATGCTGGATGCCCCGCATATCCAGCATATGGCTCAGCAGTTCGCTGACTTCGACGGAAACCGTACCCACCAGGATGGGCTGGCCCGTTTCGTGGCGTTTGATGATCTCGTCCACCACAGCCTTGTATTTGCCCTTCTTGGAACGGTAGATCACGTCGTTCATGTCCTGGCGGATCATGGGTTTATTGGTGGGCACCTGCACAACGTCCAGATTGTAAATGCCCTGGAATTCCGTTTCTTCGGTTTTGGCGGTACCGGTCATGCCGGAGAGCTTTTTGTACATGCGGAAATAGTTCTGGAAGGTGATGGTGGCCAGGGTTTTGCTTTCCCGCGCCACCTTCACGTGCTCCTTGGCCTCGATGGCCTGGTGCAGGCCGTCGGAGTACCTGCGGCCTACCATCAGGCGGCCGGTGAATTCGTCCACGATCACCACTTCGCCGTTCTGGACCACGTAATCCACGTCCCGCTTCATGATGGCGTTGGCTTTCAGGGCCTGGATCAGGTAGTGGTTCAGATCGTTGTTCTCGGGATCGGAAAGGTTTTCGATATTGAAGGCGGATTCAGCCTTGCGGGTGCCCTCCTCGGTGAAGGTCACGGCCTTTTCCTTTTCTTCCACGTGGTAATCTTCCTCAGCCCGCAGACGGGAAACGAATTTATCCGCCCGATCATACATGTCGGTGGCCTTTTCGCCCTGGCCGGAAATGATCAGGGGGGTGCGGGCCTCGTCGATGAGGATGGAGTCCACTTCGTCCACGATGGCGAAGGCGTGGCCCCGCTGCACCATGTCCTTTTCGTAGAGCACCATGTTGTCGCGCAGGTAGTCGAAGCCCATTTCGTTGTTGGTGCCGTAGGTGATGTCGGCGGCATAGGCTTCCTTGCGCTGGTCGTTATTCAGGTCATGGATGATGATGCCAACGGACAAGCCCAGGAACCGGTACAGCTTGCCCATTTCCTCCCCCTGGAAGGAAGCCAGATAATCGTTGACCGTAACGATATGCACGCCTTCCCCGGCGATGGCGTTCAGGTACGCGGGCAGGGTGGCGGTGAGGGTCTTGCCTTCACCGGTTTTCATTTCGGCGATGCGGCCCTGATGCAGCACGATACCGCCGATCATCTGCACCCGGAAGGGGCGCAGGCCCAGGGTGCGCTTGGCGCCCTCGCGCACCACAGCGAAGGCTTCGGGCAGCATATGATCCAATTTTTCCCCGTTCTTATAGCGGGTTTTGAATTCTTCTGTTTTCGCGGCCAGCTGCGCGTCGGTCAGCTTTTCCATCTGGGGTTCTAAGGCGTCGATCTGGTCGGCAATCTTGAGCAGAGGCTTGAGCTGCGCGTCGTTGCCCAGGCCCAAGGCTTTCTTTAAGAATTCCAGCATGCTTTTTCTCCTCGATATCGATTGGCGCGATGGCTTGAAGGCACATAACACCATCTTTTATTATACCACGCAAGATGCCCCCATAGCAACCCCAGCGCTCATTTTTCATGCATTTCATCGCCTGATCCCCCGGAATATCACAGGATGGAAAAAACGGCCTGTTAAGCACCGTTTTTTGTGAGTTTTATTCATATTGGCGTAGAAACGGGGGCATTATTTATGAAATTAGCCACACTGGTATTTTGGCCCGCAATGTGTTATAATAGCATTAGATTGGTGGTAGATTTTTCTGAAAAGCCTTTCTTCCCCAGATTCGTGTCAAAATCGTTCACAGAAAGCGTTTTCATAAAATCCTAAATCGGCCATGAAAAAAAGGAGGCTTTTATGTCCCAATTTCCTAAAGTGCGGATTATACCGTTGGGCGGCGTCGATGAAATCGGCAAAAACATGACCGCCATTGAATATGAAGATGATATCCTGGTGGTGGACTGCGGTTCCATTTTCCCCAACGACGATATGCTGGGCATCGATCTGGTGATCCCGGACGCTTCCTATCTGGTGGCCAACAAAAACCGGGTGCGCGGCTATGTGTTCACTCATGGCCACGAGGACCATATCGGCGCCACCCCCTACGTGCTGCAGCAGGTGCCCGCCCCCATCTGGGGCACGAGGCTGACGCTGGCGCTGATCGACCTGAAACTGCGGGAGCACCGGGTGAACGATATCCAGATGACCCCCATCGTGCCGCGGCAGGAAGTGACTATCGGCCAGTTTACGGTCAAATTCATCAAGGTGAGCCATTCTATCCCCGGGGCCTGCGCCTTGATCATCAAATGCCCCGCTGGCGTGATCGTGCATTCCGGCGACTTTAAGATCGATTTCACCCCAGTGGACAAGGAAGTGACCGATTTAAGCTCCCTGGCCATGGCGGGGGACGCAGGGGTGCTGGCTTTGCTCTGCGAAAGCACCAATATCGAGCGGCCTGGCTACACCATGAGCGAGCGCAAGATCGGCGAAACCTTCATCAACCAGTTCCGCAACGCCCAGGGCCGGGTGATCATCGCCATGTTCGCCAGCAACATCAACCGCCTGCAGCAGGTAATCGACAGCGGCATCCGCTTCGGACGCAAGGTGTGTTTCGTGGGCCGCAGCATGATCTCCGTCAGCCGGGTGGCTATGCAGCTTGGTGAATTGGTGATCCCCGACGAGTATTACCTGGAAGTGGACGACCTGGACAATTACCGGGACGACGAGCTGCTTATCCTCACCACCGGCAGCCAGGGCGAGCCCATGAGCGGCTTGACCCGCATGGCCTTCTCCGAACACCGCAAGCTCCAGATCAAGCCCAGCGACAAGGTGATCATTTCCGCCACCCCCATTCCTGGCAACGAAAAATTCGTTTCCCGGGTGATCAACCAGCTGTACCGCTGCGGCGCGGAAGTGATTTATGAAGCCATGGCAGAGGTGCACGTTTCCGGCCACGCCTGCCAGGAAGAAATCAAGCTGATGCACGCCCTGACCCGGCCCAAGTATTTTATCCCCGTGCACGGCGAATACCGCATGCTTTGGCAGCACGCGGAGCTTGCGGAAGCCATGGGCATGGACCGCAAGGACATCGTGCTGCCCGCCGCCGGTCAGGTGATCGAAATGAGCCAGGACAGCCTGTCCATCGCAGGCACCGTACCCGTGGGCGAAGTGCTGGTGGACGGTCTGGGCATTGGCGACGTGGGCAACGTGGTGCTCAGGGACCGCAAGCACCTCAGTCAGGATGGCCTGATCATCGTCGCCATGGCCTTCGACCGAACCAACGGCGTGCTGGTCTCCGGCCCGGACGTGATTTCCCGTGGGTTCGTGTACGTGCGCGAAAACGAGGACATCATCGAATGCACCCGGGAAGTGGTGCGCGGCATCATCGCCTCCTATGGCCGCATCGAGGGCAGCGACTGGCCCAGCATCAAGAACCGCATCAAGGATGAGCTGCACCGGTATATTTACGAAAAGATCAAGCGCAATCCCATGATCCTGCCCATCATCGTGGATTTAGGCTGACCCGCCTAAGGCCGCTGTTCGTATCGAGAGGATCGTGTTTGCGGCGAACGGATCTGGACAGATTTTCATACAAAAGCGCTCGGATTGCTCCGGGCGCTTTTGCGTTATGCTCCAATGTTTACTCGTAAGTGCTGTACGGTCCCGGCAGCACAGGCCCTTCGGAGTGCGGCGAGCCGGTATGATCGCAGGAAACCAGCGGATCGGGAGCCACGGGCTGAATATCTTCGGGAGAAAGGATCAAGTGTAGGCGGCTCAACTGCCCGGGCAAACCAAAGGGCGGCTTGGCGCATTTCGTCAGGGTAAACCTTTCACCCTCCAGCGCCATATCCAGCCAAGCGTTCTGCCCAGTCAAATCAAAACCGTAAAACTCCCGCCAGGCGGGCAGATTCAGGCAGTTTTCCGGCTCGGGATACATCACCCGAAGGTAGCCGCCCTGCATTTTCACATACAAATTGCCCTCCGCCTGGTTATCGGCAGTAGGAAAGCAGATCGCCGCCTCGCCGCAGTCATAGAAAATATTGTTGGTGATCACCGCTTTGCGGGAGGTGCCACCACGGTCCAGGCCGGCAAAGCGGAAAGAAACGGGCTTGGCATAATAGCCGCCATAGCGGCATCGGCCAATCAGATTGTGGGAAATATGCAGCTGGTCCGTGCCTTCGGCGTAGACAGCGTAACCGTTCACAACGTCGTTTTCACGCAGCTTGTACCAGCCGGAGGAACCGGGCTCCGCTGGGATTCTCTTTGGGTCGAAGCGGCCCTCCACGTTCCAAATGATGTTGTTGTCGATCAGGTTCACCCCGTCCCGGGTGCACTCGATGAAGATGGCCTCCCGCTGTTCAATGCCATTCAGGAACAGATTGCCGGTGATGCGGTTGTTTTCGTTGCCGCAGTCCAGCCATAGATGATCCGCCCGCAGGGTATTTTTGAACACGTTGCGCCGGATCAGGGCGTTCACGCTGTTGTGCAGTTTGATGGCCCCGGCCTCCCAGCTCAGCTCCATTTTCTGCCAGCCGGTGCCCTCGATCACGTTGTCCTCAATGAGCATTTCCTCCGCAAACAGCCCCGCGATGCCGCACACCCCCGCGTCCCGGATGGTGCAGCCCCGGATCACGGAATGACCGATGATTTCGCCGGGCGTACGCTCGTGATGCCAGCATTCGTTGCCCACGTCCATGGCTACGCCGTTGGACCAGTTCACTTCGCAGTCCTCGATCACCCAATGGTGGCCCCGATAGGCGGAAATGGCTCCCCGCTGGGGCACAGGCGCGCCGGTGGCGGCGTGCTCGCACACAAAGCCCTTTACCTTGATGTAAGAAACGAAGGGCTCTTCCGGAGCAAAGCACTGTTCCCGCACCGTGATTTCGATCAAGTGCTCTTTGGGGTCCTCGTCTCTCGTCAGACGGAAGTGTATCGTCTGGCCGTTGTGCTCCACCCAGTAGGTGTTATCCTCTTCCCCCATATTCCGATACAGCGCCACCTGCTTTAAGGGCTTTCCGTCGCAGAAAACGCAGCCCCGGCGGTTCAGGTAAGGCGTCATATCCGTTTTGTCATACTCGATGAACAGGCGGTCGTGCAGGATGTTCACGGCGCAGAAGGGATTATAGCCCCGGAACATATCGGGGTCCAGCCGATGGGTCCAGATGCGCACGTTTGGCTGATCTTCCTGGGGGCCAAACCCTCCCAGCCGCCAGCCGGTACTGGGTGCGAAATCACGCACCTCCTCCGAAGCGCGGATGATCACCGGGCCGTCGCCGAAGGCTTCATAGCGGATCATGCGCTCCGGCCCTTCCCCGCCCCGGCGGGGATGCACCGCTTCCCGGTACAGCCCGGCATGAACCCGTACCAGGTCGCCGGGCTTAGCCAGATCAGCCGCCCGCTGGATGGTTTTGAAGGGATGGGCGGCACTGCCGTCGTTATCGTCGGAAGCAAGGGGATTCTGTCCGTCCACGAACAAAGTTTCCAGAGGCGGCGTTTCCTTTTCCCAGAAGGCAAAAGCGTTCCCATCCGGCAGAACTGCGGATAAATCAGAATGCATGGCGATCTTCCTTTCCAAAGCAAAGATGGAACTATATTTTTCATCGTTTTTATTTTACCACATTTTTCCGCCTTGCGCTGCTTTTCCCGCATTTTTTATCGCAAGAAAAAACCAGCCCGCTTGGAGCCGGTTTCTGTGGACAACACGGTTATGTACAGTGGGTTCGCAAAGAGCACTTTATATCAGAATGAGAGTTGAGAGTTAAGCGTTGAGAGTTGAGATGAATTTTGATAAAACGATGGGGGTCATCTTGAACCGACTATATAAATCTTAACTCTCAACTCTCCACTCTCCACTCTTTTGTAACATAAAGTGTTCTTTTAGCGTTTCGACCAAACCCTTCTCTAAACCACATGCGCGCCAAAGGGAGCCAGAGACAGCTTGGCAAACTTGAAAAACTGTTTGCCAAAGGGAATGCCGATGATGGTGACGCTCAACAGCACGCCCAGGATGAAGTGTACCAGCGCCAGCTCGATCCCCGATATGAAAAACCAAACTACATTCACCAGAAAGGATACTGCTCCCCCTTCGTATACCACATCTTTTCCAAAGGGCATCAGGGAAAGCTGGGCAAACTTAAAGCATTGCACCCCGATGGGGATGCCCACAACGGTAACGCACCAGAGCAGCCCGGCAATGAACCAGCAAAGGCTGCTGATCAATCCGCCGCACAGCAGCCACACCAGATTTCCCGCCAAACTGAACATATCAGTCATCCGTCCTTTGCGGAATGATGATGGCAGCTAAGATGTAAACCAGCAGTCCGCCGCCCGCCAGGAAGGACAGGGCTACGAAGCCCAGACGTACCAGGGTGGGGTCGATGTTGAAATATTCGCCGATGCCGCCGCACACGCCGGCCACCATTTTATTGTTCCTGCTCTTGTAAAGCTTTTTCTCCATTGTCGTTTCCTCCCTCTTGTTCCTTGTTTCCCGGTTACGCGCATATTGTAGCACGGATTCCTGAGAATACAAGAAAAGGAAAATGAGAAATCCATGAGAATACGCGCAGTGTTTTTTCATCATTTACATATTTTATCAGTTTATACAAATTTTATCATTCATCCCATTGACCGGGCTGAATCATCTGTGATAAGATTATTTTGCCCCGGATGGGAGATTGGATTGCCGCTTGACGGGCGGCGGAAGCGCCTTTATAATGAAATCGAATGAATGAAGGAGGATGAAACCCGTGAAAAAACTGATTGCATGGACACTCGCCCTGCTTTTGACCGCTGTTTCCGTTGTTGCCCTGTCCGAAGCCGGAGAAAAGGATCTGCTGGCCCGCATTCGGGAACGCGGCTCCCTGATCATCGCCACCGAAGGCAACTGGAGCCCCTGGACCTATCATGATGAAAACGACGTGCTCACCGGCTTTGACGTGGAAATCGGCGCGCTGCTGGCGGCGGGCCTGGGCGTGGAGCCCGCTTACCGGGAAGTAGCCTGGGACGCCATTTTAGCGGGCGTGGACACCGGCGTGTTCGACATTGCCTGCAACGGCGTGGACTATACCGAGGAACGGGCGGAAAAATACGCTTTCTCCGATCCCTATGTGTATACTGAAATCGTGCTGGTGGTGCGCGGAGACAACGATGCCATTCATTCCTTTGAGGACCTGAAGGGCAAAACCACTACCAATTCCCCCAACTCCACTTACGCTCAGCGGGCGGAACAGGCAGGCGCGTCCGTCACCTATGTGGACACCCTGGGCGAAACCATCGCTATGGTGCTCCAGGGCCGGGCGGACGCCACCATCAACGCCAAGGGTTCTGTGGAGGATTACCTGAGCGAGCATCCCGACGCCAACATCAAGATCGTTTACACCGCCCCCGGCGACCCGGTGTGCTATCCCATTCGCAAGGGTGAAGACAGCGCATCTCTCTTGGCCGCCATCAATGAAATCCTGGCTCAGATTCGTGAGGACGGCACTTTGGCCGGCCTCTCTCAGAAGTATTTTGGCGCTGACCTGACGAACCCACTGTAAGGAGAACGCTCCATGCAAATCGAAAGGATTTCCAAGCCCGCTTTCACTGTCATCGGCAAGGAAGGCAGCACGGCGGACGGAGAAGGCTTTGTGCAGCGGCTTTGGGCCGAGGCTAACGCGCATTTTGCGGAGGTGCAGCCCTTCGCCATTGCGGTGAACAGTCGGCCCGCCGCCTGCTGGGGCCTGATGAGCGATTTTTCCCGGCAGTTTCTGCCTTGGGAGGACGGTTTCACCAAGGGCTTATACCTGGCGGGCGTGGAATGCCGTCCCGATGCGGCGGCGGAAGGCTGGACGGTTTGGACGGCCCCTGCCGCGGAATACATCCGCATCGCGTGCGAGGACAGTTATCCCTTTCAGGAAGGACTGACTTATTTGAAAGAGCAGGGTTTGCCGCTGGCCGGAGCGGCGTTTGACCAGACCGATTTGCTGACGGGCAAAAGTTACCTGTATTTTCCCATCAAAAGGCTGAAATGAGGCGTGCGTCATGAACCTGTCCCGCATCCATCATGTGGCGATCATCGTTTCCGATTACGCTGTGTCCAAGGATTTTTACGTCAATAAGCTGGGCTTTCCTATCATCCGGGAAAACTACCGCCCGGAACGGGACGATTGGAAGCTGGACCTGCGCCTGAATGATGAAACGGAACTGGAAATCTTCGGCGTGAAAAAACCGCCCCGGCGGGTGAACCGGCCCGAAGCCTGCGGTCTGCGCCATTTGGCATTTCACGTGGACGATGTGGAAAAGACCGTGGTGGAACTGGCAGAAAAGGGTATCCCCTGCGAGCCCATCCGCACAGACACATTTACGGGCAAAAAAATGACCTTCTTTTTCGATCCGGATGGACTGCCGCTGGAGCTGCATGAATAACCACGCATTCCGGCGCCGCCTAAAGAGGTTAGATCAAAGCACGTTCTTCAACACGAAAAAGCACAGAATCCTGCCGGTCCGGTGGTATTCTGTGCTTTTTATATGTCTTTCCTGTTAAACTGGTAAATGCGCCTGTTTTGAGACTGCTCCATCATCGGATGCAGAGGCTTTTCTAAAACCAACCCCGCGTTCAGCATTGGGAAGATCACTGCGCAGCGGATCGTTCCTTTTCCTCCTGGTGTTCTTCGGATGCGGACTGGCGCGGATGCTTGCGGTCAATCGGGGCCTCCTTGTTCATCATACCCCCGAAAACCGTTTTGAAGATAATCTTCAAGTCCAATCCAACCGACCAATTCTCAATGTACCAAAGATCGTATTTCACCCGTTCCTCAATATTGGTATCTCCCCGCAGGCCATTGACCTGCGCCCAACCGGTAATGCCGGGCTTGACCTGATGTTTGACCATGTACAAAGGGATCTTTTCTTTGAACTGCTCCACAAAGAAGGGCAGCTCTGGCCGTGGTCCTACCAGGCTCATATCGCCCCTTAATACGTTTATGAACTGCGGAAATTCATCGATACTGCAGCGGCGGATGAAGCTTCCAAACCATGTCCTTCGATTATCCATCTTTTTCGACCATGCCGTATTCTCCTCATCATTGATCCGCATACTGCGAAACTTCAGCATGGTGAAGGACTGGCGCTTATAGCCGATCCGCATCTGTTTGAATAATATGGGGCCAGGACTGGAGAGCTTGACCCCAATCGCTACAAACGCCATAAGGGGGCTTAGGATCACCAATCCAAGCAGGCTTACCACAATGTCAAACGTTCTTTTCAGCAGTCCCCAGCCGACGATTTCCAGCCGGTTCGAACGCATGTTGATGAGCTTGCAGCCGCCCACGTTTTCTATTGCGGGATGCTCAGGGATTATGTCGTTATAGAACGGGAGAATGTAATACTTGACGCCGTTTTTATCACAGGCGGCAATCATGTCCCGAATCTTCCCATACTCTTCCGGTTCAAGCGCGATGATCACTTCATCAACATCCAATCTGGCAAGGACCTGATCCAGCTTTTCATAGCCGCCCAACGGCCGCATGATGTTTCTGGGACCAATAAAGCCAATAATATTCAGCCCCAATTCCTGCTCGCTTTTCACACTTGCCGAATAATACTGGGCTACTTTTCCTGTCCCGATCACAACCTCATGCTTGATGTTGTAACCGCGCTTGCGCAGTTCCCGGAGCATGAACTCCATCAGGAAGTATTTCAAGCTGAGCAGCGTCAGTGTCGATCCATAGAAAATAAACAGCACGCCGCGGGAAAAATCATGCAGGCGAAATAAATACAAAAGAAAAGTGGAAGACAGTACAGTAGCCGTTGTTCCAAAGGCAATAATACCAAGTTTCCAGGACATGCGCTTGGTGCGCGTTGTACTGTAAAACCCTAAAAACATAAAGAGAACCGACTGCGCGGACGCATAGACCAGGGAGATCAGCAATGATTTTCCGCTGATCATAGCCATGTTAGTAGCGTCGCCTTCCTTTGCCACAAGCCAGAACCAGGAGGCAAACGCGTAACAGCCGATGACCAGAAGAATATCTCCCAATTGATTAAGCCGGTTCAGGAATTCCTGATTCTTGCGTATCATGCGAGTATGTTTTCCTCTCCCTGAATCCTTTGGTTCAAGCGGCAGGACCTATTGATTGTGCGCCATAAAGTCTTTTCGGTACCAGATGGAGTAAATGCCTTTCTCTCCATAAATCTCTTCAATCTTGGATATTTTCCGCCTCAACTGAAGATTTGGAGGAAATGTCAGCAAATGATAGGTAACTCCTAACAATGATGATTATATCACATATTGTCCCTTAATGTCTACTGATAAACAGTAATCGCAGTACCAACGGAAGCCCGAATAATCAATGCGTATGCTCAAAACAAAAAGAACGGGAACCGCAAACGCAGTTCCCGCAATTCATTATTCTTCTTGGTTCAATGCAAAAGTTTATGGGGAAAGGAAACGGATGGGAACAAACGTGCCCGAAATTGAGACGTGAGCGCAAAGGAAAGATGAAGGGAGAGAATCCTTCGCTCACAAAGCACTTTGGGGATTTCTGTTTCCATCCGCTGGAAAGACGCTTTCAAGGGAAACCTGTCAAATACGGTATTTACCACATAATGTTTACTATTGTGCCTCCTTCTTCTTCGTCGTCTTCTTCTATTTTATCTGGATGAACACTCTTAATGTGACTGACCAGCATTGACTTAGGTAATTTGATTTCGCAATATGGGCATTTGACATCATCTTCCCGCAGATGTATACCTCCTGTTACGTGGTTAAGGTCTTTGCCTTCCAAGGGCATTTTATCCATATTCATTCCTCGCTTTCCAAATTATGATCTAATTTATTATACGAATGAAAATCTATGATGTCAATTAAAATTCTTGAATGCCCTTTTGAACGCATCCACTATACGGGTTAATAATCCTTCCACTTGCCGTCAATCAGGACTTCATGCCTTCCCCATTCAGGTTTTCCGATATTCCTGTCTTTCACTCGAATAGGAATAAAAGCGTCATGCTGACAACCTGGCAGTGGGTCTTCAATCTCCATCCAACCTCTTTCGTCAATCAAGGCATTCCAATCCTCATACAAGGGTTTCCGGGAGGGGCAGTTGACGAACTTACTGACGAAAACGGACAGAGCGAAAAGATGAGATGTACGATTCCGAACCAGAAGCTGTATCAAAACGCCCAAAAATGTCCAAAAGCACGAAAAAACCAGCCATTTCTGACTGGTTTCACTGGAGCTGATACCCAGATTCGAACTGGGGACCTCATCCTTACCAAGGATGCGCTCTACCGGCTGAGCTATATCAGCATCAAGCGGGGCAACGGTGATATATTACACCCAAACCGCAAAAAAAGCAAGAGGAAAAATTAAAAAATTTTGTATACAATATTGGCCTGTTTTCATCCATGTACCTTACCTTTGGTTTTACTTGCACGTGCTTTAGCCTTGCGATATAATAAAGCCATTATTTCGCCGTTTTCTTTGCGCAAGCCCAGAAAGCGGCGGGAGGGGGGATGCGCCTATGCCCGTTATAGAAATCCAGGATTTATCCGCCCCGGAAACGGCCCTGTTCAGCCAATTGACCGACGCGCAGCTGCGCAGCAGGCAGGAGCCGGAAAAGGGCGTTTTTATCGCCGAGGGGCCCAGGGTGACCCACGCCGCGCTGGACGCGGGTTGCGTGCCGGTGGCGCTGCTCATGCGCCGCAAATTCGTGGATGGGCTGGGGGCGGAGATTATCCGCCGCTGCGGGGATGTTCCTGTTTACACGAGCGATGACGATTCACTGGCGGAGCTTACTGGCTTCCGCCTGCAGCGCTCCTGGGTGCTGTGCGCCATGCGTCGCCCGAAACCTCAACCGCTGGAAACTGTGATCCAGGGCGCGCGGCGGGTGGCGCTGCTGGAAGGGATCACAGAGCCGTCCAACGTAGGCGCGATTTTCCGTTCCGCCGCCGCATTGGGGGCGGATGCGGTGCTGCTCTCCCCCACCTGCTGCGATCCACTGCATCGCCGGGCCGTGCGGGTGTGCATGGGCGCAATATTTCAAATACCGTGGGCAAGGCTGGAAAACGCTGACCTGACGCCCCTGAAAGCCGTCGGCTTCCAAATCGCCGGTCTGGCCCTGCGGGACAATTGTTTGTCGTTAGACGATCCCCTGCTGCGCTGCCTCCCCAAGCTGGTGATCGCCCTGGGTACGGAGGATACGGGGCTTACCGAAGAAACCATCTGCCAGTGCGACCACATCGTCAAAATCCCCATGACCGCCGGGATCGACTCTCTGAATGTGGCGGCGGCCGCCGCCGTAGCCTTCTGGCAGCTACGGCGGAGGGATTGATCTGTACCATGCATTCATACTTATAGAAATGCGCAACACGCATGAAAGGGAATAATCATGAACAAGCGTCAGATCATTCAGCATGCGAAAAGCTATCTGGACCTGCTGGCGGCGGGAACGATGAAGCCGTAATCGTAAACCTTGAATTGAACATCCGTCCCCTGCCAGGCAGCGAAACGATAAGCCAGTTCAATGTCGTAGCCGTTCAGTTTTTTTCCTGCATAGTAGCTGTAGGGCGGCACGATGCCGGAAGTGCCAACAGTCAGATGAACCGAGGGGGTCCGCCAAGGGAATGTCCGGCATGGTTTCATCGGCCTTTAAGACCCCGCGGTAACATATCATCCAGGGTGCCGTCGGCCCGCAGTTCCGCGATAAAACGGTTGATTTTGCCGGTTAGATCAGGGATTTTGGAAACAGGGGAAATGCCCACGGCCACCTTCATCGTTTCGTTCAGGGTCTCTTCCAGCAGATGAACGCCCGTCTGCCCGTTTTCGATGGACAGCTCCATCTGCCGCCGGTCATAGGCAAAAATTCGATGCTGGTGATGGTGCTTTCCGCAAATGCTGAACCTGTCCACAGCATCAGAAACAGAAAGCAAAGGATGCTTTTTTCATGGCAGACACCCTCCATCCATACTTTCTTTGCTGACTGACGCAATCAGAAGGATATACCGATGATGATTGCAGCGCTCCCGGCCAGCACGACCCAAATCAGAAGACATGGCAGAATATTCTTTCGCATGATCCTGCCTTCGTTTCCGTTGATTCCCGTCGTGGTGCAGGCCGAAACGACATTATTGACGTAAATCATATTTCCAATCGCGCCGCCGGTATTCTGCAGGGCAAGAACGATCACCTGGGGCAGCCCGACGAGGATGGCGGTTTCAAATTGGAGACCGGCAAACAATGTGTTGGACACCGTATTGGACCCTGAAACAAAGGAACCCACGACCCCGACAAGCGGCGATACCCACAGGTAGAAATTCCTGAACACATATCCAAGCCCGTCCGCCATCATGGTCAGCATGGAGCCAAGGCCGCCCGCTTTTCCGCTCATGAGATAGGATACTTCAACGGAAGCATTGGCTGAATTCCGCAGAACATATACCATCGCCACGCCAAACATCAGCGGAATGGCGGCGCCGCGTACCTGGTCAAGGCTTTTGACCCACGCTCGCTTTACATAGGCGCTTCTCATGCGGTGAATAACGATCGTGAGCAGCGCTACAAGAATGAAGACGACCCCCGGATTCCAGAGCGCGGCAAAGTTCCAGAACACTTCTCCGTCGGCCCCCGGGATGGACAGTTTGAAAGCCTTTAGCTGACCTGCCCAGCTATCCGGCCGCAGGGTAGAAAGCACTCTTGTCAGCGCGAGGATGGCTCCGATGATGAAATAGGGCAGCCATGCGCGAAGAAGGGGCACGCCAAGCAGAAAACCCTTCCTTTTGAATCTTTTGATAACGCCCTGCTGTTTCCAATAGTCGTTCAGTTCGGTGTTCAGATGTTCCAGCTGGATTTCCTCGTTCTTCATGATCTCGTCGATCTGCGCTTTTTTATCCTTCTCCAGTTTGTCGATCTCCACACCCAGCCGTTCATATTCTTTTTTAAAGCTCTCCTCCAGCATGCTCTTGAGCTTTGTTATCAATTTCGGCTGAAACAGAGCGTTCGGGCTTTCTATCTTGTGTTCCGCGCTCCGTCCAAATTTCCACTTGTCCTTGGGGATGAGAAAGCCCTTCCGGGACGTGGCAATGACAACATCATAGAAACAGCCGCCGCGCAAAGCGAGACCAATTCCGGCCCCAGGAAACGGGCAATCAGCAGGTAGGCGGTATCAAACAGTACCGTCACATAGATCAAAAAGGGAATGATCTCGACGACGTATTTTATTTTTTCTTCTCCGGGGTATCCGCAAAGCCGAATATTCTCCATGATCTGCTTTTCGTCCGTCAACGCTTCTATATTATAGAGCAGGATCGGGTTGTGCTCGGCAGCCACGTCGATTTCGTCCGCAAGCCTTATGAGCGCCGCGAGATACGGAAGGCATACCCGGTTTCCGCCCGGCATCCGCAGTGCCAGTGGGTATGCGCTCTCATCCATCAGTTCGGTTTTGCGGTGTCCTCTGGAAACCATTTGTATCGCCCATTGATGCTCCTGAGACGGGAACTCAAAAAGCGCGGCGTATTTTTGAATAAACAAGCCGGAAAACTCATGGTGAAAGTCGCGAATGATATTGGGAATATCCGCCCGGCTGTGGTTTTCAAAATAGTTTCCGAAATCGAGGCAATCAGAAAACTCCCTGTAGTCCTTCATGGCAATACCCATTCCGGTATCGTGCAAATAGCAAGCTGACAGCAGGATATAGAGTTCGTCCGCGTTCATCCTGTCGATCTGATCCCCGATCAGCTGATTGCAGAAACTGATGACGTTCAGGGAATGAAGGTTTGAATGATCCGTGTATTCCGGGAAAATCAGCTGATATTTGGACAGATTTAACTGCAGGGCAAACACGGCGTCGGTAAAACGTTTGTGCAGCGTCGGATCTAACTGGCAGAGCCGCTTTTCCATGGCATAATCGTGCGCCTGATGGCTTGGCATCATCCGTTTCTCCTCATTCATCATGGCGCTTTACCCAATTCCGTCTCTGATTTTCGATACATCCACAAATTCATAATCCGTTCCCCTTCCCAAGGCGTAGGTAACAGCGCCGCAGGGAACGTTCGCAACCAGCGCCCGGCACTTTGTCAGGCCCTCCAGCACGGCGATATAATTCAGCGTCCTGGAATACGGATTCGATTTTTCCTGCCCGTAGATTTCAAGCAGCAGTTTCCCGTTATTTTCCTCTTTCTGATAATCGATCCTTTCCTGATCGACATAAATCAGCCGATCACGCAGCTCGCTCTTTTGGAAAAGCTTCAAATAAGACTGATCCTCCGTACAAAGGTACACATAATCAAACCGCTTTTCCCGGACATACCGGATCGCTTTTTCAAGCGTCTCCTCCGCCGTAATGCCGTGGGGGACGTATTTCGCCACCTTCGGGGCCAAATAATCGCTGCCGCGGACGATCACCGCCAATACCCGCTTGGCGTCCCGGGGGAATACTTTGGCAAGTACGGCGTCCGTATGGCGGGTGACAGCCTCGTTGTATTGAAGGTCTTTTCCATATTTCAGTTCCGCCCGCTGATTGGAAAAGACGAATTCCGTCATGTACGGGTTCATGTTCAGGTTGGAATTCTGGTCAAGAATCACATGTTGGGAATTGTACACTTCTTTCAGGCTGTAATCGGAAAGCTGTTCAAAGAACATGGACCATACATCCTCGCCGGATGTTCCGGCAAACTGGTTCGGGTCTCCAGCCACGCCCAAATCCACCACGGGAATAAAGCCCGGGCGGATGTGGCGGATCATCTGCTTCGTGCCGATCACATTGGCGATCAGGGCCGTCAGCCCGTTTTCCTTCACCGGTTGCTTGATCAGGTAAAAGGTCTTGTCCGGGTTCAGCGGGCCGTAGTAGAATTCCCGTTTGATCCAATAGAGGCTGGTCATGATCACATAACTGGATACGCGATTGGTAAATACGCCCTGCACATCCCATTTGATTTCGCTGTCCGCTCGTAAGGTTTTCAGCGTTTTCAGTTCGGGGCGCTTTTGAAACAGCGCGTCCTCCGATTCCGCCAGGATCAGCTTATCGTCCGCCTGAAAGAAGAAAGCGGCGTTGGGGTCCGTAAAGGCGATCACCGTATCGGGATGATGCTTGCGGATCATCCTGGCCGTATGATAGCTGTATTCCTCCAGCTCGTGATAAATGATGAGTTCAAACCGGTCGGCATAGGAATAATCGAGCCCCTTGTCATCCGGGGAATACTCCCAGAAATTAGAAAGCTGCATCTGTACCCGCGGGTTATCCTTGTCCACATTGGTGGGGTTGTTTTTCATAAAGCCCAAGCAGAAAACGGGTTTTTCATGGTCGTAAACCACCACCTTGTGGTGGCGGATGTCTTTGTTGCGATGAAAGAAATCCCTGGCTTGAAGAAAGACTTCTTCATCGCTTGATACATATTTTCTGACGATTTTTGGCGCTTCGCTTGCCGGATAAATCCTGATCATTTTGATTCTCCTATAAAAAGTCAATAGATTTAGGCTGTTTGTTGAAAATTTTGTTCAGTTATGCGCATCAAATCGGGATTGAAAGTCTCCCTCTTTGAAAGCATGACGAAGACGATGCGGGAAATCTTCCTGGCCAAGGCAATGATG
>JAFXMP010000188.1 GCA_017530275.1 Clostridia bacterium | reverse complement strand
CGGACGAATGGCGTCTGCGCACCTCATGCCAAAGCCATACCGAAAAAGCTGCTGTTTTGCGTCCTCGTCATGTTCATATAAACAAATGGCATGTGACACGGCCCCGGCTTTTACCCACTTTTTTGCGGCTGCCTGATACAATGCCGTATAAATCTTGCTGTGATTTTCCATCACCGCGCCATTCGCACCCATGGGCGAAAAAACGCCTCTCGCATCCGTAGAACGAAACGCATGTTCAAATGGTTCCACACTGCAAAGAAACCCGACCATTTTTCCGCCTTCAAACGCCGCGACGCCAAAATCGTTTCCGGATAATTGCTTCAGCATTGGAATGCCTGATATTTCCGGAAGCGCCTGTATACATGCCCTCTCATCATTGTATGCGCCAAGGGCAATTTCCGCCGCTTCCTCTGTATGTTTCGGTTCAAAGTCACGAATGATCATTTTTTTCCTTTCCGCAAATCTCGATTTGTGCGCGCAAGAATGTCATTCACGAACACCATATCCGTTTTGATGTTCCAGGGGTCGTCCTTGGAAATATCAAAGATGCGTCCGCCCCGCAGGCGTTCCCGGTCGCAGCCGGGGTCGTTGTCCCGGCAGCCGTAGCCCTCGTAACCGATGCTGCCGTCAAAGCCCATGCGGATACCACAGTATACGCCGTCGAAGGTGTTGATGTGGTCGTGACCCGCGAACATGGCTTTTACGTCGCCCCGCTGGAAAGCGGCGGCGAAGATGCCCGAATTGATTTCCGAGGTGCTCAGGCGCTCGTTGTATTCGCCTCGAAGCCCGGTGCGGTGGGCGTTGAGCAGCATCCCATGGAATTCGATCAGGGGGATATGGAACATCATGAGGGAGGGGATTTTTCGCCCGCACAGCTTTTCCAGCTCCACCGACGTGTTCCAGTACCACATCACCTGTTCGAACCGGATGAAATCGTAATCCGAATAGGATACGATGGGGCTGGGCATCATCACGTCCCAATACAGATCGCCGGGGTAGGAGAGGGGAACGGTTTGGGATTTGTAATCCTGCTGGGAATCGACGCCCCATACGCCGAAAACCGGCTCGTCGTTTTCGTCCAGGATCGGCAAAAAATAGTTGCCGCACCCGGTCAGTTCTTTCGGCCCGGCCTTGGACACGCACCAAGGATATTTCTCATAAACAGCTTCTTGATAATCTTTGGATACCTCCGGCGTCTGGTCGTGATTGCCGAACACGTGGGCCCAGGGGATGCGCCGCTTTTCCATGGGTTCAACAAGCTGGGCCAGCAGTCCTTCAAACATCTCGGGGCTGGTGAAAGCGGACACGTTGTCCCCGTTCAGCAGCACCAGGTCCGGCTTGGTTCCGTCGATCAGAGTTTCCATGGCGCGGAGAGTGCGTTCCTCCTTACCGGGTTTCAAGTGGGCGTCGCTCATCATCAGGATGCGGTATCCGCCGTCCTTTCGGAAACGGAGGGGATGCTTGGTTTGAAACGCTTCTGGCAGGCGCATGGCTGTGCTTCCTTTCCGCCGGAAACCCGGCACAGGGACAGCGGGGCCGCCGTAAAGACGGCCCCGCTGGGGTTAATCAGTGTGGAGCGTGGAGTGCGGAGAGTGGAGTTTTATTATGATTTTCGCTTTGCTGCTGTACGTTCAGCGAACACAGAGCATCTATCATTATTTCAACTCCACTCTTCACTCTCCAATCTCCACACTTTGGTATTATTGTGTCTCTAAAGAGGTCAACCGAACATACGCCCAATTAGCGGGAATGATACCATTCGTTAGCTTCTTCGGTGATCTTGGCGCCGCCCATGTCGTTCCACTGTTTCACAAAATCGTCAAAGGCTTCCACGGGCTTTTCGCCGGTGATGATCTGCACGTAGGTCATCTTGCGCAGGGTTTCCAGGCTCTCCCAATACTGGGGCTGGGAGGTGGTGGTGATGGGCAGCATGGTGTTGGAGTAGCCGCCGGTGCGGAACTGCGGCAGGCTCTTGCCCCAGTCATACTGAGCGGGAGAAACCTTCATCCTGAAGTAGGGGTTCTGCAGGGTGTTGAACATGTTGGTGTGGCTGCCTTCGTCCGCGCGTTCATGGCCTTCCTTGGCGATGTAGCCCAGCAGCTCGTCGTAGTCGTACTGATCGGTTTCCAGATCCCACAGCCAGATCTTCAGCCAGGTATCGAAATCGGAACCGATGGTGTTGATGATTTCCAGGATGCGGGCCACCTTGGCGGGCTGATCGGCCAGCTTATAGCTGAACACGATGGCTTCGGAGGTGGTCAGGCCCCAGCTTTCGCCGCCCTGCTTGCCGTCCGGGCCAGTGGGGTTGTAGCCGATGATCATCTTGTCATAGCCCAGACCTTCGGTAGCTGCGAAGGTACGCATGGTGCGGCCATACTGGAAGTTGCCGCCTTCGCCGGTTTCCTCGTTCTTGGGGCCATCAAAGTCGGGAGCCAGGTGATAGTAAGCGCCGGAGGAGGAGAAACCGATCTGTCCCTGTTCAAAGGGAACGGACAGGGCCCAGTAGCCGCCCTGGTTTTCGCCGGTGATGAATTCGGGATCGATCAGGCCGTCCTTGTACCACTTGGCCAGGAGGGTCAGGGCGTCCTTCATGCCGGGATACACGCCGCCGTACACCAGATTGCCTTCACCGTCGTCCACCCAGCGGTCCGGCAGCGCGCCGAAAGCGCCGAAGATGGGGTTCATGCCGGTGTTGCTCAGGGCGTAGGTGTCCTTGACGCCGTTGCCGTCGGGATCTTCATTGGCAAACTTGTAGAACACTTCTTCGCATTCTTCCAGGGTCATGGGCACTTTGCCGTCGGTGTAGCCGAACTTGGCCAGCCAGTCGGCGCGCCAGAAGGGAGCGTAGTTGAAGTAACCGTCGCCGTTGACGCGGGGCAGGCCGTAATTCTTGCCGTTATAGGATACGTTGCTGAAGCACTCAGCGTCGTATTCCAACAGCCAAGCGTAGCTTTCCGGCATGCACTGCTGGATCACTTCCAGGGGCAGTTCCATGGCCACGCCCTGCTTGATCCACTTGGAGAACTGCTGGGCGTTCTGCAGCATGAACACATCGGGGATTTCGCCGCCCGCGATGCGCGCGGTGAGCAGCTCGTCGTAGTTTTCACGCTCCAGGAACCAAACGTCCAGGTCCACGTTGAACTTTTCTTCCAGCCAGGCCACAATGGTGTCGCCTTCGGCGATGGCGTCGGTGTCATGACCGGCCAGCCAGGCGATGGTGATCTTTTCGTTGGGGTCAGACACGTATTTGCTCAGGTCCGCCTGGGCCAGCGCGCCAGCGGCGCAGCCAAGACAAAGGATCAGAGCCAGGAACAGGGCAATACCTTTTTTCATGGGGATACCTCCTTTTATTTTCTATCAGAGACAACGCTCTGATTAGGGTTCTTTTTCAGAGTGGAGAGTTGAGAGTGGAGAGTTGACATGAAGTTTGTTTAAACAAGTATATAAATCTCAACTCTCAACTCCCAACTCTCAACTCTTATCCTTTCAGCGATCCGATCAGCACGCCCTTCACAAAGTACTTCTGCAGGAAGGGGTACACGCAGATGATGGGGATGGTGGCCAGCATGATGGACGCGGCGCGGAGGGTGACGATATCCGTGTCTGTGGTATTGGCAACGGCTTCGCTGGCGGCGGTCATTTCCTTGGAATCCGTCAGGATGATGCGGCGGAGCACCACTTGCAGTACGAATTTCTTGGGATCGGTGATATACAGCAGGCAGTTGAAATAGGCGTTCCAGTTGCTCACGATCACCCACAGGCTGATGGTGGCTAAGATCGGCACGCTCAGGGGAAGCATGATCCGCCACAGCACCTGCCAACTGTTGGCCCCATCGATGGTAGCT
>JAFXMP010000187.1 GCA_017530275.1 Clostridia bacterium | reverse complement strand
GTCTCGCCGCAGCCCGCGCAGGCGCCGGAGAACTCAAACAGCGGCTGCAGGAACTGACTGCCCTTCACGGTGGCGGGGTTGATCTTCACGTCAGGCCGCGGCAGGGACATGGCGAATTCCCAATTCTTTTCTTCCTTGCGCTGTTCGTCCAGGGGCTTCATTTCCAGGGCCTTGGTCTTGGCGGGGCAGACTTCCACGCAGTTGCCGCAGCCGGTGCAGTCCAGCGGGCTGACCTGCATGCGGTATTCGTAGCCGGCCAGCTCCTTGCCCGTGGTCTTGGGGGCCACCACGAAGTCCTTGGGCTTCTTGGTGCCTTCCTTCACCAGGATGGGACGGATGCAGGCGTGCGGGCAGACCAGAGAGCACTGGCCGCACTGGATGCAGTTTTCGGGGATCCAGGCGGGAACCTTCACGGCGATGCCGCGCTTTTCGTACTTGGTGGTGCCGGTCTCCACGAAGCCGCGGGGGTCGAACGCGCTGACGGGCAGCTGATCGCCTTCCTGGGCCAGGATGGGACGGATCAGTTTATCGAAGTATTCGCTGGCTTCCACCTTCACAGGCACGGCGCCGGTGGTGGCGTTGGCCCATTCAGCGGGAACATTGACTTCCTTCAGGCCGGAAATGGCGATATCGATGGCATCCCAGTTCTTCTGGACCACCGCGTCGCCCTTCTTGCCGTAGGTCTTCTTGGCATACGCCTTCATGTACTGGTCGGCGTCCTCGTAGGGGATGATGTTGGCCAGCTTGAAGAACGCGGCCTGCATGATGGTGTTGATGCGTCCGCCCATGCCCACCTTCGCGGCCAGGTCAATGGCGTCGATGGTGTAGAACTTGGCGTGCTTCTTGGCCAGCAGCTGCTTCATGACAGCGGGCAGATGCGCGTCCATGTCGTCGGGAGCCCACTGGCTGTTGAGCAGGAAGGTGCCGCCGTCCTTGAGGGAGGACACCATGTCGTACATGGTCACATAAGCGGGATTGTGGCAGGCGATGAAGTCGGCCGCGTCGATCAGGTAGGTGCTGCGGATGGGCACGTCGCCGAAGCGCAGATGGCTGACCGTCAGACCGCCGGACTTCTTGGAGTCATAGGCGAAGTACGCCTGGGCGTATTTGTCGGTATGGTCGCCGATGATCTTGATGCTGTTCTTGTTGGCGCCCACGGTGCCGTCGGAGCCCAGGCCGTAGAACTTGCAGCATACCGTTCCTTCGGGAGCGGCGATGAGCAGGTCGCCCAGCTCCAGGCTGGAATTGGTCACGTCGTCGGTGATGCCAACGGTGAAGTGGTTCTTGGGCTCGGCCTTGGCCAGGTTGTCATACACAGCCTTGACCATGGTGGGGTTGAATTCCTTGCTGCCCAGACCGTAGCGGCCGCCGACGACCTGGATGTCCTTGCGGCCGTTTTCGGCCAGCACGGCCACCACGTCTTCAAACAGCGGTTCGCCCAGGGAGCCGGGCTCCTTGGTGCGGTCCAGCACAGCGATCTTCTTGCAGGTGGCGGGAACGGCAGCCAGGAAGTGCTTGGCGGAGAAGGGACGGTAGAGGTGCACCTTCACCACGCCGATCTTGCGGCCCTGCTTGAGCAGCACGTCGATGGTTTCCTGGATGGCTTCGCAGCCGGAACCCATAGCAACGATGACTTCTTCGGCATCGGGCGCGCCGTAGTAGTCAAACAGCTTGTAAGCGCGGCCGGTCACCTTGGCCACTTCGTTCATGTAGCATTCCACGATTTCGGGAATGGCGTTGTAGTAGCAGTTGGCGGCTTCGCGGTTCTGGAAGTAGATGTCGGGGTTCTGGGCGGTGCCAGCCTGATGGGGATGTTCGGGATTCAGGGCGCGGGCGCGGAACTCGTTGATCTTGTCCCAGTCCACCAGTTTGGCGATTTCGTCCAGCTCCAGCGCGTCGATCTTCTGGATTTCGTGGCTGGTGCGGAAACCGTCAAAGAAGTGCAGGAAGGGAACGGAACCCTTGATGGCGCTCAGATGGGCCACCAGAGCCATATCGTGGGCTTCCTGGACGGAGCCGGAGGCCAGCATGGCAAAGCCGGTCTGACGGCAGGCCATCACGTCGGCGTGGTCGCCGAAAATGCTCAGGGCGTGGGCGGCCAGGGCGCGGGCGGAAACGTGGAACACGCCGGGCAGCAGTTCGCCGCTGATTTTGTACATGTTGGGGATCATCAGCAGCAGGCCCTGGGAAGCGGTAAAGGTGCTGGTCAGCGCGCCGGCGGCCAGAGAGCCGTGCACAGCGCCCGCGGCGCCGGCTTCGCTCTGCATTTCAGCCACGTGAACGGTCTGGCCAAACAGGTTTTTCCGGCCCTGCGCAGCCCATTCGTCGATGTACTCGGCCATGGTGGAGGACGGCGTGATGGGGTAAATAGCGGCTACGTCGCTGAACGCATACGCGACGTGGCTGACCGCACCGTTACCGTCAATGGTCAATTTGATAGCCATGGGGATCAGTCCTCCTTAAGAATATTATAGATGCGGAAATTCCGTGTTTTTCCCGCTTCTTCTCCAATTCAACATTATACGGCTATTTGTCCGTTCCTGTCAAGCAAATGGAAAGGAAAAAGGGTGGATTTGTGATAATTTTTGACTGTATTTGTATTGATTGCGGCCAGAAAGAACATGAAACGAGACGGTATCTCATGATTGTCATTTCACTTGAATAACCGTTCATATCTTTAATGTGCTATCGATACGCGTTTATCAAGGGGAAAACAAAAAGCGAGAAAAATCCGGCCTGGCACAAAACCAAGCCGGAAGAATCCTTTCTGAGATCAATCCATGATTTCCTGAAGCTGTTTTACCAGTTTCTGATACCCAGCGCCGTTAGGAATGAACAGCTCTTTGCTGGCGTCCTTAAAGTCATAATTGATATGGCCGAGCACATACAGCAGTACCTTGGTATCACCGCCCAAATCGTTGGCGATGCTGATTTCCTGGCCGAAGGAGTACGTCTTCATGGTCTTGATATCCGCGTCCTTCACGCTATCCAAATTGGAGATCAGCGCGAACTGCATATCCTTGATCTCAACGGGCCAGTTCAGATGGTAGCTCACAGTCACCTGATCGCCGCTGACCTTTACTGTCGCCTTGCCCACATAAGTGATGTTGGCGGCGATCAGATCGACGGTCTGCGTGCCGTCCTTGGACAGATCGATGGGCGTGAACATGAACCATTTGTTCGTCAGATTCGGGTTGACGTCCCGGAACCGGATGCCCAAGCTGCAAACGGTCTGGTTGTAACGCATTTCAGTGGTGATATAGGGGATGATTTCTTCCTTCAGCACTTCGTGGCAGCGGGTGCACTTGAGCTGTTTCAGGCCGTCTTCGGTCTCGGTGGCTTCCTGAATAATCGCCCATTCACCCTTGTCATGGCCCAGGGCCGGAATGACCTTGGTTTCAAGCACTTGGCCGCACGCATCACAGATTTTCTGCTTTTCGCCCTCGGTGGTGCAGGTCGCTGCCTTGGTTTCTTTCCAGGATGTGTTTGCATGGGTGCAAGGCGGGGTGGTGACAGGCGGATTGGTCACAGGAGGATTAGTCACAGGCGGATTGGTCACAGGCGGATTGGTCACAGGCGGATTGGTCACAGGCGGATTGGTCACAGGTGGAGTAGTTACGGGCGGAGTAGTGGGACTGTTTCCTTTCACCGTCACAGAACCACCGGAAACGCTGACGCCACTTACCGCATTTCCATTACCATCAACCGCTTCTTGAACAATTGCTCCAATATTATAAGTTCCATCTTTAGCCGAGTCTTTTATACTAAATGTTACTGTGCCAACAGATTCAGGGGAAAGAGACCCACTCGTTGACATCTTTCCAAATGAACCATTTGCATCACTTGGTCCATACCATCCTGCTGCTGGTGACGCTGAAACAAATTCTAATTCCGCAGGTATCGAGAGTCCAATTTGAATAGACCAAGCACCCCCAGAATTACTATTCAGTGAATAACTGATAGTTACAGTTTCACCTGGTTTTTTTTCTTCTGCATATGAAGATGTCGCTATACTCACAAGGAACATGAGAAGGAGAACGAGAATTGCTACAACAGACTTTTTCATAAGGTACACGCTTCCTTTCTTGGCTTTTGCCATCACTTTAATACAACACTGTGTCCGCAAGCCTTTCTTGCGACCAGCATTGCATCTGCCATTGTTATGCTGCCATCCTGATTTACGTCAGAATTACTGATATTAACGGTTACGCTATGTCCGCAAGCTTTTCTGGCAATCAGCATTGCATCTGCCATAGTAATATTTCCATCTCCATTCGCATCCCCCGGTTTTCTTGCTGTTGAAGATGCTCCCGGTAGGTCTTGCTTTGCGTATTCTGCAAGAAACGCATAGTATTCAGCATCTGAATTGTTGGGTACATCTGCCATCATGGCTGCAACAAGCGCTCTGTAGCTGCTGTCCTTTTGCTTTTCTTGAAAATCGTCTTTAAATCTTTCATACCAAAGATTATGTAAATAGGTGTACCGCGCGTCAGTTAATCCGTATATGTGCACATAGGATACTGCGCTTTTATTTACTCCCCATAAAGGATCGAATGATACTAATTCAGGTGCCATTATACAATAGTATCCTTGTTTCGTTTCAGCCGGTGCATATCCGTTTTTGTCGAATGTAACGGTAAAAGACTTTTTTTCTTCATGTACACCTGAATTGTCCGATTTGATGTAAATATTTGTTATCGTTACCTTATTTCTTATATATATAAATTTGAGTTTTTTGGGAGAAGCGCCATTTAACATATCAAAGCTAACATATTCAGGATCTGATATGCAGATATAGCCGTCTATTGTCCTAGGCTGAATGGTTTTGCTTTTATCGATTGTCAAAGTTTCGACATCTCTTGTTTCTATATTTTTCCCACTTCGGTAATAGTATTCGATGTTGATTGTATCACTTGACATAGGTTCTTTTACACTACAGTTAATCAGATTGTCCACCCACCATTGAGGCGGCTGTGTCCACCAGAGAAACTTGTCAAGCGTCCATGATTCTGTCATCTCGTAAGCCGTATAGGGTACAACCTTAATCTCGTATAAGCCAGCACTCTGCAGCTTTAGTTCATATGTAGAGCCACGTCTTGTTTTATCCCAATTTTCGACACTGCCTCCACCGTTAGTCTTGGTAACATAGATATGGTATTTGCCCCACTCTTCTTCATCACCCTGAAGGCCATCAATCAAGTGCGTGTAGCTCAGTTCGCGGCAAAGTCCTTCCTCCTGCTTAAACGTGATCTTAGCGTTTCCATTTGATTGCACATAGAAAATGCTGGTGTCTTCGCCGTTTCCGCTAGCTGTGTACTTGGTATCGGCTAAGCTTATGCTAACGGACAGCAGCAGGACAAACAGTAGTAGCGCAAATATCGCGCAACGGAAAATGCTTTGAATGCCCTTCGACATATAGAAACCCTCCCTTCGTGAATTGATTTTATCCAATCTTTAATGTGTATAACCATTTAAAAATATCCAAGTAGCCGACTCGTATCACCTCACTTCCTGAAATATTTCGGCATTTCCTGTAGCATCCCCCCTTGCTAAACATTTATGTTTCTCCTTCAGAATCCATAGTCCATCGTGTAATTTTCAACGCTCCAATCCTTTACCCAAGCCCTGCAATAACAGTTCATGGAACGGTCGAAGAACTCGATCAGAATATAGTCGCCCGAATCCGCGAACACGTAACCGTATATAGCGCAGCATACCCCGGCGGGAATGCTGCTTCTCTGGGCCGCGCTTCTCATGCTGTCCAGTGGGCATTCATAACCCTTTGTGCTGTTGGTTGTGGTGCAGTGCCCAATAACCTTTTCTTCCGGAACGTTCGCCAGATTCAGCCCATTCAGCCGTTTGACCCCTGTATAAGCCCAGTAAGTCACGCCGTTTTCGGAAAATTCCACCTGTACCCACCAGATTTCATTGACCTTATCGTAGGCTTTGGAAAGTACGGTTACGTAGCTGCCGGCGGACAGAAAGGTTCCCGGTTCGTCATAATTGGTGCCGGGGCCGGTGCGGGTGGCCAATTTGCTGTTCAGGGCGCAGCGAATACGGGAATAATTGCTGTAGTTTCCATTTTTTCGGTTATCGGTAATAGTGTATGATCCTCCGCTTTGCTGGGAAGTTGCGCTCGACCCAGATTGAGAAGAAACCACCGCATAAATAACGGACACATATGCCCGCTGTCCGTAATACTGGATTTCATACCAATCCTGGCCGCCCTCGTGGCTTGCTGTTCTGCCGTAGGCTGTAAATACGGTGTTTCCTTCCGCCTCGCCAACCAGAGAATAATAGGAAGCCGGGCCAGAACGGATATTGACATGAGAAGTAGTGATGATTGTGAAAGAACCATTATTACTGGATGTGCTGGCAGAGGCGGGACGGCGCGTACCATCAGCGGGACAGAAGTTTTCGCTGTTCCGTCTGCCGCATTGCGGACAGTACCATGTTCCGTCTGCCAGTGCAGTGAACGCAACTGCCGTAAGCAGAAGAAGAATGATCAGGAATGCCAAATTCTTTTTCATGCAGCCACCGCCTCTCAACTAACGATCAGTGAAGGATTTACAGGCGTTTGATGCGCCGGTTAGTAGAAAATTGTAGCTACCCCTTCCGAAATCCATCCCCATACACCGTCAACATAAATGTAAAACCAACGCCGGCCATTGGTGCCGGTTTTTTCATCGTAGCAGGGATATCTTTCAGGGTAGGACACACGCGCGACCATGTTGTATTCTGAACCCGCATTCTGACGCACCATACTGGCGTCGCCGCGAACGAGGACCTCACCGATTTTTCTGCCTCCATAAGGAGAGAGCGCCGGTTCGCCAAGATTGGTGGAGTATGTGCCGCTGCCATTGTCAACGGCGGTCGTGTCCCGGTTGATAAACCCGCGGGCGATCTGGCCGTCCACATAGCACTCAATGTACCACCAATTGCCGTAATAGGTGTATTTGCCCAGAATGTAATAGGTTTCACCCCGGGACAGCGTGGCAAAGGAAGAATTGGCATTCAGGGGATTATCGGTGATCAGGATGGACGAAGTGGCCGTTTGCTCAATATAGCTGAATTTCAGAGGATCAATGTCCGTTTTGAATCCGCGGATATAATCGGGAGGAATATACCCCACCCGTACCCCGCCGTTGCTGGTTTCATACCGTACCATCAGCCAGCCGCTGCCGCTTTCAAAGCCGCCGACCCACATATCCGAATTCGTGTCCACGGACGCTTTTCCATTCGCGCAGCGATAAGCCCTCGTGCTGGGCGCCGTATATACGGGACAATTCCCGTAGCCGATCCCGCGTTCGTAATGGTGGAATTTGAAGTCGATCACGTTATAGAGTGAAGTATTTCCCGTCCCTGTTGCCGCCAGTGCGGGCAAAGCCAGAATCATCAGCACAATACACAGCAGAAGGCAAATGATTTTCTTGGACATGTATGCACCCCCTCCTTAATCGGTCTTCTTCCACTTTATTGCTGACCAGTTTTATTCCAATCCCTGAATCAAATTCATTTTACATTAACAAAAAATGTTTGTCAATACAATTTTATTTTTTCAAAATACAAGGAAGAATTGTTAAAAATAATTGAGGTGATTCAATGCTTCCCAATCTCAAGGCCATGCGAAAAAAAGCTGGGATCAGCCAGCAGGTGCTGGCAGACTTCCTGGGCGTGAGCCAGCAATCCATCAATCAATATGAAAACCAAGCTGTGGAGCCGGATATTTACACGCTGTCAGCCATAGCCGATTATTTCCATACGTCCATAGATTTCCTGGTGGGCAGGGAACTGACCGACGATGATCCGTCCCATTTTATCAGCACGTCCATCAGCCAACAGGAACACCTTCTGCTTCAAAAGTACCGCGCCTTAAAGCCATCGGAACAAAAATGCGTGGACACGGTAATCAATACACTGTTGAAAAAGAATTGACCGGACGCTGAAAAAATGGCGTCCGGCCAGTTTTTTTCGGACATATTTTCCTCTTTACTTGGCAGAATAAGCCTGTCGGGAGGGCGAATGGCATGGCATGGATAGCGCTTGCGCTGTTTATTTTGCTCATATCTCCGGTGCGGGCGGGGGTGCGGATCGCTTGGAATGAAAACGGGCTGAGGGGCGCTGTGGGCCTGATGATCTGGGGCCTGCGGGATCAGGTGGATTTTTCTACGGGACGAAGCGCTTCCGGAACACTGCGGCTGCGGCTGTCGTTCCGGGGGAAAAGCCTGCCCCTGCCGAAATCCAAGGGAAATGGGAAAAAGATGCTGCAATTGCTGGGCCTGATGCTGAAATCCAACGGGAACGGGGCAGACCTAAAGAAACTGGTGCGGGTGAATACCTTGAATGTTGCCCTTCGCTTAGGCGGCGGTGACGCGGCGGCCCTGGCCCTGGGCGCGGGAGCACTCCGGGCTGTGGGCAACGCTTTGCCCTTCCTGCGCTTTCAATGTGTACCCTGCCTGAACGGGACAACGGCCCTCCGCGCCGTATGCATAGCGGAAAGCCGGTTGGGCATACTGGTTGTGGCGTGGCTTATATGGAAAAGAGGGGAAAGCCAGAGTTGAGAGTTGGGAGTTGAGAGTTGAGATGATATAGTCTGCGCGTTCAGGGATCCGGACATATCAGCTATTATCTCCACTCTCAACTCTCCACTCTCAACTCTGTGCGTCTTCCCATCAAAATTGTGGAGGTGTTACCATGGATCATCCCATCGGCGATTTAATGCAGACCACCCTGGAAAACATCAAGGACATGGTGGATGTGAACACGGTGATCGGGGAACCGATCCCCACGGTGAACGGGCCTACCATCATTCCCGTTTCCCGGGTCAGCTTCGGCTTTTTGGCGGGCGGCGGGGAATATGACCTGAACAAGCTGCCGGAAACGGACACGCCCTTTGCCGGAGGCGGCGGCGCGGGGGTGTCGGTGCAGCCGGTGGGCTTCCTTGTGGTGGGGCCGGACGGGGTGAAGGTGCTGCCCGCCCAGCATTTGACCGCCTGGGAGCGGGCGGTGAACTGCGCGCCGCAGCTCTTGGAGGATATCAAAGCCCTGATCCCCAAGAAAGAAGAAGCGGCGCAGGATGTGACAAAGGTATGAAAAAAGCGCTGTCCCTTCTGTTTGTACTGCTGCTCCTGCTGCCCGCCGCGGCGCAGGGGGAGGCACGGTCGGAAATCCTGATCGAGGCGAAAACCGGGCGGGTGCTGTATGAAAGCAATGCCCACGAAGCCCTGCCCATGGCCTCCACCACCAAGATCATGACGGCCCTGGTGGCCCTGGAAAACGGGGACCTCTCCGATCCCGTCACCGCCGGGAAAAACGCCTACGGTGTTCCGGGCACCAGCATTTATTTGGGCCTGGGGGAGCAGCTGACCCTGGAACAAATGCTCTACGGCCTCATGCTGGCCAGCGGCAACGACGCTGCGGTAGCCATCGCCGAGCATATCGGCGGCTCCATCGACGGTTTCTGCCGCATGATGACAGACCGGGCGTCGGAAATCGGCTGTGAAAACACGATGTTCACCACCCCCCACGGTCTGCCCGCCGACGGCCACCACACCACCGCTTGGGACCTGGCCCTGATCACCCGGGAGGCCATGCAGAACCCCTCCTTTCGGGAGATCGTGAGCACCCAGCGGGCGTCCTTGCCCTGGGCGGATCACGAATACGACCGGGTGCTGACCAATAAAAACAAGCTGCTGTCCACCTATGCCGGGGCCTTGGGCGTGAAAACGGGCTACACCAAGGCGGCGGGCCGCTGCCTGGTCTTTGCCGCCGAACGGGACGGGCTGGAGCTGATCGGCGTGGTGCTGAACTGTCCGGACTGGTTCGACGAGGCGGCGGCGCTGCTGGACAAGGGCTTTGATAATTGGCAGATGGTCACAGTATTAAGCGCAGGGGAAACGGTAAGGGAAATCCCGGTCGCCGGCGGCGTGCGGGACACCGTGCGCGTGGTGGCCCAGGGCGACGTTTCCGCCCCGGTTCCCGATACCGCCTGGCCCGATCTGCTGCTGGACCTGCCTTCTTCCCTGCCCGCAGGGGTGGAAAAGGGCCAGGTGATCGGCACAGCCTGGCTCACAGACCAGGGCCAGGTGCTCACCACCGTGCCCCTGATTGCGGCGGAAGCTGTGCCGGAACGCTCCTTTCGATACGGGGCCTGGCGCGTCCTCCACGTCTGGCCCCTTGCCGCAGGCCAATGAACCAGCCGCCAGTCCGCCCTTGTGGCTGTATTTATGGGCGGGTACGGGGGCTGCGTGCTGGCTGGCTGCGCTGCGGAAAATAAGATAAAGCAGGAATTCCATCCGATCCGTATGGATTCCCGCTTTTTTTATACTTTTTTATTGACTTTGTACGATATATTCATTAATATGAAAAAAGAAATAAACAAAACCGTTCCGGCTGGGCCGGGACACTGGGGGGCACAGGATGCGACTGCAAAAATATATGGCGGAGTGCGGTGTAGCCAGCCGCCGGAAAGCGGAAGAAATGATCGCCCAGGGCCGCGTGACGGTGAACGGCGTAAGGATCACGGAAATGGGCACGCAGGTGGAGGAAGGCGACGAAGTCCGCCTGGACGGGCAAATGATCCATCCCGAAACGGAAAAACGGTATATCATGTACCATAAACCCGCCGGGGAAGTGACCACCGTATCCGATCCCGGGGGCCGCAAGTGCGTGCTGGATCACTTTCGGGATTATCCCGTGCGGCTGTACCCCGTGGGCAGGCTGGATTACGACAGTGAAGGCCTGCTGCTGCTCACCAACGACGGCACGCTGACGGAACGCATGCTGCATCCCTCCCATCAAGTGGATAAGACCTATTTGGCCAGGGTGGAGGGCAGCGTCAGCATGGACGAGGTGCGCTCTCTTCGCTCCGGTATCCTGCTGGACGATCATAAAACCGCCCCGGCCAAGGTGCGGGTCATCAAGCTGGAAGCCCTGGCCACGGTGGTACTGGTGACCATTCACGAAGGAAGAAACCGGCAGGTGCGCCGCATGTTTGAGGAAACGGGACACCGGGTGCTGCAATTGCGCCGGGTACGCTTCGGTCCCCTGGACCTGGGCGATTTGCCCCGGGGAAAGTGGCGCGAACTGACGGCGGAGGAAGTGCGAAGCCTGGCGGCATATTACTAAGCCAAGCGTGAAAGAGACGCTTTAGGCCAGACAAGAATACATAAGATGTTAGGGAGCATAAGATGCGGGTGCTGATGGTGAACAAGTTCCACTACATCGTGGGCGGCAGCGAAACCTATTATTTTTCCTTGAAGCGGCTGCTGGAACAGCGCGGCCACACCGTCATTGATTTTTCCATGGCGGACGAAAGGAACGCGCCATCTCCCTACAGCGGTTATTTTATCAGCAATGTGGATTATCATGCCCGCAGCAGCCTTGGACGGAAGCTTGTGATGGCCCGGAATTTTGTTTATTCCCCGGAAGCAAAAAGGAAATTCGAGCACCTGGTAAGCGATACCAAGCCCGACCTGATCCACCTGCACATGTTCAGCCATCAGATTTCTCCTTCCATTCTGGACATAATCAAAAAGCGCCGCCTTCCGGCGGTTTATACGGCCCATGATTTGCAGCTTTTGTGCCCCAATTATAAAATGACGCGCCATGGAACACCGTGCGAAGCCTGCCTGAACGGTCAGGTTTTTTCATGCGTGCGGAACCGGTGCGTGATGGATTCTTTTGCGAAAAGCGCCCTGTCCGCTTTTGAGAACAAGCTGCACCGCGGCCGTGGCATTTACGACGTGATGCAATGTCTGATCCTGCCCAGCGAATTTTACCGTCAAATCTTTTTGAAAGCCGGCTACGCGCCGGAACGGTTGGTACATATCCCCAATTTTCTGAATCTGCCGCCTTTGAAGGAAGCTGCGCGGGAGAAAAAGACGCCGTACATCCTGTATGCAGGGCGGCTTTCCCAGGAAAAGGGGCTGCGCACCCTGCTTCGAGCCGTGGAAGGAACGGACATTTCCCTGCACATCGCCGGAGCAGGCGCGATGGAGGAAGAAATCAAAAGCAGCTTGAGAAACCAATCCCTGCGCAATGTGCGGCTGCTGGGTTTTCTGCGGGGTCCAAAGCTGATGGACGAAATCTGCGGGTCCAGCGCCCTTGTACTGCCATCCGAATGGTACGAAAACGGGCCGTACGCCGCCATCGAAGCGCTGCGGTGCGGCCGGCCGCTGATCGGCTCCCGCATTGGCGGCCTTCCTGAAATGATCCAAAGCAACGGCGTGCTCACAACCCCGGGCGATACGGAGGGGCTCCGCTCTGCCATGCAAGCGGTGCTCGCGGCGTCAGACGCCGAATGGAAAAGCATGTCCGACGATTCCCTGCGCCTGTATTCGGAGCGGCACACGGCCCAGCGCTTCACGGAAAAGCTGGGCGAAGTGTACCGCAGCCTGGGCTTTTCTCTGTAAGGAGCGCAGCCATGTCAGAAAGAAAAGCGCGGGTCATTGCTCTCTACCTGCCCCAATTCCATCCCACCGAGACCAATGACCGGTATTGGGGCAAGGGCTTTACGGAATGGGACAATGTAAAGCGGGCAAAACCGCTGTTCCGGGGCCATGATCAGCCCTGTCTGCCCGCGGACCTGGGTTTTTATGACCTGCGGGATGCCGCTGTTCGGGCGGCCCAGGCGGAGCTGGCCTGGCGGGCAGGCGTCGAAGGCTTTTGTTACTGGCATTACTGGTTTGGCGGCGGCAGGGAAACCCTGACCCTGCCCCTGGACGAAGTGGTACGGCTGGGCGAACCGGATTTTCCCTTCTGCGTAGGCTGGGCCAATCACCATTGGACCACCGGCTCCTGGCAGCGGGATCAAGGCCAAACCAAGCCGGAAATGATTTTTGAGCAGACCTATCCGGGCGGGGAAGACGAGATCCGGCATTTTTACCGGCTGCTTCCCTGTTTCCGGGACAAACGGTATATCCGGGTGGAAGGCAGGCTGCTGTTTCTGGTGTTTGATCCGATGGCTCTACCCCGGCCCCGGGAATGGATGGACCGATGGAACGAGCTTGCCCGTCAGGCGGGCCTGGGCGGCTTCCATTTCGTGGGGCTGTGCGCATCCCTGCCGGAACTGCGCTTCAAGGATATGCTGCGGCCTGACAAGCTGGCTGGAGAGGACTTTGACCGGGTGCGGGCCATGGGTTTTGACGCAGTGATGTCCACCAATTATAAATACGCCGAGCTGAAAGCCGGAGGCGCGCTCCACAAGGCGGTTTACGGAGCCGCGCGGCGGCTGCGGTCCGGCTTGCTGCTGGAAAAATACCATTACGGCGATATCGTGCGTCATTTTTACACCCCTGCCGACAGGCGAGTGGACGTGTATCCCCAACTGCTGGCGGGCTGGGACCGGTCGCCCCGATCCGGGCGGCAGGCCATCGTGTACGCGGGCCGCAACCCCCGGGATTTCGAGGAAGCGGCCCGGCTGTGCCTGGAATGTATAAAGGACAAGCCCCAGGAAAGACGCATCGTGTTCCTCAATTCCTGGAATGAGTGGGGCGAAGGTGCGTATATGGAGCCGGACAGGCGGTTCGGCAAGGGATTTTTGGATGCTTTGAAGCGCGTATTGCAGGAATGAGGGGGAGCGGCGTGGCGGAAATCCGAGAGGGCAAGGGCGTGAAGGCCATCGCCTTTTATCTGCCCCAATTCCATTCCATCCCGGAAAACGACCGGGCCTGGGGCGAAGGGTTCACTGAATGGGAGAACGTGCGCAAGGCCCGGCCCCTGTTTGAGGGGCACGATCAGCCCCGCATCCCGGAAAACGGGAATTACTATACGCTCACTGACCCGGACGTGCGGCGCTGGCAGGCGGAATTAGCGCTCAATAACGGCATTTTCGGCTTTTGCTATTACCATTACTGGTTCGCGGGCGGCAAGCGTCTGCTGGAAAAACCGGCGGAGATGATGCTCCATGATCCTGAAACGCGCATCCCCTTTTGTTTTTCCTGGGCCAACGAGAATTGGACCCGCCGGTGGGACGGCGGGAAAAATGAGGTGATCGTCCGCCAGGATTACGGCGGACCAGAGGAATGGCGGGCCCATTGGGAATACCTCCTGCCCTTTTTCCGGGACAGCCGCTATATCACCCTGGATGGGCGTCCCCTTTTGCTGATCTACAAACCGGAGGAGATTCCATGCCTGCTGTCGATGCTGGACTGCTGGCAGGAAGCCGCAAGAAAAGCGGGTTTTCCCGGCCTGTGCCTGATGATCCAAAGCCCCTCCTGGTTCTTTTCTCCTGCCTATGATCCCATGGGCTTTGATTATCAGATCCGTTTCCAGCCCTTTTTCAGCATGGCGTGGCAGGGGAAAAACGCGCCTTTGCCGCAGAAGATCAAAAGGCGGCTGGCTGGAAAGAAAAAGCAAATCCGGCTGGATTACGACGCCCTGTGGGAAACCACCCTTTCCCTGCCAGCTGATCCCCGCATGGCAGCCTGCGCCTGCCCGGACTGGGACAACACGCCTCGCACCTCATCGGGTTATATGCTGCTGGGCGCGTCGCCGGAAAAATTCGGGCGGTACATGATCCTCCTGTGCGAAAAGATTTTGCGGGAGAATTCTTTGCCCCTGGTGTTCCTGAACGCCTGGAACGAGTGGGGAGAAGGGGCGTATTTGGAGCCGGACGAAAGGCGTCATGACGCTTATTTGAAGGCGCTGAAAAACGCTTTGCGAAAGGCGGAGCAGAACGGATGAACGAACGCGAAGGCCCCCTGGTTTCGGTGATCATTCCCACCTATAACCGGGTGGGACGAGTGAAGCAGGCCGCTTTGAGCGTGCTTGCCCAGACGGAAGGAGACCTGGAGCTGATCGTGGTGGACGACGGTTCCACCGATGATACCTTATCCGCACTGGCCCAGATTGGTGATTCCCGACTGCGCGTTGTCAGTCAGGACCATGTCGGGGCTTGCCGGGCCAGGAACCGGGGTGTTTCCCTTGCGCAGGGGAAATACGTAGCTTTTCAGGACAGCGACGATCTTTGGCAGCCGGAAAAGCTTCGCCTTCAACTGCAATGCCTTCGGGAAACAGGCGCTGACGTGGCGTTTTGCCAGATGATGTGGCGGGAGGTGGACGGGAGCGCGTACCTCTTTCCCCCTTGCCTCCATCCGGGTTTCATCCAGCCGGAAGATTCCCTGCTGGGCGTGGGCACCCAAACGCTGCTGGGCTTGCGGGAAGCGTTTCTGGTCTGTCCCTTTGACCCGGATATGCCGAGGCTTCAGGAATTTGAAATGCTTGGCAGGCTGCGGAAGCGGTATTCCCTCTTTTATCTGGACCGGCCGCTGGTGGATTACCGGCCGGGCGGAGATTCTGTCAGCGCTGACCCGGAAAAACTGACGCGGGCCATCCGGCTTTTGCGGGAAAAGCACCCGGAGCTTTTCACCGATCCATCCCCTGTCAAAACGGCGCTATCCGGCAGGCTGCGGCTGGACGCCCGGCGGGCATGCCTGGCGGGAAACAAAGGATTTGAAGATTGCCTGTGCTTGGCGGCGGAATTGGACGACCCCGAAGCCAAAGTCGAAATGCGGCTCATGAAGGCCGGGCTGTACGCGCCTTATATCCGATTGCGGGAGGCGGCGAAAAAGCAGCGGGATGAAAAGACTGCGCTGTGGAACGCTGCGGCCTTGCCCGTGCGGGCGGCAAGGAAAGCCCGACAGGCTTTGAATGCTCTGTTTCAGGCGGAGCAGATTCACTGCTTCCAACGCAAGAAAGCGGTATTCGGAAAACGTCGGGCCCGGCAGTGGGCTTTTGCCGCGGCGGCGGATATTTTTACCGGCTGGCACACGCGTTTTTATCATGGGGCCATCCGGCGGTTCCTGGACGGGGAACTCAAAGAAGCGGCCCAAGCGGCCCGCGCTTTGCCAGAGCCGAAGAGGGAGGAAGACCCCCTGCCGGTGTGGACCCTGTGGTGGGACGGGGAAGAAAGCGCGCCGCCCTGCGTGAAGCTGGCCCTGGAAAGCCAGAAAAAGTATTTCAGCGGGCCGGATTACGCTTATCATCTGTTGACCGAAGAAAGCTATGAAGCGTATATAGAGCTTGACCCGATGGTGCTTTCCCGGTACGAAAAAGGTGAAATGAGCCTGACCCATTTATCCGATGTGCTGCGCTGCACATTGCTGCGCCTCCATGGCGGCCTGTGGATCGACGCCGCCGTGTACATGACGGCTCCTTTGGACCGGGACAGTTTGGCAGGAGATTTTTATACCGTGCGGAAAGCCACCTATCCCGAAAATCTGCGGGCCATGATCCCGGCGGGCCGGTGGGCCTGTTATCTCATGTGCTGCCGCCCCGGCGATCCGCTCATGACTTTTCTGACGGACGCATACAGGACATACTGGCGCAAATACGCTGACGTGCCGGATTATTACCTGCTGGATGAAATGATCGACGCGGCGTACCGCCTGATCCCGGCTGTGCGGCGGGAGATCGACAGCGTGCCGGTGAACAATGAGCGCGTTTTTGATCTGTACAATATGCGGAACGAAGCATATTCGCCCCAGAAGTTGGAACCGGTTTTACGGGCAAACCGCCTGCACAAGCTGTCCTACAAGGACAAATACCTGGATTGCTGTGCAGACGGGCGCATGACCGTATGGAAATGGATGCAGGAGGAAGCCCGGCGTGAAGTATGAACGAGTGCGCAATACCCGCCGAAACGCCGTATGGGGGTTAATGGAAAAGCTGCTTGCGCTGCTGCTGCCCTTTCTGGTCCGCACCGTGCTCATCAACACCATGGGCCTCCCCTACGGCGGCGTGGGCGGCTTGTTTTCCTCCATCCTGCAATTGCTGAGCCTTGCGGAAATGGGCCTGTCCAACGCCATTGTATTCAGTATGTACAAGCCCCTGGCGGAAAATGACGGGGATGCCGTGTGCGCGCTGATGGGCTTTTACCGAAAAGCTTACCGCCTCATCGGCTTTGGAATTATGGGGGCGGGGCTGCTGGCGGCGCCTTTTCTGCATCTTCTGGTGAAAGGGGACCGTCCGCCGGGGCTGAACCTTGGCGCGGTGTATATGGTATACCTTGCCAATTCCTGCGTGAGTTTTTTCGTATACCCGGAGTGCCGGGCCCTGCTTTCCGCGGTGCACCATCACGAAGTGATCAGTAAATCCGCCATGGCGGCGAGGCTGATATGCTGCGCGGCGCAGCTGGCCGCGCTGCAGCTGGCCCGAAGCTATGCGCTGTATGTGGTGATGCTGCCTTTATGTACCCTAATGGACGGCCTGGTCTGCGCTTATTGCGCACAGCGCTCGTATCCCGATTTCCGCTGCCGGGGAAGCATTGCGGCGGAGAAAAGGCGGGATATCGCGGAAAAAGTCAAAGGCTTATTCATCCACCGGGTCTGCGGCAGCACGAGGAACGCTTTTGACAGCATTTTTATCTCCGCTTTCCTGGGGCTTTCCCCGGTGGGTATTTACGGCAATTACTACTACATCCTTTATTCCGTCCGCGGTCTGCTGGACGCTCTGACCCAGGGCATGAGCGCCGGGGTTGGCAACAGCGTGGCGGTGGAGAGCCCAGAAAAGAATCTGCGGGACCTGAAGAACCTGACCTTCCTGTATGAATGGGTGTGCGGCTTCTGCACGGTGTGCCTGCTTGTGCTGTACCAGCCCTTCATGCGCCTTTGGATGGGGGAAAACAGGATGTTCGGCAGTGAAGCGGTGATTGCCTTCTGCGTCTACTTTTATGTCTGGACCATGGGCGACATCAAAAGCCAATATGCCGACGCCCGGGGTATCTGGTGGAAGGACAGGGTGCGAGCCTTGACGGAATCGCTGTGCAATGTGCTTTTTAACTGGCTGCTGGTGCGCTCCTTTGGGGTGGTGGGCGTGATCCTGGCCACGGCAGTTTCCATTTTGCTGGTGGGTTTTCCATGGAGCGCTTGGATCTTGTTCAAGGATTATTTTGGCGTTCGGCATCTGCCAGGATACCTTGGCGCCCAAGCGTTTTACGCTTTGGTGACGGCAGCGGCTTGCTGCATCACCTGTTTCATTGCCTCCCTGCTGCCCTGGGAAGGCCTTGGCGGACTGGCTGCAAGGCTCCTTTTGTGCCTTGTGGCGCCTAATCTGATCTATTTCCTTTGCTACGCAAAAACCGCCTGTTTTCGCAGCGCGCTGCCCTTGATCCGGGCGATCCTCAAGCGCGCTGAAACCTGAAATCATGACGAAAGGAGGAAAAGACCTGTGCAGCTCAAGGTGGATCTGGTGATTCGGGAACACGCCTATCTGGCGGCGCTGATGATCACCGTCATAGAACGGACCTTGCTCAAAGGGATCGATTGGCAGGATGCTTTTCTTCCTTTGGTGGGGATGGGCACGCTGCTGCTGGACGCATTGGTGATCCTGCTGCTCATGGTCAGTTTTTTATGGGACGTGCGGACGCACAGGAGCTTATTTCACCTGATGGTGCTCCTGGTGCTGGGCCTCCTTGCGGTTTCCGCCGTGATCACCAGGGAAACCGGACTGATTTATTCCGCCGCTTTTATCCTGCTGGCCCGGAATATTCCCTATGCCCGGATCATCCGGGTCTTCTACAGAACCGCCCTTTGCGCGTTGATCCTGCTGATCCTGGCGCAAGTGATCGGGTTTACCAAACGAAGTACCATGAATTTGGAGTACAGCCTTGGCTATTCCATGGGCATGGCCCATCCCAACAGCTTCGCGTCCGCAGTGATGGTCCTGCTGTTTTCATGGGCTTATCTGCACCGGTGGCAGAATCGGTCCATCCTGATCCTGACGGTGCTGGCGGTCTCGTTCCTTGTCTATTTCTACACGATTTCCCGTACAGCCTTGGTGATCGCCCTGGCCTATTGCCTGTCGCTGATCCTGTATGATCTTTTGAATAGGTTTCACGCCCGCGGCGCTGTCAAGATCATCCGCCTGGGATTTGCTCTGCTTTTGGCTGGCTCAGTGTGGCTGATGCTGAACAGTGAAATGGTGTTTGAGCGGCTCGGGATGCAGAACGATTCGGATATCAGTGCTCTTTTGAGTGCCTTAAACCGCTTTGTCAACGCTTCGGCCCTGTATGAGCAGAAGGGGCTTCATTTATTCGGTTCGTTCATCGAGTTTAGAAGCCTGCGGACCGCGCTGCTGACCAATCAGGAAGCGGTGATCCTGGATTCCGCTTATTTGTATCTGGTGATCAGCCAGGGCGTCGTGGCTACTGTGATCATGTTCTGGCTGTTTGCGCGTTCCATGCAGGTGCAGGTACAAAAGAAACAGTATGTGCTGCTGATCACCATGGGCGTGTTTCTGCTCAGCGCCTTGATGGAACGGTTCGCTTTGGACGCCGCCATGAATTTTACGCTTCTTTCCGCGTTCAGCGCCTTGGAACAGGATTCCTCTGCGCCCGAGGAACTTCCCCGCCGCGTCCGCTTTATCCGCCGTCCCCGGCCGGTGAAGAAAGCGGAGTTTTGACAGAAAAGCTTGTCATATTCCGGCATGCAGTTTATAATGAGAAACGATTCTCGCCTTGATCATTGAAGGTTTTAAAGAAACGAAGGAGAATGCATGGCATGATCTTCGGAAAACACATCAACCGGTATTATCTGAAATACGGCGTTTTCCTGCTGTTGGGTGTTTTGACCTTAGCGGCGGTGGAATACCTGCAGCTGATCATTCCCGGCCTGTATCAAATGATCGTGAACGGAATGAACCAGGGCTATGTGGTGGTGGACGACGTGCAGACGCCCTTTGACATGGCCTTTTTGCTGGACCGCATTTGCATGCCTATGGTGTGGGTGATCTTAGCGCTGGCGTTCGGCCGGTTTTTCTGGCGGGTGATGCTGTTCGGTTCGGCGATCCGATTGGAAGCGGACCTTCGGAACGCCATGTTCGACAACGCCCGGCATTTGAGCCGGGAATACTACCAGGTAAACAAGGTAGGCAGCCTCATGAGCCTGTTTACCAACGATTTGGACACGGTGCAGGAATGCTTCGGCGTGGGCATCCTCATGTTTTTCGACGCGCTGCTGCTGGGCGTGATGGCCGTGGCCAAAATGTGGCGCATGAGCTGGGCGCTGGCGCTGCTGTCCATGATCCCCATGGCGCTGCTCATGGCGGTCAGCACGGTGGTGGGCCGGTACATGATGAAAAAATGGGATATCCGGCAGAAAGCCTTTTCCAGCCTCAGCGATTTTGCCCAGGAAAGCTTTTCCGGCATCGCGGTGATCAAGGCGTTCGTGAAGGAAGCAAAAGAGCTGTGGGCCTTCAAAAAGCTGAACCTGGAAAACGAAAAGGCCAACGTGGACCATACCCAGGCCGCCGTGCTGCTTCGCATCCTGGTGACGCTGTTCGTGGAAAGCGTCATCTGCATTATTTTGGGCTACGGCGGGTATCTGGTCTATCGGGGCGCCTTCAACGCTGGACAATTGGTGGAATTCATCGGCTACTTCACCTCCACGGTGTGGCCCATCATGGCGATTTCCGAGCTGATCGATATGACCAGCCGGGGCCGGGCCAGCCTGAACCGCATCAGCGAGCTGCTGGACGCCGCGCCCGCCGTGAAGGACCGGCAAGGCGTCACGGACCTGGAACACGTGAAAGGCGATATCGAATTCCGCCATCTCACCTTCCGCTATCCCGACGGGGAATTTGATGCCCTCCAGGACATATCCTTCCATATCCGGGCGGGGCAGAGCGTGGGCCTGGTGGGCAAAACGGGCTGCGGCAAAACCACCTTAGTTGATTTGATTTTGCGCACCTACAACGTGCCGGACGGCACGCTGTTCATTGACGGCCGGGACGTGAACGATATTTCCATCCGCTCCCTGCGGGCGGGCTGCGCCTATGTGCCCCAGGACAATTTCCTGTTTTCCGATACCATCGATCACAACATCGCCTTCGGCGTGGAAGACGACAGCCGGGAAGCGGTAACCGCGGCGGCGCGCATGGCCGACGTACACGACGACATTGCCGAATTCCAGCAGGGCTATGATACTGTGCTGGGCGAGCGGGGCGTCACCGTGTCCGGCGGGCAGAAGCAGCGCATTTCCATCGCCCGGGCGCTGATGCGGAACGCGCCCATCCTGATTTTGGATGATTCCGTGTCCGCCGTGGACACCAAAACGGAAAAGAACATTCTGAATGCATTGAACCGCAACCGGCAGGGCAAAACCACCATTCTCATTGCCCACCGCATTTCCACCATCGAAAAGATGGACCGGATTTTGTTCATCGACCAGGGCAGACTGATCGCCGCGGGCACCCACGAGGAGCTGTACGCAAACTGCCCGGCCTACCGTAAAATGGTGGAACTGCAAAAGCTGGAAGAGGAAGGGGGGCAGGACAATGAATGAATACCTGCCCATCCTGATCGTCGGGGCCATCATTGGCCTGTTCTCCGCGTTTTTCCTGGCGGCCTACGCCCTGGAAAAAAACAAGAAGGAGTCCATGGGTTTCGAGCGGCATATGGACGACCGGGAAATCGTGAAGCGTCTCCTGCGTTACGCCGTTCCGTATAAAAAGCAGTTCATCGTGGTTTTCCTGGTGATGCTGATTTCCATTGCATATGATATCGTGTCGCCCCTGCTGGTGGGCCACATCGAGGAAACGGTGAAAGGGCAGTTTGAATTGTCCTATCTGTTTTCCGTGGTGGCGGTGTATGCGGGCATCCTGATTGTCAGCCTGATCTGCACCTATACCCAGGCCATGATTTTGCAGAAAACAGGCCAGAAAATTTTATCCGCCATCCGGCAGGATGTGTTCACCCACATCGAATCCCTGTCCCATGAACAACTGAACAATCTGCCCGTGGGCAAGCTGGTCACCCGCGTGAGCAACGATCCCAACGCCATTTCCTACATGTTCACCAATATCCTGGTCACCATGGCGAAAAACGTGATGGTGATTTTCGGGGTCCTGGGAGCCATGCTGCTGCTCAATTACGCGCTCACGCTCATGGTGCTGTGCTTCGTTCCCTTCGTGGTGCTGTTCACGGTGCTGTTCCGCAAGTTTTCCCGCAAGGTATACCGCCGGGTGAACGACGCCACCACGGACCTGAACACTTATCTTTCCGAAAACCTGTCCGGCATCAAGATCACCCAAATCTTCAACCGGGAAGATAAGAAAATGACCGATTTTCTGGAAAGGAGCAAGAACCTTCGGAACGCCAAGCAGGCCCGCATGATGGTGTTCGGCATCTTCCGGCCCCTGGTGTACATGCTCTACATCTCTTCGGTCATGTGCCTGCTGTACCTGGGCGGCAGGGGCTATATCCAGAATACCCAGTTTTTGGGCCAGACTGTCACCTCCGGCATCCTGGTCACCTTCTACATGTACATTTCCAAGTTCTTCAACCCCATCCAGACCCTGGCGGAGCAGTTTGACCAGCTGCAGCGCTCCTTCGCCAGCGCGGAGAAAATCTTCACCATCATGGATATGGCGCCCCAGGTGACGGACGAGCCGGACGCCATTGAATTGAACGAAATCAAGGGTGAAATCGAGTTTCAGGATGTGTGGTTCGCTTACAAGCCGGATGAATGGGTATTGAAGGGCGTATCCTTCCATATCCTGCCCCGGCAGACCGTGGCCTTCGTGGGGGCCACCGGCAGCGGCAAAACAACCATCCTGTCCCTGATTTGCCGGAATTACGACATTCAGAGGGGACGCATCCTGATCGACGGCGTCGACATCAAAAAGATCAAGATCGCTTCCCTGCGCCGCCACTTTGGCCAAATGCTCCAGGATGTGTTTCTCTTTTCCGGCGATATCCGCAGCAACATCCTGCTGCGCCTGGAGGGCGTGTCCGACGAAGAAGTGATGGAAGCCTGCCGGTACGTGAACGCCGATTCCTTCATCAACCGATTGGAAAAGGGCCTGGACGAGCCGGTGCGGGAGCGGGGCAACAATTTCTCCGCCGGGCAGCGCCAGTTGCTCTCCTTCGCCCGCACCATCATCCACAAGCCCTCCGTGATCATCCTCGACGAAGCCACCGCCAATATCGATACGGAAACGGAGCTGCTCATTCAGGATTCCTTGGAAAAAATCAAGAACATCGGCACTATGCTCATCGTGGCCCACCGCTTAAGCACCATCCAGCATGCAGATAATATCATCGTGCTTTCAAACGGCATAATCCGGGAAATGGGCACCCACCAGGAGCTGCTGCATCAAAAGGGCATGTATTATCAACTGTATACGCTGCAGTACACCAAACAGCAGTTGCTGCATGGGGAGGCGTGACGATGGCGGTACGGCTGGAAAAAGTGAACCATGATAATGTGTGGGATTTGCTCAAGCTGCGCGTGCAGCCCGATCAAAGCGATTTTGTTGCGGACAACACCCAAAGCGTCATCGAAGCCTATCTGGCTCTTTCAGTGGGTGGGTATGCTTTCCCCTTTGGGATTTTCGATGGGGATACGCCGGCGGGTTTTCTCATGATCGGCTTCGGCACGGAAGAGGACCGCTGGGAGGGCGAGCCGTCCGTCAATCAGGGCAATTACAGCCTGTGGCGGCTGATGATCGATGAAAAATATCAGGGCCGGGGCTATGGAAAACAGGCCGTTCAGCTGGCGTTGGATTTTGTCAAAACCTTCCCCTGCGGCCCGGCGGGCTTCTGCTGGGTATCCTTTGAGCCGGAAAACGAACGGGCCAAGGCCCTGTATCATGCGTTCGGTTTCGCGGAAAACGGAGAATGGGACGGGGACGAGATTGTGGCGGTCCTAAAACTGACATAAGGAGAAAAAACATCATGGCGGATATCATTCTTTTGCCCGGCAAGGAAAAGCGGGTGTTTACGGGCCATCCCTGGATCTTCCGCAGCGATATTGCCCGGACCAGGGGCGAACCCCAGCCGGGGGACACCGTGCGGGTGACGGCCAGCAACGGGCGCTTTCTGGCCATGGCGGTGTATAATCCGGCTTCTCAGATCGCTTTGCGAGTTTTGTCCCATCGGGACGAGCCTATCGATGAATCTTTTATCCGGGGCCGGGTGCGTCTGGCGGTGGACTACCGGCGGAAATTTGCCGATTTGCGCTCCTGCCGCCTGATCTTCGCGGAGAGCGACGGCCTGCCCGCCGTGATTGTGGACAGCTTCGGGGACGTGCTGGTGATGCAGTGCCTGTGCCTGGGCATGGAGCAGTACAAGGACGTGATCTGCGACGCGCTGATGGACGAAATGCACCCCCAGGGCATTTACGAGCGGGGCGACGTGCCGGTGCGGGAGCTGGAGGGCCTTGAGCAGGTGACGGGCGTGCTGCGCGGCACGGTGCCGGACCGGGTGCAGATGGAGGAAAACGGCGTCAAATTCTGGGTGGACGTGAAAAACGGCCAGAAGACCGGCTTTTTCCTGGACCAGAAGGAAAACCGCGCCGCTATCGCGCCCTTCGTCAAAGGCGCGCGGGTGCTGGACTGCTTCACTCACACCGGTTCCTTTGCTCTCCACGCCGCAAAATACGGCGCAAAGGAAGTAACGGGGGTGGATATTTCCGAATTCGCCTGCCAATGCGCCCGGGAAAACGCCGCCCTGAACGGCTTTGACAACGTGCGCTTTGTGGCCGCCAACGCCTTTGATTATCTCAAGGAGCAATGCGTCGTGGGGGAACAGTACGACGTGGTGATCCTGGACCCGCCTGCTTTTACCAAGACCCGCGCCGCGGTGGAAGCCGCCGCCCGGGGCTACAAGGAAATCAACCTGCGGGGCATGAAGCTGGTGAAGGATGGGGGATACCTGATTACCTGCTCCTGCAGCCAGCATATGCTGCCGGGTCAATTCAAGGACGTGGTGCTGTCCGCCGCGAAGGATGCGCATATCAGTCTGTTCCAGGTGGAATACCGCACCCAGGGACGGGATCACCCCATCCTGCCCGCCGCCCCGGAAACCCAATACCTGAAATGCGGTATCTTCCGGGTGGACAAGCAATAGGGGGATACGTTGGGGGCGAACTGTGAAGGAGCGACGCAAAACACCAGATGATCCTTAAGCCAGGAAACGCAAGGCCTATCCCACGAGACGTCCATGGAAGCGGTGCGTTTTGTGCGCTTCATGAAAGCTGAAACCAAGTCCGATACAGCGGCATATGCCGGCACTAAAAACAGGACATTCCTCCCCATGAAAGCGGGGATGGAATGTCCTGCTCTTTGATGCAAGGATCAACCGTTGCTGTACAGGTCCAAATCAGCCAAAACCACTTCGCCGTCCTCGGTGACGTAGGCGTAAGCCCGCTGAGCCCAATAGTGGTATTCCGCGTCCCAGGTAAGGAGCGTGACCACCCAGAGGGGTTCGTCGGATTGATAGGCAGCGTCCACCCAGACATTCACGCCCAGGGTGGCGCAGGGTTTCAGGCTGTCGATCCAGGCCGCGCCGACCCGTTCGTCCCCCGCCTCGTGGATGGCCCGGAAAGCGATTTCGACGGCCTGTTCCCGGGTAATTTTGCCCTCCTGGGGCAGGGTGTGGTAAATCACCCTTTCCTCCGTCCAGTTTTCGGCGTTGTAGGAAACGAAGAACTGCTCCATCAGCAGGCACTCATAGGGCCAGAGCGCCGGTTCGTCCCCGTACAGCGCCCGCCATTCCGTGTATTTCTGGTCGAAGTTATCTACGGTCACGCCCCAACGTCCACGATTTGATCCATCCTGTCCCAGAATTCTTTGGGCGCGAAATCCATGCCCCACATCCAGGGGCGGCCGTTTGCCAGCGGCGCGGGGGTGACGTTGGGCTCCGCAAAGGAAACCTCCCGCGTGTGCAGCCCCGTTTCTCCCTCGAAGCATTCCAGCTGGAACACCTCGCCCAGTTTGCTTTCCATCCACACCGCGCCGACGCACACGCCATCGGGCCGGTACAGATTCACCTGCCAGGCATTGTGCCCCGCAAACGTGTAATCGAACCAGAAGGAGAACGCGCCTTTCAGAACGCTCACATCCAGGCCGGGCAGGGCTTCCGCGTATTCCTCCTTGAAAGCGGCTTTGGCGATGCGCAGGGCTTCTTCCTGGGAAATGTCCTCGCCTGTCGGCAGGCCGGGGAAATTGATGTTCTTGAAATCCGGGTCGTCGCCCAGCTGGGTCAATATCTCGATGGCCTGGGCTTCCAGGGGCCAGAAATTGGTATCATATCCGTATTGCTCTGCCCAGCCGAAATAGAGTTCGTCTTCCGTTTCTTCGCTGTAGCCCGTGGCGTTGAGCCTGTCCCAATACCATTCCGGGGCCACGTCCACATTTCCCCAGAAGGCGGGCAGGCGCCAGCCTGTCACGACATCCGGGGTCGGGGCCGGGCCATCGTAAACATAGTCAGGCTGAACCTTGTTTTCCTGCCAGTATTCCTCGGTGACGTACTTCCGCCATTCGGGATAAGGGGCGGTGCGGGCCTCGTCCGTGATCAGCGTCGTTCCTGTTTTCGCGTCCAACTGGGCATAGGCATACCCGCCGCTGTGCAGCTGCAGCGTCACTTTCCAGACAGGTTTTCCATCCGCTTCCATCAGCACCGCCACCGCGGAATTGCTGTACAGGGTTTCGTAATCCAGCTTTCCGCAGGCTTCCTTCGCCTTTTCGACGGCCGCTTCCTTGGCCATCACCGTTTCGTCCGGCAGCAGGTAGGTCATATCCAGAATGGGGTATTCCTGGGTGAGAAAATGCCCGTTTTCTTCGTTCTCCAGCCGATGCCGCATGGCCTCCTGATATTGCAGCAGGATGCCGCTGTCCCAGTTGATGAAACCGAACTGGTCGCCGTACACCCGCACGAACCGGTCGATCATGTACTTCCCCCGCGTCAGATAGGTAGCGCCCAAAATCCCTTCCACGCTGTATTCCTTCTTGATGTTCCCGGCGCTGTCCAGCACCAGGCTGTAATCTGTGCCGTATAGATCCTGGGCCTCGTAAGTCAGGTTCCATTGCCGGAATCGCATGTCCGCGCCCAGTTGGGATTCCCGATAAGTCATGAACCGCCGGTACTTGTCCGGGTCGTCCAAATCCACGTCCGGGCCGTATTTCTCATGAATGAAATCCTGGGCGATCTTCAAAATCTGCTCCTGGGTGTATTCGCCGCCCTCCGGCAGTACGTTCACCTGGGGGCCTTTGTCCAACCCCGCGGCCTTGAGCATCTGTTCATACCAGTGCTGCACCTCGATGGGCCAGGCGTCGGGATAGAAGCCGTATTCGGTCTTCACGAACCGGCGCATCAGCTCTTCCTTGTCGTAGCCCGATTCGTCCAG
>JAFXMP010000186.1 GCA_017530275.1 Clostridia bacterium | reverse complement strand
ATTTGCCATTACGGTATAGTTGCTGTTTTTCTCAACGCGCATAACTGCCATTTTCTTTTCCTCCTGTTCAGTCCAAAAACAGAAAAAGGGCGACCAGAATGATTAACGTTCTGATCGCCCTCTGATGCTGTGAAGGTCATCACAGCAGGCTATGAAATTGTGATTGAAAAAGTGACGTCCCTTCGATGATTGGGGGCGTCACTTACTGCGGTTATTACCCGCTGAAAACGGGAAACTTTTTTGTCATTGGTTTTACATGGGCCCTCCTTACCCTCACTTCTGCTTCCTTCATTTCGGTGGAAAAGGAACTGAATTCAGCAGCCCGAATCGCTCAAAACCCTTGTGCCATAAGGGTTTCCCGTTTTGTCATTATTATACCCTAATGGCACACCTATGTGGTGAATGCCTTCCGGGCCGGGGATGACATAAAAACGGTCCAGCAGAATGCCGGACACTATTCCGCGGCATTTACGCTGGACCGTTACGCCCATGTGACAGAAACCATGAGGAGGGAGAGTGCGGACCGGATGCAAAAATTTCTTGATGCCCTGTGACCCATACCCAAACCACACCCAGACCTCCAAAAACCCAGTGGGGGTACCGTGGGGGTACCGAAGTCCAAAAAGAAGCGGAAACCCTTGCGCTGCAAGGGTTTCCGTGGTGCGGGAAACAGGACTTGAAGTCGGAGTCGGTCGTAAATGCTGCACAATCATGTGCAATCCGGAGCAATATTTAGACCATAATATACAACATTGAATAACCTGAAATAACCCCGAAAAACCCTGGTTGGGGTGGTCGTTGGGGTGGAACAGAGAATCCCCGGGATGATTCGCTGAGGCATGCTGAAGTCTGGAACCCGAACCAACACAGTATTACGACAGAAAAAGGAGGATCATCATGAACATCAACTATATTCCCTGCGGGGACTACCTCATCCCGGAGTTCGCCATCGCCCTGGAAACCGAATCCCTTGGGAAATATGGCCGTATGCGCCACACATACCTTCGGGAACACTGCCCCGGGCTATACCAGCAGCTGGTTCTGTCCGGTCAGCTCCGGGCTCATCTGCTTGAAATTGATCAGATCTGCCGGGAACGTATGGAGCGGATTATCAGGAGGATGGCCGAGACCGAAGGAGTCGATGAACGGTTGAAAGCGTCTGGCCAGTTGGGGTGGATTGGACGGATGAACAACATCAGGGCCTGCGCCGAGGAAACTGTGCTGGCTATGCTGGTCTATGGATGAGCCTGCGTGCCGCCTCTTTGGGGGACGGCATAATCAAACAGCGTTCAGGATGGAAGCGTCTATTGAAAAAATGCCTCACACGAGGCACTTCAGGATGTCGGAGAATTGATCCAGATGCCAGGATGTCCGCGGGTCCTCCCGGGCATCTCCGATGGCGGCGCAGTCGAAGCCGCCAGCCACAGCGGCTTCCACGCCCGCGTGGGCGTCCTCCACTACCAGGCAGTCCTGCGGTGAGAGACTGATCAGGCTGGCTGCCTTCAGAAATACCTCCGGGTGGGGCTTGGACTGGGTGATGCAGTTGCCGTCGGCCACGGCGTCGAAGAAACCACCCAGACCGATACGTTCCAGAATAAAGGGTGTGTTTTTGCTGGAAGAGCCGATGGCCAGCTTCAGATCGGTTTTGCGCAGGGCTTCCAGTGTGCCCTTCACATCATCCGATAAATCTGTCGGAGACATCTGTGCGAGCAGACGACGGTACAGCGTATTCTTCTCTTCGGCGAAGGCGGCTTTCTCTTCTTCAGTGTAAACCCGATTTCCCTTCTCCAGGACGATATGAAGACTCTCCATCCGGCTGACGCCGCGCAGCAGGTTGTTCCGTTCCCGGTCAAAGGGAATGCCCAAGCGGTCTGCGAGGGTTTTCCACGCCTGATAATGATATTCGTCGGTCGAGCAGATCACGCCGTCCAGATCAAAAATGATGCCCTTGTATCTCATGTGTTTTCCTCCAGCATGCTGCTGCGCAGGAACCAGGCGGGCGTGCAGCTCCAGGCGTGGCAGTAGCTGTTCACCACGGGAGAGCCGTAGGGGGATTCGTCCGGGTTCTGCGGATTGTAGAGCTCCCAGTAGGTGTCCGCCCCGAGCTTGACCATGCCGCCCCAGTAATCCCGGATAAGCTGCCGTGCTGCTTTCTTCCGTTCGACGCAGCACAGCGCTTCAACATAGTGGTGCATCATGTAGGGCGTCACCATGGGCACGGCGTCGGGACAGTCTGCCACGGCGTCCAGACAGGCGGCGGTGTCTGTTCCCTCTGCGATGCCTGACAGCACAGCCCACACCTGAGAGGCCCAGGATACCTGCCGTGCATTTCCGCTGACAAACAAATGCCGCTTCTCATCATACCAGGCAGCGCAGGCAGCAGCCGTTCTCTTGTCGATCAGGCTGGCCAGTTCCGGATCATTCCGCATCTGCAGGGCTGCTCTGGCGCAGTAGATCCAGATCGCCTGGGCACAGAACTGCTTGTTCAGCTGAAGGTTCCAATCCACAAAGCACCAGCCCAGACGATCGCAATCCCGGATCAGCTGGGTTTTGGGTTCAAACTGCTCTTCAGCCAGATGCAGCTGATGCAAAGCGAGTGGAAGCAGGTCCTCTGCGGTCTCCTGGTCGCCGCTCGCCTGTGCATATTGCAGCAGCGTTGGGATAAAGAACAGGGAATAGTCAAACATATAGGTGTCGTCACCCTCCACCTGCGGCTCGGTAAAGAGACAGGCGGGCAGACGGCCCTCACGGTCCGCTGCACAGGCGAACAAATACAAGCAGCGCTTGACCAGATCGAAATTCCGGTAGGTCACGCTGTTGGTCAGCGCCTGCAGCCGCAGATCACCCAACCAGAGACGGCGATCCCGCTTGGGTCCGTCTTCAAAGACCTCCTGCATGCAGCTGCGCAGGGTACGCAGGGCGATCCGATCGATGGCGGTCTCCCGGGCATCGCTCTTCAACGGCTGAATGACGGTATCGTCAGCGGAGGTGACGGCTTCCACAAAAGCGTCCTCCAGAACCAGACGGTATTTGGAGGAGAGCGCCAGCACTTCGATTTTCACATAACGGAAGGCATAGCGCCGCGGCATGGACAGGACGGCAGGCAACACGTCGATATGCATCTGTTCCTGCTGCACCCAGCCCTTGCTGATCCAGCCCCGGTATTCGTCCAGGGATTCATTCAGTTCCCGGCTGTTCTCGCAGAATTTGACCGCCAGCCAGGCAGGCGCGTCCGGGTGGCTGCCCTTGGAGGACAGCTTCAGTGTCAAATGACCCACGAAATGGTTGCCAAAATCCAGGACGAAACTTTCATTTTCCGCCAGTGCGTGATCGGGCATCCCGGAGACGGGGCGCACGATCTCTCTGCGCAGGGTCGGCTTCAGGCTTTCGGCGATGCGCAGCCATTCCGCTTTTTTCTCTTCAAACATGCTCGTTCCTCAATATCGCAGGTATTCCTTCCCACAGAAAGGATCGGTGGGTGAGGTGCCCCGAAATGTATCCCGGCCCATCAGCTTTTCCACCAGGGCGTCCAGGGTTTCGTCATTGTTGGAATAGCAGTTGATATAAGTCTTGATCATCGGAACGTCGATCAAATGATAGGGATTCGCCAGGGAGCAGAACACGGTAGGCACCTCATGCACAAACCACGGTACATTGTTGCCATGCCCCCAGAAGGTGAACCAGGAGATGCGGTTGGTGGTCTTGTTGCTGGCGTTCTCGACATTACCCAAGTACAGCACCGCGTCGAAGCGGTCGGTGAAGGGCTTTACGCCGAACTGATAGGTGGTAAAATCCTCGGGCTGATAGAGGGTCACTTCAAAGCCCTCCGCAGTCAGCTTCTCCTGCATATAAGCGGCGATACGCCCTTCGGAGGGACAGGTGCCCAGCACCTCCAGCAGCAGCCGCCTGGTTTTCTGCGGATTCAAGGGCAGGTTGTGTTCCGTATCCTTCACCAGCGTGATGGCCTCGTCCGCCATTTCCCGGGCCCAGGCATGATGCTGTTCACAGCCGATGCAGGCACTGTCCGCTTCATCAGGCATGCGCTTTTCGATGAGACCCAGGGCCGCCTTCATGGCGAGAATACGGGTGATTGCTTCATCCACCCGTTCCCAGGAAAGCAGGCCCCTTTTGATGCCGTCCTTCATGTATGCCACATCTTCCGGCAGACTCTTGTTGAACAGAAACATATCCGCGCCTGCGGCGATGGAGGTGGGCACGGCGTCCGCGCGCTTCATGGCGCAGTTGTAGCCCACCATGGGGGTGGCGTCGGTGATGATCAGGCCATTGAACCCCAGGTGCTCCCGCAAAAGGCCGGTCATCAGTTCTTTTGAGAGCGTGGCGGGCACAGTGCCCTCGGGCAGGTCGGGATTCAGCTTGTGCCGCCAGGCGGGATGGTCGATATGGCCCACCATAAAGCTCATGGCCCCGTCCTCGATCAAGCCGCGGTACACCTTGCCGTAAGTTTCCTCCCATTCGTCAATCGGCATCGTGTTGACGCTGACCAGCAAATGCTGATCCACCTCGTCCACACCGTCGCCGGGAAAATGCTTGACGGACACCGCCACATGGTTTTCGTCCGCGCCGCGCTTGTAGGCCTTGCAGAACGCGAGCACTTTGTCCGAGTCCTTGCCGTAGGAGCGCACGTTGATGATGGGATTGCGCCAGTTGAGGTCCAGATCGCTCACTGGAGCAAAAGCGAAATTGCAGCCGGTGGCCGCCGCTTCCTTGCAGGAAACATACCCCATGCGATAGGCGTGCTTGGGGTCATCCGTGGCCCCGATGCCCAGCTGCTGGCCGAAGAAGGTGCCATCCTCCAGATAACCGGTGGAACCAAATTCCAGATTGGCGGCGCAGAGCAGCGGGATGTGGCTGTTCTCCTGCATGAATTGCAGCGCGCTGCGCACTTCCCCGGACGGGCTGGTTTTGAACAGCAGCCCGCCCACGTGATATTGCAGCAATTCGTAGCGCAGATAGTTTTCATCGGCTGAAAAGCTGATGGGGCAAAACAGCTGACCCACCTTTTCATCTTCGGCCATGGAGGCCAAAGTATCCTGAACCCACTTGATCTGTTCATCATTCAGGCAAAACGGCTTGGCTTTCAGATCAATCTTCATGCTTTAATCTCCTGCTTTTTGCGGAATTTGGACAGGATGGCAAATTCATTGTTCAGATAAATAAGGAACAGCACCAGCAGCAGGGCCGATACGATGCTCTGCACGGAGGACGCCGTATCAAACCGGGCGTAGGCCAGGGAGATCATCGCCATGGAAACGGCCCCCAGCATAATGCCGATGCGCTTATTGATATATCGGCCGATCCAGCCGCCGATGAACATGGGCAGGAAGGCGGTGAACATGATGCCGATGGAACCGAAATTGAGCGCCATCTGCTGGCTGCCGGTGTTGGCCATACTGATGAAGCCCACCACGCCCATCAGCGCGCCGCTGACGGCATAGCAGCCCAGGGCGTTGCCCACCTCATGGATACCCGTTTCTACGGCGATCTTCTGCCCGCTGACCAGCGCCCGATAATTGGCCCCGAAGCGTGTGTAATCGAACAGCAGCACGATCAGCGCCACGGCGACGGCCGTTACCAGGATATAATTGCCGATCTGCGAAAAGCCGATGATATCCATGCGGGTGACGAGGGACACGCCCTTGCCGCCCGTGAAGGCGAAGGCGCAGCCTTCATAAAACAGGGCCATGCCCAGGGAAACGATGATGGGCGGGATGCGGGTGAGCACATAAACGCCCCCGTGGATCAGCCCCAGCCCGGCAGCCACGCACACGGTCACGGCCAGGGTAAGCCAGGGGCCCATGTTCCATTGCTGGCTCAGCGTGCCCGCGATGGTAGCGGACAGCATGGATACCGCGCCCAGGGAAAAGTCGAATCGGCCAGAATCCAAATTGATGGAGAGGGCGAAGGTGGTCAGCGTCACATTGGCCACCGCCCGGAAAAAGAGCTTCCAGCTGTCCGCGTTTACGAACAGGCGTACACCTTTCGCCAAGGCGATGATTTCCAGCACTGCCAGCACCGCGCAGGGGATCAGCAGGCTGAGCAGCAGGTTTTTGAGAAGGGAATGCTTCTTCATGTCGGTCACTCCTTCGTGTATGGTTGGCGCTCCTTTTGCGGAGGCGTCGCGGGGATGCCCCCGCAAAAAGAGCGCCGGGAGCGGAGCGTTTCTCCGCCCCGGCAGAAATGGTTACTTTTTCAGCGCCACAATCTCATCGAAGGAATACTGGGCCACGAAGGCAGCGAAGTCTTCATAGCTCACGCCGGCGGGGGCGTAGGCATCCAGAATATCCTTGCTGTAGGCGGGGTTCTCTTCGGAGGAATCCACCGCGTAGTACTGGGCGAACTGTTCCGCGTCGGTAGCGACCCAGTAGCCCTGATCCAGGGCCAGGGCGCAGCCTTCCTCATTCCGGATGGGCTGGCCGTTCACGGCGTTCAGCGTGGCGACGAAGATGGGGCCGATGGAGGTGGCAAACTTGCCGGCCACGTAATCGATGATGCCGCTGTTCATGGCTTCGCCCATGGCGGCGGTAAAGCTGTCCACAGTCGCCAGCTTCACATTGGAGCCCGCCACAAAGCTGCCCAGCACGTCCACGCCGCTGCCCACGGTCAGGATGGCTTCGATGCCCTCGGTGCCCGCCATCTGGGCCAGCTTGCCGAACCACGCGTCGTCAAAGTCATAGCCGCCCACATAAGCCATCAGCTCCAGATTGCCAATCTTGCCGGTTTCGATGGCGCCGGTGCCGTAGATCATGCCGATGATGGCGCCGGGATCGGTGAGTCCCTGATAAGCAGCGCCCTCGCCGCCCTTCTCGATCATAGCGGTCAGCATGCCCGCCGCGCGGTAGATGTGCATATCGGTCCGATAAGGCACAGCGCCGCCGAAGATGCCAAACCTGGTCATGCCTTTGTCGATGTAGTAAGCCGCCATATCATAGCCCACCTGAAATTCGGTGTTCAGGCTGGGGCCGATAGCGCCCACATAGTATTCGTAATCCTTGAATTCCTCGTACTCCTCATCGGTCAGCGTACCGGTGGCCACGGCATAGTAGATGCCTGCGGCGTCGCACTGCTCGATCTGGGCGGGACGGTCTACGCTGGAGAAGGAGATGATGGCCTTGCAGTTGTTGACGATGAAGTTATCGATGGCGTTCTTTTCACCGTCAGCGGTGTTCAGTTCCTCAGAATAGATGAACTCCACGTCGTAAGCGCCCGCGATGTACTTTTCATAGTACGCACGGAAAGCCAGGGCTTCCGCGCCGGTGGCGTCGGCCACCAGCACGCCGATCTTGGTGGAACCGGCGGCCATGGCGGGCACGCAGGCCAGCGTCAGCATCAGGCACAGGGCCAGGCACAGGATACGCTTCAGGTTTTTCATGTTCGTTTCTCCTTTTTCAAATGATTTATTGTAACGCTTGCCGCGTTATCATCGGGTGAGTAGCTTGCCGCGCTGGCTGCCCAGGGCGATGAACACCACCAGCAGGAAAATGGCGGCCTTGATCATCTGCCCGTAACCGCTGCCCAGGTTCAGCATGGACATGATCTGGGTCATAAAGCCCATGGAAAACGCGCCTACCACGGCGGACAGGATGCGGCTCCGGGGCCCGCCGGATACCGGCATGCCGCCAAACACGATGGCGATGATCGCATCCATGCCGATGGAGGAGGCGGTATCCTTGGTGAGCGTCGGAGCGTAGACGATGGTCAGGAACGCGCCTAGGCCGATGCCCACGGCGGAAATCAGCGAGGCGATAATGCCCAGCTTTTTTTCATTGATGCCGCTGAGTCGGGCGCATACCGGGTTGCCGCCGATGAATTTGGCTTCCCGCCCCGTGGGCAGCAGGGTGAACACGAACCAGCACAGGGCGATATAGGCCACCAGAATGAACACCTTGAAGGGAATATTATCCAGCGGGCGCACGTCCCGAGCCTTTACCTTGATGGTGTCGCCCGCGCCGTTCCAGCCGATCAGGATCAGCATGAAGGCGCTGAGTACGCTCATCATGGCCACGGTGGTAACGAAGATGGGCAGGTTGAAGATGGAAGCCAGGGAGGAGTTGATAAAGCCCAGCGCCACCGCCACGCCTACGCAGACCAGGAACATGACGATGAGGCTTCCTGTCGCGTTATAGGCCATCGCGCCGAGCAGCGCGCTGACGCCCGTGGCCGCGCCCAGGCTGATGTCAAAGCTGCCCAGGGTATAGATGAACACCGCGCCCGTGGCCACCAGAGCCACCACCACGCTCTGATTGACGATGGCTTTGAGGCCGTAAGCCACGTTGGCGTCCCGGATCGCGCCAACGATATAATAGGCGGCGATCAGCGTAAACAGCCCCAGGATGGAGGCAAATGCCGGGATGCGCTCTTTCCACGTTTGCTTTCCCATCACGCCGCCCCCTTAAATCATGTAGCGGATGATATCCGCTTCGTTCATCTGTCCCCGCAGGAATTCCTTTTGCACGGCTCCGTCCTTCATGACCAAGAGCCGGTCGCACATACCGATGAGCTCGGCCATTTCCTCTGAAATGATCAGGATGGCCTTGCCCTCATTTTTCATCCTCGTGATCAACTGGTACATGCTTTGCTTGACGCCGATGTCCACGCCGCGGGTGGGACAATCCAGAATCAGCACCCCGCTTCCTGCCCCCAGCCACTTGCCGAAGACCACCTTTTGCTTGTTGCCGCCGCTCATGGCGCTGACGGGCTGCTCCATATGGCGGCATTTGATGCTCAGAGCATCCACCTGCTTTTGCACATAGGCTGTTTCCCGCTTTTTCAGGATCAGCTTTTTCTTTTGGATATGCTTGAGTCCCCCGATGGCGATATTATCGCGGATGGATGCCTGCTGGCACAGGGATTCGGTGTCCCGCTCCTTGGATACGTAGCCCACGCCCAGGGCTGTGGCCCGCCTTGGATCGCTGTATGCCTTCCCCTCGGTTTCCACGGTGCCGCTATCCAGCATCGCGCCGCCGAACAGTGCCTTGCCCAGGCTGTGCATGCCGCACTCACTGAGGCCGCCGACGCCCAGGATCTCGCCTGCGCGAATTTCCAGCGATATATCCTTGAGGCCGCTTCCAGTCAGGTGATCCGCCTTCAGGAGTACTTTCTCCTGCCAGGATGGTTCATTGTCCGCCCGGTAGTAATCACCCTGCATCTCCCGGCCAATCATGCTGGTTTTGATGGAATCGTCATCATAATTATCTTTGGTAAAATGGGTGATGATTTTGCCGTCCCTGAGCACGGTCAGCGTGTCGCAGACCCGCTTGATTTCGTCCAGATCGTGGGAGATAAAAATGACGGCCTTGCCCTCTTTTTTCAGGCTTTCCATCAGCTGATACAGCAACTCCCGGCCCTTCTGGGAGAGCGCCGTGGTGGTTTCGTCCACCACCAGGATCTCCGGCTTTTTCACCATCACCTTGGCCACTTCCACCAGCTTGCGCTCCTGCAGGTCCAGCAAAGCAGTTGGGGTGCCGGGCTGAATATGATCGGCGTGGATCACGTCCAGCGCCTTCCGGGCCTCCTGCTCCATGGCCTTCCGGCTGACTAACCCCAGCTTATTGCGGAATCGGCTGGCTTCGCCTAAAAACAGGTTTTCCGCCACGCTGATGCCTGGGATGGTGCCCATTTCCTGCACGATCATGCCGATGCCGTGCTCCAGCGCGTCGATCATGGACGCGGGCTGCCAGGGTTTGCCATGGAAGCGCACCTCTCCGGCGTCTGCCTTCTGAATGCCCGCGATGATCGAGGTCAGTGTGGATTTGCCGCTGCCGTTCTCCCCGATCAGTCCCCGGATCTCGCCGGGATACACGTCCAGGTCAACCTGCCGCAGTGCGATTGTGGCGCCGAAACGCTTATCCATGCCCCTTACCGTTAAGATCGGTTCCATGCAGTCACCCCATCCGCTTGGATTGCTTTTCAGACGTATTATAGCATGCGGCAGAACACAAATCGTGATCATATTTGACAGATAATACAGACCAAAATTGATTTATAGGGCTGGTGATTTGTCTGTTATGGATACTTTCGGCTCTGTATGGGCATGCAGCGATAAAATGTGCATGAAAGATTGACAAATTCCGAATTCACGCTTATTCTGTGATAGAATCCACAGACGAAAGAGAGCGTTAACCCGATGGATGAGATGCAGTTGATGAACCATCTGCGCGCTTTGAACGAGAGTGAAGTGTTTTACAGAAATTACAGGCTTGCCAAAGCCTCGGGAATCGGTTTTGAGGAGTATCTGGCCGGGATCGACCGGGAGCTGGTGCATGAAAAGAACCTGCTGGTACCGGAGTGGGAGGATACGATCCCGCCCGAGTACCTGGAGGACTGGTACTTCTCCTCTGACCGGCGGGAGGGTATTCACGTCTTCAAACACAATTGCTATACGCCGGCGATTCCTCATCACCACAATTTCTTTGAGATGTTTTTTGTGCTGGAAGGCCGCTGCATCCATCAGATGGGGGAGAACAGGTCCATCCTGCATAAAGGCGACCTGTGCTTCATCCAGCCCAAGGTGACCCACTCCCTGGACGTGAACGACGAGAGCGTGATCATCGACGTGCTGATCCGGCGCTCCACCTTCCGGCAATATTTCTACAGCATTCTGCGGGGGGATAATCTGCTCGCCAACTTCTTCATGAGCACGCTGCTCAGCAAACCGGGCATTGACTATCTGCTGTTCCATACCAGGGAAGATCTGGATCTGCACTATGCCTTTATCGAGCTGTGCAGTGAAACCTTTGACCAGGAGGCCTACTACAACGAGCTGATCAACGCTGTGGTAACCAAGATTTTCGTGCTGCTCCTGCGCCGGTACATGACCAGCTGCGATCTGCCCGCGAATCAGCCCGATGCCTCCGATGAGGCGCTCCGGATTGTCCGGTACATCCAGGACCATTCCACCGATGTGACGCTCGTCAGTCTTGCCGGGGATTTTCACTATTCGCCGGAGCATGCCTCCCGCATGATCAAGCATATCACCGGCCAGACCTTTACGGAGCTGCTGACCAATATCCGCCTGGAGAACGCAAAACAGCTGCTGCGCGATACCTCTCTCAGCGTTCTGGATGTCGCCGTACAGATCGGCTATGAAGGCAGCGATCAGTTCATCCGGGTATTCAAAAAACACGTGGGGCAAACGCCCAACGCGTACAGAAGGAAGTATCAGGAAAGTGATCGGCTGACTGCGAGATGAATAATAGTGCAATTTGTCAGGTACTTGAACTTGTTCACATCGAGTCGATGTGAACGGGTTGGCTGTTCGAGTATAAAGCCCTTGAGAAGTATTGTGCAAGCATATATGACAGACAAGCGACGGAAAGCGGCAGGGAGAAGGTCAGGGATTTCACAGCCTACTGCGCTTCACACTGGGATGCAATCGTGCTCCGCATGCAGAAGACGGCTTGCGGCAGCTGCACCGAGCCCATGGTCAGCCATGTCCTCTCAGAACGATTGAGTCGTAATCCTATTGCGTGGAGCAAAGACGGATTGAGTAAGATGACCATGCTGGTCGTCTTCCAAAAGAACGGAGGCCGAGTCAATGGCAATGATGTCAGAATCCGGGTGAATAAGCAGGCAAAAGCTTGCTTCTATGAGGATGGCTATGCCAGGTATCGTGACTATGCTCAAAAACAGGCTGATGAGGTGCTTAAAGCCAAGCACGATTGGAGTCTCTTTGAACATCAATGCTCCGTTTCCGGCAAGGTGGATGGTATCTATCTTATCCGTAAGTCTTTCGGCGCTATGAAGCCTCTCCGCGATTTCGTCT
>JAFXMP010000185.1 GCA_017530275.1 Clostridia bacterium | reverse complement strand
GACGCTTATATCGACGGCCACAGCCATTCCATCATCAACGGCGGCAGCGGCTGGGTCTGTCCCGAAACGGGAACGCTGGTGAACCAGGCATCCTGCAAAGGCGCTTGCGTAGGCGTCATCAAGCTTTACATCAAGGACGGAGCAGTCGTGGCGAAGCAGGTGGAGCTTTTGATGGACGAGTATCTGAAAGCGCGCTATACGCCGGATGCTTCCGTCCAAGCGCTGGTGGACGCCGCGTGGGAGCGTCTGGCGGGCGACGCGGGCGAAATGTATCTGGAAAGCCCGTACTTCCTGAACGCTTATCGCGCCAGCGAATCGGCTGACAAGCGTTCTGTCCGTACCGATGAAACCAACCTGGGCGATCTGGTTACGGATTTCATGCGCAGTTATGCGGACGCGGACGTGGCGTTTGCGCCCGGCGTCATGATCCGGTGCAGCATCGATAAGGGAAAGATTTACACGCTGAATCTTTACGATGTATTCGCGATCGGATGCGATCTGTATGTGAAGGAAATGACGGGAGAGGAACTGCTCTCCAGAATGGCTTCTTCCCTTATGGATCTTCCCTTTGAATCGCCCGCGTTTTCTCAGATCAGCGGCGCATCCTATGGGTATCTGAAGGAGTATGTTTTATCTGCGGAAGGCGATAAAGTCTACACGATCATCGATCCCATGGTGAACGGGGAGCCTTTGGAACTCGAAAAAACCTACCGGGTTGCGTATTGCTTCGCTCCGAACGAAGCCGAAGATTTGGAGCCCGTTATCTCTACGATGGAAGAGGCCGCGGCGGCGATGGGTGAATATCTGAAAACCGGCGAAGCCGTGATCCTTCCCGATGTGCCGGTTCCTGATCATCGTATCGTGCCCATGGAAGAAATTCCGGCAGGCGCGGTGATCTACGAAGTGGAACTGGAAACAGAAAACGAAGAAGCCGCATGATCGGGTTTCCATGCAATATGGGGAGGACAAAACATGAGTTATTTCACACTCAGAGACGGTCAGAGGATGTATTATGAGGACAGGGGGCACGGCCCGGATACGCTCATCATGCTGCACGGCTGGACGAGTTCTCGCGATGTGTACGCAAAACCGATGGAAGCGCTGCAAAACCAAGCCCGATGCATTATCTACGATCATCGGGGCCACGGCGGGAGCAAAGAAGCGAACAAGGGAACGCCCACCATGGAAACGCTGGCCGACGATTTGCAGGAAATCATTCAGGGCCTGTCCCTCTCCAACATTACCCTGCTGGGATGGTCTATGGGCGCAGGCGTGGCGCTCAACTATGTCCGGCTCTACGGCTGCGACGCTCTGAAACAGATCATTCTCTGCGATATGACGCCGAAGCAGCTGAATGACGAGGAATGGAAGCTTGGATTGTATCAGGGCAGATATACGAAAGAAGACATGGAGCGGGACGCGGGAAAGGATTTCTACTCGCTGTATAAGGAATTCGCCATCGGTGCGATTCCCAGGCTCAAAAAAATCCCCGGATTCCTGCTGCGGAGGCCGCTGAAAAAGAAGCTGGCCGACTGTGACGAAGGCGTGCTGAAAAGCCTGGCGCGATCCATGAAGCTCCAGGATAACCGGCCGGCCGTGGAACAGATCACGGTGCCGGTCACCTATTTCTACGCCGACCCCGGCTCCCTGTTCTCCCCGAAGCTGGCGGACTGGTACAAAGCGCATGTGAGAACGCAGTACAGGGCAGTCAGATTCCCGAATGCCACCCATATGCTTGTCAGTGATTTTCCGGATCAGTTTGCGGCGGAAGTCAGCGCGGTTCTTCGTCAATAAGCGTTGGAGCGAGACACCGTTTTTATCGGTGCGGTTGGTGAGAAGCCTGATCATCTGATGATGAAAATGGAGGCCTGATCATGAAAAAGAGAATATCATTCATTCTCGTCCTTCTCATTCTGCTCTCTGTATTTCTCTCAGCCTGCGCCTCAGCGGAAACAACGGAGCCGTGTGTCGCGACGGAAGCCGCGGATCAGATCACGATGACCCTTGACGAATACCTGGAGCGAGGCGGCGAGGCTTGGTTCCTGACAGGGAAACAGCGGTACGCCGTTCAGGCCATGATGGTATCCAAAGAGACTTCTTTCCACAACGAACTGGAAGCGGCCGACTATACCGTGACGAATGACGGCGTTACCGTGATTCTGAAAGGCTGCTTTGATGAAATGTGGGCTACAAAGCTGTCGAAGGTCATCACCACCTACACAAAGCCGGATGGCAGCGCACTCAGTAAAGCCGATTTTGCGGAAAAAGATGTGTGGATCGAAGTGATCACCCGACCGGAGCCTGATGCGTATTACGCCATGTATGTTCCACTGAACATTTCCGTTTTGGTGGAAACCGCCTGGGGAGATATACTGCATACGAATCTGCCCAACGCGCCGCATGGTGAGGGGGATTATCTGGTATGCCGGACGGGTGCAGATGGTGAGCCCGATCTTTCGGATGTCTGGATTCTAAACGGTGTCGTGTTTCCAGAATATTATGATACCCATTCAGGCAATGAACTGACCTATGCGGAAATGGTATAAAATCCGGTTTTTCTCTTTTTATCCGATTTACTGTGAAAGCCTTCAAAAATCAACCATATATTACATTGACTGATGGCTTTCATTCATCGTGGCACCCCTTGGGGAATGGTCATTTATTATAAAATTATACCCCGATGATTTGCGCGTGAACGCTGTTCCTGCCGTCTTCATATTGATACGCGATTTCCTTGCAGGCGCCGCGGATCATCGCCATGGAAAGCGCGTCCGCCGCGTCCAGGGGATTTTTCTCCGCGCCAGCGTAGCACGCGGTCAAATCCACAGAGCCGTTTCCGGCGTCGTTGTATTCCAAAGACAAATCCAGCGTCCGGCCCGCTTCCAGCTCAGGAACGAGCGTATTCAGGCACAGTTCCTCCAGCAGGAGCTGAATGCGGTACAGCAGCCTGCGGCCGATCATATGGCGATAGGCAAACTGTCCCACCTGATGAATCAGTTCCAAATAATCGGAGCCGTCCGAAGACAGCTGCGTTTCAAATACCTTCAGCCGCTGGATGAACTGACGGGTCCTGGCTTTCCGCGGATGCTCGAAGATGTCCTGGGGGCTTCCTTCCTCGTAAATCACACCTTCGTTCATAAAGAACACTCTGCTGGACACTTCCTGGGCAAAATTCATTTCATGGGTCACGATCAGCATGGTGCGCCCTTCCCGGGCCAAATTGCGGATGACGGCCAGCACCTCGCCCACCATGGTGGGGTCCAGCGCCGATGTGGGCTCGTCAAACAGGATCACCCGCGGCTCCATGGCCACGGCGCGGACGATGGCCACTCGCTGCTGCTGGCCCCCGGAAAGCTGGGCGGGCAGGCTCAGGGCCTTGTCTTCCAGCCCAACCATATGAAGCAACTCCATGCCCCGCCGGGCGGCTTCCCGGCTGCTTCTGTGCAGCAGCTCCGTCTGGGCCAGCATCAGGTTTTCCAGGATGGTCAGGTGGCCGAACAGGTTGAAGGACTGGAACACCATGCCGATTTTCTCCCGCAGGACGTTCACATCGTACCCTTTCGCCAGGCAGTCCTTTCCCTCAAAGCGGATGCTGCCGCCGTCCGGCTTTTCCAGCTGGTTCAGCAGGTACAAAAAGGTGCTCTTTCCTGTTCCCGAAGGGCCGATGATGGAAATCACGTCCCCTTCCCGGATCCGGCAGTTCACGTCCCGAAGGGGCGTCACGTCGCCAAAGCTTTTCTTTAGGCCGCTGATTTCCAGCAGGACGCCGCCCTGCTCTCCCTTTTGGAGCGCTTTGTTTTCCGTTACCGCGCCCGAAGGAACGTAAGACGCGGCGATTTCCCGCACTTCTTTGGGAACGATCCTGCTTTCGGGATCGATGCGTTTCTCCACCAGGCGAAGCAGCCGGACGATGACTGCGGACAAAAGGAAATAAATGATCGCCGTCAAAAACAGGGGGAAGAACGCCTCGTAGGTCCTGCTGCGGATGATGTCGGAAGCCTTGGTCAGATCCTCCACCGAAATATACCCGGCGATGGAGGTCATTTTGACCATGGTGATGACCTGCCCGCTGTACACGGGAATGATATAGATCAGCGCCTGGGGCCACACCACCTTGCGGAAGGCGTGGACGGGACGGAAGCCCAGCGCCCTGGCCGCCCTGAACTGCCCCTGAGGCACCGCCTCGATGCCGCTGCGGAAGATTTCCGCGCAGTAGGCGGAAAAATCCAGCGTGAACGCGACGGCCGAAACCCAGAAGGCCGATAAGCCGCTGCCCTTAAAAACGATGTAGCACAGCACCAGCAGCGAAACCAGCAGCGGAACGCCCCGGAAAACGCGGATATACAGGCTGCCGAAAGCGGCGCACAGGCTGTTTTTCCGCGTTCTGAGGAAGCAGATGAACCCGCCCAGCACGGTGCCGCAGACCGCCGCGATGGCGGACAGGGAAAGCGTTACGCCCAGTCCCGACAGCAGCATCCGCCACCGGCCCTCCTGAATAAAATTCCGCTCGATGCTTTTTCCGATGATTGAAAAGAACAGTTCAGCCTTCGGCACTTCTTTCTGGGCGCGTTCCACTTTTACAGCCAGATAGTCCGAATCGGAAAGCAGCTCGTCGGTCACGCAGACGTTTTCCTGCCGTTCCTCTGAGATGGTCAGCACGTCGGCCATCAGGTCATACACCCCGCTGGCCAGGCCCGTGATTTCAGCGGCGAACAAAGCCACCTCGATCTTGGGCGTATATCCGGCATATTGGCAGAAGCCGTTGACCAATTCCACGAATTCGCCGGTCACCGTGCTGCCCACATAAAAGGTCATGGGGTCCCACAGGGCTGCGGTAACGACCCGCAGCTCGCCCTTTTCACCGGAAAAACGGTATTCGCCCATCACGTCCCCTTCCCGGTCCAGGTTCTCCCATTTTACCTTGAGGCGGTCATAGTCCCCGTTTTCCTGGATCATTTTGATGTAAGCGTTGAATTCCGCGCACAGCGCTTCGCCCTCCGGCGTCCGCTGGGTGCCGAAGCCGTAGCTCATGGTTTTGAAGGGCTCCTCGATAAAGGCGATATCCGGATGGGTTGTTTTCAATTCCTCCCGAGCCGTCAAAAAGCCCACCGCCGCATCCACCATGCCCGTGTCCAGCGCGTTGTAAATATCCGCAAAGGAATCAAAGGCCAGCACTTCCCCTTGAGGATACCTGGCCATGAGATCGAAAGACCAGTCCGTCCCCGTCAGAACGCCAAATTTCGTCCCCGGCGCGCTGAAATCCTCGAACGTTTTATCCGTTACCGGATAGCCGTTCTCATCCACGCGATCCCCTTCATCGCTGACCGTCGTGGTGCCGATCAGCTGCGTCATGAGAAGAACCGCCGCGATCACAGCAACCAGCAGCCATTCCAGCATAGAGACTTTCTTTTTCATGGCAATAGCACCTTTTCTGTATTGAAATCCTTCCGTATAGTGAAAGCAAGGCTGTTCCTGCACGTCTTTTCTATTATACCTGAAACATGGGAGCAGCGCAAACAAAAAACCCTCTGATTT
>JAFXMP010000184.1 GCA_017530275.1 Clostridia bacterium | reverse complement strand
GGAAAGCCCATGCCATTATCCTCCACGATCACCCGGATCGCTTCCCCCTGCCGCTCGGTGGTCAGGATCACGACAGCGCCGCTGCTTCGGGAGCGCACGCCGTATCGGATGGCGTTCTCCACCAGCGGCTGGATGGACAGAGCGGGAACGAAGAAGTTTTTCACCGACAGATCATAAACCATTTCAAACTGCTGGGTCTGGTTCAGCATTTCCAGCGCTACATACTGCCTGATATGCTCCAATTCTTTGGTGAACGGAATCATATCGGGGGTGGAAAGCGCGTCCAGGTTTTTCCTCAGATACCCGGCGAAGCTGTCCAGTCCTTTGGCCGCCGTGGAGGGATCGGAGAGGCAAAGGTTTCGGATGGAGGTGAGGGAATTGAAAATGAAATGGGGACGCATTTGCTCCTGAAACAGCGTCATTTGGATCCTTTTGATCTCCTCGGCCCTGCGTTTTATTTCCGCCTCCGCGTCCCGCTGATACAGAAACCAGGCCAGCAGCAGGGAGAGCGTCAGCGCCTCCGCAAACTGAAAAGCATTCTGTGACAGGACGCTGACCAGTCCGTACAGCCAGGGCGGAGTACACACAAGCAGAAATTCTTTCCAGAGAAACAGGCCGTTTTTGCGGTATTCCAGAAAAAAGGCCGTCAGCAGCGCGACGGCGCACAGGACGCTAAGGCCGGCGCACATCGCAGAGATCGCCGGGATTTGGATATCGAATCCGGCTCCTTTATAGTATGTTTTCAGGATTTGCAGCACCGCTGCGCCCAGCAGCGCCATGCTTGCGCAGAAAAGCGCACCGCCGCGCGGGGATCTGCGATTGCCCAGCAGCATGGAGAAAACGAGCGTCAGCAGCGTCCCTGCGCAAAAATACTGCCGGCTGAGAAGCATATCCCGCATCATTCACTGATTCCTTTCAAAAGCCTGTGCGTCTTTTTCATTCGCCCCGCGCTGATTCCCCACAGAATCAGGACGCCCAACGCGCTCAGAACGATCAGAGGGAACACGATCACCAGCCCCCATTGTATCAGCTCGGAGCCGTCCGGCGCGACCAGATACGGAAGCAGAGTGTATTCGCTGGTGAGAAAAACGACGATAGCGAACGAATCAAATAACAGCATACATCCGTCAAGCGTCCAGGAAAACACGGCCAGCAGCTTTCCGCACCGGCTGTTTGCCCGGGCAGGCTTTTCCATGCCATAATAACGCAGCAGATCCGCGCCGGCTTTCAGCAGGGCGCGGTTGCCCATCGGCAGGAGCGGCGGGATGATAAGCGTGCTAAAAACAACGGTGATGATTGAAGAGAGCGACCGATTGCCGACGCCGACCAGCAGCGGCGATTGACTTTGTATGCCGGAAAGCACCTGCACCGTTAAAAAAACAAAAATCCGCAGCAGATACCAGCGCTTGGCCGACCGAAAGCCGCCCTCAAGCCGCTCCAGATGGACGATCATGCCGAGCCAGGTCAACAGGCGCAGGCAGCGAACCGTCCACAGCAGATAGAGATCCAAATCGCTCTCTATCATGACGGTGCTCGAAACGGCTTCGTCTCCAAATAAAACGATGATGAACACAGTAAGGGGAACGAGCCATTCGGCCAACAGCAAAGCTAAATCCGCAGCCATCATTTTCCAAATGTGGCGAAACGCGGGATCGTCGGTTTTCATTCACTGAACCGCCTCTCTCAAAGATGAACGTTCCAGCCAGTATCGATTTTCCGCCGGACTTTCTTCATGGTTTCAGGGTCAAGGTGCGGCCAGTCGATGACTGTCTGGGCTTTGTTTATGACCATATTTCGCCGTGGGCCGCTGTTTTTCCTTTTATATACACGTCCTGTGTTTATCCAAGGTTTTATACTGGGGGAACCGCTCTTTGAAGCTCAAAGAACGGTTCCCTCTCCGTCCGTTGTATCGCGGTTTACGGGGCGGCTATGGCCTTACTGCTTTTTGGGCTTTTCCTTGTAGGTCATGTAAGCGCCGCAAGCGCCCAGAGCGACAGCCACGATCCAGGTGAAAGGCTTGGTGAATTCTTCCATGAAAGGAATCTTTTCAAGCAGACTGGTCACCAGGGAAGCGACAGCCGCGCAGGCGGGAGTACCACAGACGAACGCCAGAATGGCTTTCAGGGTTTTGTTCATGATTCTTTCCTTCTTTCTATTTTGATTGAATGATGGGTTTTATTTTGATTAAATGATGGGTCTGCGCAAGCAAGCGTAAGGACGGACTTCCGTCCTGCGTTGATTTACGTTCTGGGAAAATTTATTCCGCTTCCACGGGGACGGGCACAAAATACAGGCTCACGAACCCGATTTCCATCACAAGCTCGCCCGCGTCGGTCAGCTTCAGCACCATGGTTTCGTTGCCCTCTTGGGTCAGGCTCAGCGCGCCGTCCACTAGTTCCATGGTCACTTCTTCTGGCTTAGGCTCTCCTTCGGCTACCATGGCGAAGCTGCCGTCGGCAACAATGACTTGGAGCGTCAGGGGAATTTCCAGCAGGGAAGCAACATCTTCCAGCGTGACCGGAACATCGAAGATCGTGGCCTTGGTCAGGTTCCATGTGCCAAAGAACTGTTCCTTGGTTTCCGCCGCCGCATAGACGGTTTCGATAGACTTGGTTTCCGATTCTTCACCGCCCAATAGCGCGCCCAGCAGCGCGGACAGGTCAAGGTCAGCGCCTTCTTCGCCTTCACCGGCTTCGCTGCCCAGCAGTCCGCCCAGCAGCGCGGACAGGTCAAGGTTAGCGCCTTCTTCGCCTTCATCGGCTTCGCCGCCAAACAATCCGCCCAGCAGACCCAGCAGTTCGCCCAGGTCGGCTTCTTGTTCAGTGGTCTGTTCCTCAATGGGGGGTTCCTCAGAAACGGGTTCCGCAAGGGCGGGAATCATCGTGAACACCATGCAGAGCGCCACGAACAGGGATACGAACTTTTTCATGATCTATTTCTCCTCTCAATGATTGTTGTTCCCTTGATGATGGGGCAGCGTTCCTTCCTTCCAGCCATGAGTGCGAACGAGGGAACAAACAGGTCGTATCGCTTTCACAGCGGAGGGACTTTTTCTGTACCTCACCTCCCGCAATCATCAGACAGGTTCTTGCGATAGCGGCATATACCGGAAGCGCCTTGAGGCGCAATCCCTCATTAGAATAAGGCAGGAAGGGAAATACGGTCAGCCCAACCGCCGTCCCTTCCCGCGCCTGTTCCTTTGGAGTGGCAAGCAAGCCACCGGCATCGACATAATTGTTTTTCTGTTCATGAGATTCATCTCCCGTTTAAACAAACTGACAGATTGTCTGCCTTCCGTTTCGCTCAGCGACGCGCCGCCCGCCGCAACACATCCAGGCGGGCTTGGAACATGACGTCCATTCTCGTTTGACACAGCATATTCAAATCAGAAAAAAGCGAGGGCAGGTCTTTCGGCAATGCCTTGTTTTGATTGAGCCCGATTTTCTGAACGCCCCAAACAGCGGCGGCCCTTTGGGTCATTTTCCCTTTTAAGGGGAAGCATTGATCCCCTTCCAGGGTATCGTAAGCGCGGAAGGAACGGTTGAAATCCATCAGCGGAAACAGCTTTCCTGGCTGATTGTCCTCATTGCTGACCCAGAAGCCCCAGTTTCGCCAATGCCTGTCCGTGTTGCCGATCAGATAGTCGATGATGTTCATCATGTGGAAGCCATATTCATCCTGACTGGAAACCAGTTCCCACAGGCTTTTTCCCTCGTTCCGCAGGTATTCCCCCATATCGCCCGCGAAAACGATGCTCCATTCCTTTGAAGTGACCAATTTGCTGCGGCTGACCGGCCTGCCCTGATAGGCCGCTGGTTCATACAGCACCTGATCCACATCAAAACAGCGGGCGATTTGGCTGGCCGCCAGCTCCGCCGCCACTTCGTCCGGAGCGCCAGCCTTGAGCAGCCAATAGCCTCCATCCCGCCGAGCCCATACATTCGGCGTGTTTGTTTCAGCAAGCGCGGATGCTTCATCCATTAGCCCCAGGTTTTTTGCGATCATCCCCCGATCCCGAAGCACAATATCCACATATTCGTCCGACAGCGGGGAATCGAACAGATTGATCTGATCGAAGCGAATGTTTTCTTCTATCTCCCGAATCCAGAAAGCGTCCGTCAGGCACAGCCCGTGGCAGCGCAGCGCGATTTCCGCCCGTTCCCTGTCTGTTTTGTCTTCCTGGAAGCCATGCCGGATGAGGAAATTCTTCGCGTCGTTCCTTTCCAGCGTCAGGGGACGGGCGGCGCACCAATGATAGAATTGATCCAGGTTTTTCGCCCGCAAATCGCAATCGCTTCCATCCGCGTTTTCCAACCGCAGGTTATAGGGCATGAATGAGGGACAGTGAACAGCACAGGAGCCGTCGCCGCATATCGTGGCGACCTTCTTTTCCAGGTGCATCAGCGCCAGACATCTCATTTCGCATTTTCTCCTATGTCTGCGGCTGTCATCAGCGCGGGAATCAGCGCAAAGGGTATCACTTCTGTCTGGGCATGAATGGCAGCATCCATGCGATCCAGCGCGTCGCAAACAGGGGCCGTTATTTCCTCCGGCCTGTCGGTGTAATTGCCCAACCGCCCGCCGCTATAGCGCCCATCCTGAATGCCAAGGAAAAGCTCTTCCAGCTTGCGGTCAAAGCGCCTATATGCGGCGTACAGCCCTACCGCGTCAGCCAACAGTTCATCCCGGATGGGGGCGACGTCGCCGGGAAACTGTCTGCGGCAGATCACATGGGTCAATTCATGATAGCGGCGGATGGTATCGGAAAGGGCAAGCCATTCCTCCTCTGTACAGCCCGCCGCCGCGGCGTTCACATGGCTGTAAGGCCCTCGGGACAGTACCACCAGCATATCCACATCGTTTTCTTTTACGGATGTAAAGCGCTTTAACTCCGCCGCCCGCTCATCCTCCGGGAAACGGGCCAGATGCGCGTGAATGCGGGGCCAGTTGAATACCGTTACCATGGCCGCGCCCTGACTTTCCGGGATAGGAGTCAGGGGCCCGGACTTCGCAGCCAGCAGGCCCCGCATCACAAGCTCAAAATCCCTCCGGTTGCCCAGGGTGACCACCCGAACCTGCCCTGCTGGTGTGTCCATCAGTTCTTCCCGATCCGCGGGATCGCCCTGATAGTGGGCAAGGCTTTTTCTTTCCGGCTCCTCACCCCGCAGGACGACGCGGCGGTAGGCTTCCTGCAAATCCGCGTCTGGGTTCAAGTATAGCTGGGGATATTCTGCCGCCAGACATTTCAATACGCCGGAGATGCGCTCGTTATTCATTGTATGATCTGCCTATGATGATTGTTGGTTCATAGGGTCGGGCCAATGGGTCCAGTCCTCCGGCTCAGCTTCCGGCAGAGCCGCCCCGCCCGCAACCAGGGCCAGATCGTCCAAATCCAATTCCCTTGCGTCCTCAAAGAGCCGGGCGCGCAGGGCTTCCCTGTGGGTGGGGTTGGGAAAGGCAGCGCCATGCAGAAGCTGTTCCACATTTCCGCCTGTTGAATCCTTCATCGTGCCGCCCCCGCTGTTTCATGGTATTGCCGGACAAGTCCGGCATGGCTTTCTTTTTTGGAAATTCGCCAAACCGGGTTTTTCCCGGTCTGGCAGAATGTATCACCCATGACGCAATGCTTTTGCCAATACCCTGCCCATGGGCTTTTCATGGTTTGTCTTCAATTACCCCATAGCCCATGGGCTTGTAATTCCGCAATCGACGTTTCGAATACTCCACAGTACCTGCATCTTATATACCAGGTGCCAAAGATGTTATAATGTCTCTGTGCGCTGAATCTGTTGCATCTGATACAGTTGTATTGCGGCTTATTTACATATTTTATATTACACATACTGCATCCGCCATCCGTTCCCCAGCAGTCGCTGCCCGGTTCCACGGTGGCTGCACAGCCGCTTGCCATCCAGTCCCGTTCCGTTACGCCGCCTGCCACGTCGTCCAGTTCGTCCAGGGACAATTCCTGGGCCTC
>JAFXMP010000019.1 GCA_017530275.1 Clostridia bacterium | reverse complement strand
CGTTGGCAGGCGTGGCCGCAAGGGCGCAGCTTGCCAGGCACAGCAGAAGCGCAGCCACGAATACGGTCACGATGATCTTTTTCATGGTTGTTTCCCCTCCTTGGTATTGCACAGCGGCATTTCTGTGAAGGCCGCACAGAAACGCCGGTTGAGCCAGTTTCATTAGACGGATCGTTCAGGACAGCGAGGCAAAACTCTCCTCTTTTCATGCGAGCAGTATTGTCCTATCCTGTTTTTTGCATTGGAAACGCGGTTTCGCATTCCCTCCAGCGAATGATAAAAGTATAGCATATCTGAGCAAAAAACGTCAAGTAAAGAGGCGGCATTTTTCATTGATTGAGAGATCGACAAGTGTGAATACTGCATTTGACATTATCCGATGATCTTTTGAAATATCATTTCGCTGATTTTGTTCAAATGGAAACGCCGGGAGGATCGTTATGACCAGGATGATATGTGGCTCTGTTCCGATACTCCTTCGGGGTCATGCCGTAAAGCGCTTTAAACTTCCGGCAAAAATAGGTGGAGCTTTCAAAGCCGGTTTCCTCTGCGATCCGGGCGACGGTTTTTTCCGTGGAGGTGAGCAGCTTCGCCGCCTGCTTCAGGCGGAACGCTATCAGATAAGAAATCGGGGACTGATGAATCCCCTGCCGAAACACTTCCAGCGCCAGACTCCTGCCGATATGAACGGCTGCGCCGATATCCTCTAACCGAAGACTGTCCTGATAATGCGCCTGGATATACTGCAGCATGACCTGGAGGCGCGTTTGATTCGTGCGGTCGGGCTTTTGCCCGGAGGCACCATGTTCCGGCTGTCTGTGCCGATAGATCTCATTCCAAAAGCCAAGCAGGGCTGTCACCGTGACGATTTCCTCCGCGTCCTGCTTTTCCTGGCTTGCAAAGACCTCCATCATCCGCTGAATGCATACCGCCTGCCATGGAACAGAGGGATCGAACAGGATACAGTCTGGCCCGCCGCTGATAAATGGCTGAAGATACTTCTGATACATCAGGCTGTTTTCAGGAGCCAGCAGCAAAGGAGAATACACCACGTTGGGGATGATTGTGCTGGATTTCGCCTCAAAGCGATGGATCGCCCGGCTGTTGATCAGCAATCCGCATCCGGCGCTGACGGTCAGCTTTTCTTCGCCCACAAAACAGACGGCCTGGCCGGACTGTACATAGACGTATTCCAATTCCGGATGCCAATGCCAGTCTACGCAATGAAAGTCAAAATCCCATATATCCTCATAATAATACTGCAACGGAAAAGCCGGGCTGCCATGCCGGGCGTTTTCCAGCAGCGTTTCATCGGTTTCGATTCGGGAAAAAGCCTTGGGCGCGGGCATGAAATCTCCTCCCGTTTTGTTTATCTGGTATATAATACTATAATTATGGGATTATGTCTAATGAAATTACAGAGCTATTGGGATATAATTCATTATGTGCCGGGGAAGGCATAACAGGAGGGCTTGACAGAAATGCGAAAGAATTATCAAAGGACGTTAAAAGCCTGCTACCTGGGCTTCATCACCCAGGCCATCGCGGCGAATTTCGCGCCGCTGCTGTTTCTGAAATTCCATGCGGATTACGGCATCTCCCTGGGCAGGATCGCCCTGATCTCCACCGCCTTCTACTTCACGCAGCTGGTGGTGGATGTGTTCTGCGCCCGGTTTGTGGACAGGATCGGCTATCGAAAGAGCGTCGTCGCCTCGGAGGTGGCATCCGTCCTGGGGCTGGTGGGGCTGGCTTTTATCCCCGATCTGTGCGCCGATCCCTTTGCGGGCATCATCGCCTGCGTAATTGTGTACGCCATCGGCAGCGGGCTGATCGAGGTGCTGTGCAGCCCCATCGTGGAAGCCTGCCCCTTCGACCATAAGGAAGCGGTCATGAGCCTGCTGCATTCGTTCTACTGCTGGGGATCGGTGGGGGTGATCCTCCTGTCCTCCCTGTTTTTCACGGCCTTCGGCATCGGCAGCTGGCGCATCCTTGCCTGCGTTTGGGCGCTGATCCCGCTGTATAACATCTTCAACTTCGCCGTCTGCCCCATCGAGCATCTGACGGAGGAGGGCAAGGGCATGACCATCGCTCAGCTGTTCCGGACGCCGCTGTTTTGGGTTTCCATCCTGCTGATGGTCTGCGCGGGCGCGTCGGAAATGTCCATGGCCCAGTGGGCGTCGGCCTACACGGAAGCGGCGCTGGGCTTTTCCAAATCCATAGGCGACCTGATCGGCCCCTGTCTGTTTGCGGTGACCATGGGCGTCAGCCGGGTGATCTATGGGAAGTATGGCGCAAAGATCAATCTGAATCGGTATATGATCGCCTCCGGCATCCTGTGTCTGTGCTGCTACCTGCTGGCGTCCCTGTCCTCCAATCCCGTCCTGGGCCTGATCGGCTGCGTCTTCTGCGGATTCTCCGTGGGCATCATGTGGCCCGGCACCATCAGCATCACGTCGCCCCGTCTGCCCCAGGGCGGCACCGCGCTGTTCGCTTTTCTGGCCATGGCGGGCGATCTGGGCGGCGCGTTTGGGCCGAGCCTGGTGGGTACGGTATCCCAACAGGCCGGCGACAGCCTGCAAACCGGCATGCTGGCCGGATGCGTATTCCCGCTGGTGCTGATCGTATCCCTGCTGCTCCTGGGCAGGAGCGCGGCAAAGCAACGGAACGCACAATGAAAACGGTCTGATATTGTCGGAAGGAGGGTAATCGAATTGCCAATTATAGGGAAGCTATATTGTGATTATCTTTTGGTATCGTTCATGCGTATTAGTAAAAAGCAAAGTATAAGAACGATGAAAAATTGATTGAAAATTGGATATATTATAGAATAATTCGGTCTGATTAGTGGAGAATTGATGTTCTAATCAAGTATTGGATGATTCTTTTTCTTCGCCTGTTGCTTCCTTTTTTTCCATGCTTGGCAATTTCCACGCAGTATTTCACATTCAGCATCTGATTCAGCTTTTCCAGAAGGGGCTTATACTGAGCAGTCCGTTCTTCTTCTTTCTGATGGAGCATGGCCTGTTCTTTTTTTCAGCCGGGAACGTCGATCTTTTTCACGCCGTGCTTTTCTTTCAGGATGCGCTGGGAAGTATAATACAGGTCGATTTCCTTCTGGTGGGCGGCCTGGAACTTTTCCCGGCGACCCTTCCAATGAATAGCGTTAGGTGTATAATACTTTTGAATACCAAATGAAAATCGAAAAAGTCAAGCGAAAAATCGTGGAAAAAACACCGTCTCAGGCATCCCAATGGATGCGGCTTTCGTCGAATCTGTCCTGCTGCGAACGGGATTCTGCCGGGTATCCATAAGGAAAAATGGCGAAGGCGCGCAGAGTATCCGGCATATCCATGATTTGCTCGACCGCCTTCATTCTCTCTTCGATGGGCGCAATTCCCAGCCATACGCCGCCCAGCCCCTGGGCGTCTGTTTCCAGCCAGAGGTTTTCCATGGCGATGGACAAATCAATCTGCGCATATTCCGGCATCCTGCACGCTTTTCGGTATGCCGCCACAATGGCAATGGGAGCGTCTTTGGTCATCCCGGCGTATGGGCTGACCTGTGACAGCGTCTTCAGCTTTTCTTTGTCTGTGACCACGTAAAATTCCCAGGGTTGCTGATTCCCGGCGGAAGGCGCTTGCATGGCGGCGCGAAGGATGGCTGCCGTTTTTTCCTTTTCCACAGGCTTATCCTGATATTTTCTTACACTGATTCGATGATAAATGCTGCTCATTTTTCGCTCCTCCTCAACATATTCTGTCGTCTGTTGTTCGATGCGTCCCGTTTTGATCACTCGCCAGTATCACTGACCAGCGCGACTTCCTTTCCCCGAAAAGCAATGCCAATCAGGACGATTTCTTTGATCCCCGCAGCTTTCAATTCTGTGATATACTGCTTTTCTTTGATTTGCTCAAGCGCCTTTTTCGCCAAAGCATCCAGCCCCTCGGTGTCTTTCTTTGACGCTTTTAATTCAAAGATAAAGCCCGGAAGCTGCCGATCCATGGGGGCCAGCTGAATATCAAAGCGCCCCAGCCCGGCCTCTCGATTGGAGCGGACGGCATACCGGTGATTGAGGATGGCGCACAGGCCGATCATCAATCCCTGATAGAACGCTTCGCTGCCCGTATCATAGACGCTGATGGATTCGGTCAGGTAGGACGCGATGCTTTCTTGCAGGCGATCCGTGTTTTTCTCGAAAATTGCCTGTTGAACGGCCGCTGCCGTGGATTCCGCGCCGACGGTATTCAGCCTGGAAATGATCTCCTTGGCAAATACGAAAGAAATTTCCTTGTTTGGAATGGAAACACGGCACATGAAGTTGCCGTCATCCTGCGGGATGATTTCCATGCAGCGAAGATACCCGGCGACAAGCAGAAAACTGTAGATACTGGACGGATTCTTTTTGACTTCAGGATAGATCACACCGGTATCCACATAAGTCGTGACAGGCGTTCCCTGCATCAGCAGGCGAAGGTTTTCCATGATGGCGGGGGACGCCTGAGCAATGATCTCCCCGATGATCTCATTGCTGCCGGTGGACTGCCAGAAGGCTTTCGGACGGCAGCTGTCATCCACATAATTGATGACCGACCAGGGATTAAAGATCTCTGATTGCCCAAACTGGTAGCCGTCATACCAATCGCAGACCTCGGCCAGCTTTTCTTCCCTGCCGTAATACGCCAGCATTTGGGCCACTTCTTCTTGCGTGAACCCAAAGTAGCTGCTGTAGCGGTCGTCCAGGATCGTGTTGACCTTCAGGTTGTTCATGCCGCTGAAAATACTTTCTTTTGCCACCCGCAGGATGCCGGTCATGAATCCATACGCCAGATCCGCATTATCCTTGAAGGCTCCGGAAAACAGGTTCCGGATAAAACCGATCACCTGATCGTAGTATCCGCTGGTATAACCCTGCTGGATGGGTGTATCGTATTCATCAATGATAATCACGGTCTCCATGCCGTAATGCTTATGAAGCATGGCGGAGAGGACAGCCAACGAACGGGAGAGCATGACTTCATCGGTCTGCCCTGCTACGATGTTCTGGTAGGTTTGCAGCTCCACCGCATTGCAGGCAGCACTTTCCGCCAGCTCCTGATGGCGGGCGTATTCGCCGCGGATATTGGCGGCAATGTCTTTCAGGGCGTTCTCCCAGGTCGTGTATTTGACATCCTTGAAGGAGAGATAGATGACGGGGTATTGTCCCTGAAAGCGCCGGTAATAATCTCCGCATTTCCAGATCGCCTTTTCTTTGAAATATTGGGAAGTATCCGTTTTCGTCCGCTCAAAGAAAACGCGCAGCATATCCATGTTCAGCGTTTTGCCAAAGCGCCGCGGCCTTGTAAACAGCGATACCTTGGGCAGGGAATCCAGCAAATCTCTGATCAGCAGCGTTTTGTCGATATAGTAGTATTTTGTAACCGCCTCAACATAGCTGGAAATGCCCACCGGCAAGGGAAGAAGCTGCCTGCGATTGACAGCTTTTGCCTTGAAGGTCATTTGCGTATCTGCCGGGATCAGCCAGGATCGTCCTTCTTTTTTTGCGCCTGCAACAGCGCCTTCCTTGCACAGCTGCTGAACGCGCCGGGAGGAAATGCCCCACTGTTTAGCCGCTTCCGATATCGTCAAATACTTCATGTATGCGCACCTCGCTTCTTGGATTGCGAAATCATTATAACCCATTTCGCGAAATAAAGCAACAATTTCGCGAAATTGAAACGAAGTATTTCGCATAGTACGCTGTGATCGAAAAAAGCCGCCTCCGAAGAAGCGGCTGCCGAGATGTACAGGATCATGTCATACATAAAACAGCACTGCCGGTTTTGTCGGCTTCGGACAGGTTCAGAGTCGGGAGGGAATATTCATTATGCCTGGCGTAGGTCAGGCCGTTTTTCATGTCGTGGATCTGCCGATCCGTTGTACGCATTGCTTCTTCCTTCAATATGCATCGTATATACGATATACAATTGAAATGTATGAACAGCAGCTTCACAGGCGTTTGCCGATTTCGCCAAAAGAATTCTCCCGAATTGTAACAAAATCATACCGCCTATTGACGAAATGAGTAGGCGGTTGTATACTCATAGAGTAAGCAGCTGTTTACCCTATAAAAGGAGGTTTGTGGCTATGCCGATTCAGTGTACTGACGCGGAATGGAAAATCCTTGAGGTGCTGTGGGATCGTTCGCCCCGCACGATGAGCGAGATCATGAAAACCCTGGAACCCACCATGGGCTGGACGCGGCACACGGTGATTTCCCTGCTCAAGCGCATGGAGGAAAAGGGCACGGTGAAGGTGGACGAATCCGGGCCGCAGAAGACCTACACCCCAGCCGTGGGAAAGGACGAGGCCTCCACCGAGCAGACCCGGAAATTCCTCTCCCACATCTTCAAGGGCAAGGCATCTTTGCTGGTCAACCATCTGGTTTCCTCCGGCGATCTGACGGTGGAGGAGATCCAGGAGATTCTGGACGAAGTGAAAAAGAACGCCGGTAAGTAAAGCGACCGCAATGGATATACAGGAGGAAAGACCATGCGTACCGCACTCATCTACAATTTTCTCATCGAGGCCAACATCATGGCCAGCATCGCCATTGTGCTCATGATGGTACTGCGAAAAACCCTGCGGCGGCAGGTGGGCAACAGCGCTATTTGCTTTGGCTGGCTGCTGGTGGCGGCAAGGCTTCTTTTGCCCGTTACCCTGCCCAATCCCTGGATCGCGTTCATTCGTTCTCCCTTCGCACAGGACGCCGCCATCCGTCCCATTGCCGGGCAGGTGAAGGTGCGCGTGCAGGACGCGCTGAACGATCTGGCGCAAAGCCTGTGGAGCGCCAACCATATTCCCTTGGGCAACCGTGCGGAGGACCTCGCAACAGGCATCGAATACGCTACCGTTTCGATCACCCTGGCCCAGGTATACTTGCTGGGCGCAGCCGCAGTGCTTTTGTGGTTTGCCTTTTCCAACGTTCGCTTCCGGTGGTATCTGCGCTCCGGGCGGATCGAGGAAATCAGCGGCAGGCTCAAGGAACAGTACGAGGCCATGTGCGCGGAGCGGAAGGTGAAGCCCGTGCCCGTTTTCTTTACCGATCCCCTGCCCAGCGCCTGCCTGGTGGGCGTGTTTCGGCCCTATATCGCCCTGCCGCTGACGGCCAAGCCCCAGGAGGCCATTCAGGTGCTCACCCACGAGGTATGCCATATCAAAAACCATGATCCCCTGTGGAATGTGCTCCGGCTCCTTTGCTGCGCCATCCATTGGTTCAATCCACTGGTATGGATCGCCGCTTCCATGAGCCGCACCGATACGGAACTGCGCTGCGACGACCGGGTGATCGCGCCCATGGCACAGGAAGAACGGCAGGCTTATGCCAACGTGCTGCTCCTTGCCTCTTCCCGGCGGAACGCCCCGGGTCTGCTGGTGATGGCCACCGGCATGACCATGACTGGCAAGCGCCTTAAGACTCGCGTCATGACCATTTTGCAGGCGGGCAAGCGCCTGACCTGGCTCAGCGTCGGGTTCATGGTGCTCTCCTCCATGCTGCTCCTTGGAGCCTTCGCCACGGCGGAAATCCGGCCCACGCCCCGGCTTCCCGTTACATCCGCCTTCGCCCGTCAGCCTATCGCGACGGAAGAGGATGCCCTTGCCTACGGTCAAAAAGTATGGAGCATGAAAGAACTGGGCGCGGACAATCCGGACAAGCTGATCTGGTACAAAGGACCCGCGTTTGACAATTCCGATATGCTGTCCGTTTTCGGAGGACAGAATGAAGATACCTACGCCTATAACGCGGTCTTTGATGGGCAGGGAAATGTCCTGCAATTGCACAACGGCTTGACCGACCCGGACAACCTGTACGGCGCGGAACGCTACACCCTGACCGAGGAAGAACAGAAAGTGCTGGGAGATGATCTGCTCGCCTTCCTGCGGAATGTGAATCCGGAGGCGGCGGAACGGGTGAACCATATCTACCAGTATTCTGAAAGCTGGATGGACGATCAGCGCTACGCCTATTTCACCTTCTGGCAGGATGAGCGGGGGCACGACAATTTCTCCGATCACGTGGCGGACATCATCGTGGAAATATCGCCCAGCGTGCGCATCGTGCACATGGCGGTGGGAGAAAGCAGCCTGGACGGCAACGGCTGACAGCAGCAAAAGACGCCTTAGAAAAGCAAGGGGGTGAGCCCATGGAACTGACAGGAAATAATGCACTCGCCCAGCAGGATGCCCGGGAAACGGTTTTATCCGGATGGTACGACGCCTATGGCACCGACGTGCTCAGGCTGTGCTGCTTTTACCTGGGCAGATACGCCGACGCGGAGGACGCGGCGCAGGAAACGTTCCTCAAGGCCTGGCGGCATATGGAGCGCTTTCAGGGCCGCGATCAGCGTTCCGCAAAAGCCTGGCTGATGAAAATTGCCTGCAATACCTGCCGGGATCACCTGCGAAGGGCTTTCCGAAAGCATGAAGCGCCCAGCGACGATTTGAGCGTTTTTGACCGGGCCGCCCCGGAGGATCGGGAACTGATCCTGGACATAAAACGCCTGCCGGACAAGTACCGGGCCCCCATCCTGCTTTTCTATCTCCAGTGGATGAACCTGCGGGAAACCGCCGAAGCGCTGCGCGTCAGCCCGTCCACCGTATCCCGGCGGCTGGAAAAGGCCACAAATATCCTGAAAGATATGTGTTCATAAGAAAGAGGGTGGAAGCTATGCGTATGAAAATGAAATGGAGGGTATTATCGTTTGCCCTGTTTTTATGCTTCTCTGCGTCCGGCGCGATGGCGCAGGCTGTCGGCGTCCGGGAATTTGCCGAAGGATGCCTGACGGAGGTGCTCGGCTATACGGCGGACGAAGCAAAGGATTTCGTGTTTGAAGAGCGGGAGGACGGCGTGCTCGCCTATTGGCCCAAGGAGCATCCAACTTGGGTATATACTACCACTTACAAAAACAACGTCCCCCTGGAATCCACAACGCCCTTCGATACGGGCTATACCGGCTTCTGCGGGGAAAACGCCGTCCGGGACCTGCTGCGAACCATGAAGGAAAAGGGCTGGATTTCCGAATGGAGCGAAGAAAGCAAAAATGCGCTCCTGGACGCCTGCCTTGAAAACAACGTGCGGATCAGCACGGAAATGTACCTCTCCGCATCCGCGGCCCAGGGCTTGCAGGGCTTCTTTGAAAGCTGCTACGGCCCCGCGGCAGGCTGGACGGACGCGCTTTGGGAGCTTAGGGACAGCGTTTTTGCGGAATATGGCTTGACGCCCGAGGAAACGCCCTTTCATGTGCCCGGCGTGCGCAGGATCAGCCGCCGGAATATCTACCAAAGCGATCTGACCCGCACCTATACGCTGTTTGAGGGCGAATACCCGGACGAATTGAAGGCGGCGTTTTCCGATCCCCATTTGGCTGGGTGGACCTGCTTTGGCGGCGCGCTCTCCTTCGACGAAAGCAGGGAAAAGCCGGGAAAGGGAACCGGCAAAGGGTTAGCGGCTTTTGAAAAGGACGGGAAAAGGCAGCTTACGCAATTAAGCTGCCTGGACGGGGAATGGACCGTCCATCCCCTGGGCGCAAACGCCCTGTATCCCACCTTAGATTACAGGGTGACCTTCGACACCCAGCAAAACGCCTTTGCCGTACAGTATCGGCTGAGCGACGATGAAACCGCCACGTTTTACCTGACCCCGGACGAGGCGAAGCGGGAGCAATACAATCTGTATTTTACCATCGTCAACAGCTATGAACGGGTGAACCGGAAAACCGGGGAGGCGGTCTGGATCAGCCTGAACGGTTCCGGCATGCCCACCTGGCAAAAGGAACTGTCGCCGGATGGCATGGGGTATCCTGTCGCGAATTT
>JAFXMP010000183.1 GCA_017530275.1 Clostridia bacterium | reverse complement strand
GATGCTGCCGGTGCCGGGTTCGCCGATCACCAGGGTGTGGTTGGTGTCGGGGTGAGCTGCCTTGTACTGCTCCAGCAGGGCCTTGAATTCAGTCCAGGTGAAGGGTTCGGCGCTGTCAGCCCGCTCCTGACCCACCAGCTCGATCATTTCGTCATAGCGGCAGATGAAGCCGTTCACGGGATCGGGATCGTAGCCGTACCAGTTGGACAGGTAATAGTTATTTCCGTCAGAATAACGAGTCTTGTTCAGGGTATCGCCGTACATGGCCACCACGTTGGGCATCTGATCCAGATAATCGGAGAGATTCACCAGAGCGCCCGCTTCGATGTACTGGTTCACGATATCGGAGGAACGGTCCATCAGCACGATGTCCGGATAGTTGAGGCCGGCCAGCATCAGACTCAGCTTTTCACCGGGATTGCCGGAGGGGCTGATCAGATCCAGCTTGATACCGGTACGCGCTTCCAGCTCCTTGGCGATGGGATCATCAAAGGTGCGCACACCGGAGTTTTTGTCGAAGAAAGAAATGGTAACGGGTTCTTCCGCCAGAGCGGTAAGAGGCAGCATGACGGTCAAAGCCATCATCACAGCCAGCATCAGGCCAACCAGCTTCTTCATGGTTTCTCCTCCTTGACAGCTTTTCGCTGTGTTTGATGGCTTTATTATATGGTTTTATGTTATCTCCGTCTATGGAATAATGTTGGGCTTATATGGTATTATGTCTGTTATCAGTGCTTGGATAAATTTATATACATGTATATTTTTATGCCATATTTTCCATTTTCTCTTCGACGGACCTTAAATATTCCGGTTTTATACATATAATATCTATACATTTAACTATAATTCTGCCTCACTTTTTCTTCAGCAGAGCGGCATCAGCGCCTGAGAATTGCCAAAGAAGGGAACCATCGCTTGATATGCCCTGTTTTCCTGTCCATATGTCTTCATATATTCCGGAAGGCAAGCCGCTTCTTTTCAGATCGACAGACAAGGCCTGCGTCCCTTCCTTCCAGGAAAACAGGGCCGCGTAAGTCTCCCCATTGATCCGCGCTGTAAACACCGGACAGGCCGAGCCGCCTGCCGCATCCACGGGCCGGAAAACGACGCCGCTGCGTGCAATGGCATTAACCGCAGGATTGCCCGCAATCTTTTCCGTCCTTTCCTTTGCGCCGGGCCGGCTGTAATCCTCCGACAAAAGCATCACCGATCCGGCGATCACTGCGGAGGTATAACGTGCCCGGGCCTCGCCCTCCGTGGAATCCCGCAGCATGCAGAAGGAGCGCTGCAATACGATGTGGTCGGGGTCGTTGAACTGGTACAGCCTGCCGCCTGTCCACCAGGAATAGGTCTGGGCATTGAGCACGTACTCAATGTCCTCTGCCAGCCCGAAGGCATCGCAGGAAAACCGCCTGGCATTGCCATAGCCATAGGGAAACAGCGGCGCGATGGAAAGACTCAGGAAAAACGGTCTGTCGATCTTCTTTTCATCAAACAGACTGTTCAGCACCTGATAGCCATATTGCAGCGCCTGGCGGCCCGTGCGAATGGCGGGATCGAAGTGCTTTCCCTCCATGCCGGCATGGCTGAGAAAATCAATTTTCAGGTAATCATAGCCCCAGTCGATGAATTGCTTTGCTTTCTTCTCCGTCCATTCCAACCACAGCGGAAGCGTTACGTCATACGGGATCGCCCGGTCGATGCGAGGCAGCGGTTTTCCCTGTGCGTCCCGTAACACGATTTCAGCAAAGGTATGCCCCGGCATCAGGGGAATCTCTTTGTCCAGCGGCCAGAAGCAGGCAAACGGCGCGTCATAGATCCCCGCTTTCTGACCGTGCGCATGCAAATCATCCTTGATGCGCAGGCGTTCTTCTTCCGGAATGCGCTGCCATCCACCATCCAGGTTGATAGAAGTTTCGCCATGGTTTTCAAAGCCATTTGGCATCAGCTTTTCCCGTACAAATTCTCCGCTTTCCCGGAAATTTTCGGCGTTCAGCGTATATGCCAGCCCGGCATAGCTGTTGAAGCCAAAGGGCACTCCTTGATTCCACATCCGGGGTTTGCGTTCCTGCTTCAACGTATCTGCGTAGTTTTCCAGCAGCGTCCGCCAGTCATTCCCATAGGAAATCAAGAAACGGGAGGAAAATACTTCGTATCCTTCCATGATTCCATGCGGAGCGTAATCATGACTGCCCTCGTCGCTGGCCCCCTGGCCACAGCGAGCCTCCAGGATGCGTGCATCCATGCCGGGACAGGCCACGGCATTTTTCCATACGTCAAAATCCATCGCCCCAATGAGCAGACCCTCCCGGCTCTCCTCGTTGAACAGCACCGTTACGTCATAGCTTTTCCGCCCTGCCCGAAGCGCCACAGCCTCATATCGCATCCACATATCGTTGTCATAGGGAACGAGCAGCATCTTCGCTCCCAGATCACGCCACAGATAAGGTGTTTCGTCCCCCTTGCCATGAGCGATCAGAGGTGTCAGGCTGTTGGTGCGAGCCAGAGCCCCGTCCTTCCTGCGCAGGGTGCATTGCGCCATCGCTCCGGCATCGGTGACGGTCAGCCTTTCCGTCAGCATCAGATCGTTTTGATTTTCATAAACCAGCGTCAGACTGTTTTCGCTTTCTTTCGCTTCCACAAGGTTTGCTTCTCTGCTGTCGATCACGCAGCCCGTGTCCGCATCTTTCGCGGAGGCAGAGGCTGAAAGCAAGGGAGCACCCTCCAAATACAAGGTGAACACGCCATGCTCTTCCACTTTCCAGGCATATTGTTTCTTCATCATGGAAACACCTCATAAATCATATTTGATAGAATCGCCCTAAGCCTGTATGCTGTTTTATCTTAACGAAAAACCATGTTTTCGTCTATATGGAAAAATGAATTGTGTTTGTCAACGTAAAAGTGTAGCAAAAGGGCTCCTAAAAAGTGAGCACCTGCCAACACCGCAGTAGAGTCGTGGGGATACAGAGCGCAGGCCTGAAAACTTAATCCGCGAAAGTCCCTTGACATGGGCGTGGGGCGGTTAGGCTGTTTGCCAGGTCAATCCAGCGAAGCGCGGGGTTGGCCCATTGACCTGAAAACCGCCCCACGGAGGGCCCCATGTCAAGGGAACCGTGGATTAAATTTTCAGGCCGTCGGCAGGGGAAAAACAGCGAAGCCCTTTTGCTCACATTTTGGAGCCCCAGGGTCGCGCCCTTTCGCTCACATTTTGGAGCTCCAACGCTCACATTTTGAAGCCCCTTTTGGAGCCCCAACGCTCACATTTTGGAGCCCCTTTTCAGGGTGAGGCCCGCTGCCGCCGAATGGACTGGGACAGCCGGTAGCTTTCGCCGGAGAAGATCACGATGTGGGAATGGTGGATCAGCCGGTCAACCAGCGCAGCGGTCAGTCTGTTATCACCAAAGACCGTGTTCCATTGGGAGAACTTCAGATTGGACGTAATAATCAGGCTTTTGCGCTCGTAGCAGTCGGAGATCACCTGGAACAGCAATTCAGCGGCATCCTTGTGCAGCGGGACGAAGCCGATCTCGTCCACCACAATCAGTTCCACCTTCTTCAATGTCCCCAGGTAAGTGTTCAGGGTGCCCTTGTTGTTCTTTTCCAGCAGGATGTTACCCAGGGAAGCGGCGGTGAAGAAGCGCACCTTCCGTCCTTCCTGGCAGGCTTTCAGCGCAATAGCTGTGGCCAAGTGGGTTTTCCCCGTGCCGACACTGCCCATGAAAATCAGGTTTTCCTTGCCCGGCAGGAAGGACAAGTCCTCCATGTATTCCCTCGTCAGATCGGCGGGAAGCTCAATGGCCCCATTCCAGACGAAATCGTCCAGGGTCTTAATGACACGGAAGCCTGCTGTCTTCACCATACGGTTAATTCGGTTGGCCTCACGCTCCTTCAGCTCCAGTTGGAGAAGATCGGTGACGTACTGCTCGTTGTTTTCATAGGCAACAGACCGCCACTCCTTCGCCATGCCGCCCAGCTTCAACGTTCTCATGGCCTGCTCAATCGACTCAGCCATGCTGCTCACCTCCCATCAGGCTGTCATAAGCCGTCAGGTTGGGATTGTAGTTCATCACAGGCGGATTGTGCAGCGCCAGCGGTTCGGGACGGTATTCCTTCCTGACAATCAGGTAGTAGCATTGGCGCACACTGTCGGTATCCGTCCTCCCGTTCTCCATGGCAAGCTGCAAGGCGTCGTCGCAGAGGGCAACATTCCCGTCCTTCACCATCTCTTCCAGGAGCTGCAAGGCGTTTTTCCTCTCCTTGCCCTGGCTCCCTTCCAGGAAGGAGCGCCATTGTGCCGGGATATATTGGAAGAAGCGTGTATGCTCTACAGCGCCAGGTTTCCTGACGAGGGTGGAGATGTATTGCGTCCAGTCGTAGATTTCTTCCTTGGTGCCATAGCAGCGCCGGAACTGGGTAATGAGCTGGTGGTCATGGTAAAACTCAATGCGGTCAAAGAACACCTTGGCCTGGAAGAATTATGATATATGGATCTCTCATCAGAGATAAACTGCATTATAAACGTTGGATAGCTTTGAAGGCTTTATCAGATAAGCGACTGAAACTGATTCAACAGATACAGGATGAGCAAAAATCAGAAGTTATCGTTGCCTCAACAACAAACGATGCTTGGTGTACATTCTTGAGCATTGTTAATGATTTGGCTCAAATTGAATCAAATACAGTAGACGCCATTATTGCCGATATCTCAGCAAAGAAGAAAACGGGGCAAATAGATTATTATCATCGTGTGTTACAGTCAATTGAACATGGATATTATAAGAAAAAGAGCATGGCTGCTGCTGTGCGCGGTCATGCTCTTTCTTGTGATATACCGGCTCTTCAGTTCTGTGCAGTCTGCCCGGCAATCTTATTCTTGTGCTCTATGTCGCCCCGGATTTCTTCCCAGATATACTTCGCGGCGAAATCTGACCCGGCAGGGGAAGCATGTGCGCCATCCTCCGCATAGACTTCAAGATCCGGCCAGCTCCTTTGGTACAGCCACCAGTTTTCGCCCACCGG
>JAFXMP010000182.1 GCA_017530275.1 Clostridia bacterium | reverse complement strand
TTTTTTGGTCGAATTTCGTTTACAATGTAGACAGGAGGGCAAAACCATGCATGACGTATCAAGTTTTGAGGAAAGGTTTTCTCTGCTTTTGGAGCAATCAGGAATGACTGAAACAGCCCTTGCGGAAGCGCTTGGCTTTTCAAAGCAAGCGGTGAACTTCTGGCGCCGTGGGATCCGTTCGCCCCGTTCTTCTGCTATCAAAAAGATTGCCGCTTTTTTCAATGTTGATATTGTCTGGCTCATGGGCTATGATGTGCCGCCGGCACCGGAAGTGACGCCCACGCGGCTGCCGACTTCGGCGGACGAAGAGCGGCTGCTGACCCTCTGGCGGAACGCGGACGACACGATCCGGCCCGTGGTCCTGGAGCTGCTGGAGCTGCACCCACGCCCGGACGCGAAAAAGGGAGAGGCGTGATCCTCTCCCTGTTCCCCTTCTTGTTTCTTTTTTCTGGTTGACAAATAACCTATAAGTTATATAATGGAGCTGAGGCCATGCCGCCAATTCCGTATGATCGCCTTTATAACCTGGAAACGCCCGACCTTTCGCCGCTCAAAAAGCCGATTGTTCATGAAGCCTGTCAGGAGGAATTGCGGGCGCTTTTACCATCCGACGGCGACCTGGCTGTGCTGGAAGCGCAGATGAAAAAGCGCATCCGGTTCTGGTATGAGCACCCGCAGGAAGCCAGAAAGAAGCATGACTGGTTCGAATTTGTCGGTGACATCAGCGAAGGCGGAACCGTTTATCCTTGCTTTTCCCTGCGCTTTAACCATATCCGCCAGCTAGGCAACCTTCGGATCCTCTATCTGATGGACGGGCCCACGATGATCCTGATGCATGCTTTTCGTGAGAACCGTAATGGCGCTTATCGCCATGCGAAGGACGTAGTTTTAGGCAGACTCAGAAAGGGATGAATGAAATGAAGCTAGAAAACGCTGTTTCCCTGTACGATTTTTTCTCCGCGCACCAGCATGAAGCCCTTACCCCGGAAGTCCTCGCGGATGTCTCCATGAGTGATATGATCGACGAGTTTTCCCTGCTTCTCTTCTCCTATCGCCAGGAGCACCAGATGACCCAGGGGCAGCTGGCTGCCAAGCTCGATATGTCCCAGGCAATGGTTTCCTCCTATGAATCCGGCAGCCGGAACATCAGCCTGAAAACGCTTTCCGAAATCGCCGCAAAGCTCGGGCGCAGCGTTTCCCTCTCCTTCACGCCGGTGCAGGTTTCGATTCCCTCCAATCCCATCCTGACGGATTGTAACTTTGACGATATCGCTTCCGCCGCCTGACGAGGTACAATATGAGCGAAAAGATTATTTCACCCTTCCAGATGCACGATTGGCGCATCCGCAGTTTCCAATATTCGGATCCGATATTTCCCCCCGCGCTGGAAAAGGTAAACCTAACCTGGAAACTGACTTTTCACAAAGATTATAAGTATAAATCCGAAAACAAGTGTTATGCTGGCATTCTGTCCGTCCGTTTTGCCATCTCAGCTGACGGTTATTCGAACGATTTCCTGACCGGCGAAGCCGTTTCGTTTTCCACCCTTTCCGTTGACAACGAATCCGAAGAAGCACAGCACCAGATGGACCGCCTGCTTTCAATCAATGCGGCTGCCTATACGCTTAGCACGCTTCGCTCGTTTCTCATTCAGCAGTCTGTCCTCATGCTCCGAATGCAGATCATACTTCCCAGCATCAACCTGAACAATGTCGAATTCGACAAGGAGTATACTTTAGGTAAATAAGGAGATCCTCATGCCCCGCCAAAAGCTGATACAGCGGCAGGACGGCCGCTACAAGGTCAAGTATCACGGGATCCAGTTTTATGGACGGACGCAAAAAGAAGCGCAGGATAAACGGGACGCATACAAGCGTGCCGAAGCGGCCGGCGAACTGCTGGCAAAGACGCTGACCGTCGCCGAATATGCGGCGCAATGGCTGCCGCTGCATAAAGCCGGCGTATCTGACAAATGCTATAATGATTATGCCCGGCAGCTGGACAAACTCTGCAGCGTCATCGGCGCCCAGCCCCTGGCGGACGTGTCCGTGGATGCCGCCGCGGCCGTATGGAAAGCGTATGCCGGCTATTCCGCCTCCACCATCCACCGGGCAAAGATGCTGTATGTTTCCCTGTTTGACGCGGCCATTGAAAACGAATACTGCCGGAAGAACCCCTTCCGTTCCCGGTTCACCGCGCCGCCGAAAGCACCCAGCGGATCCCACCGCGCCCTGGAACCCTGGGAGATCTCGCTGATCCTCCGCACGCCCCACCGCTTCCAGGTCCCCGCGCTGATCATGCTCTATGCCGGCCTGCGCCGCGGCGAGCTGCTGGCCCTCCGGCGGGACGACGTGGATCTGGCTGCCGGCGTAATCCACGTTACCAAAGCCGTCCGCTTTGAATCCAACCAGCCCATTCTCACCACACCCAAAACCGCCGCCGGCCGCCGGGACGTCCCGATCCTGGACGTGCTGGCCCCGTTCCTGTCGAACCTTCCGGATCCCGTTGCCATCCGCGCCTCCGGCGAGATGATGTCGGACGTGGCATTCCGCCGCGCCTGGGCCTCCTGGCTGCACGCCCTCACCGAATCGGCCGGCCGCCCGGTCCAGATCCGCGCCCACGACCTCCGGCACACGTTCTGCACCATGCTCTGCGACGCCGGCGTGGATATGCACCAGGCCATGATCTGGATGGGCCACTCGGACGAAAAGATGATTCTCCACATTTACGACCACGCCGGCGCCCACCGACAGCAGACGGCCCTCGGCCAACTCAACGCCCTGGCCTCCGGGGTTCAAAACGGGGTTCAGCCATTCCGCCGTCCCCGCAAAACCCTTGCCATATAAGGCTTTCCCCGCATACGGCCCACCCCCTCCGACTCTGAAGGTCACAGGTTCGAATCCTGCCGGCCGTACCACCGAAAAACCCCGTCAGTTCTAAGGCTGACGAGGTTTTTCTTTGCCCTTTTTCCCTGCCCTGTTTCGCACGATTTCGCACTATTTGAACCCCAATTGAACCCCTTCAGGGGTTCAAAACGGGGTTCAAAAAAAGCCCGGGATTTCCCGGGCCGTTTTCATGCGCATCGGTTGTAGTTGTTATGGATCGTCTGGTCATCCAGCCGCACATAATGCATCGTGGTTTCCAGTTTGTCATGCCCCAGGATCCACGCCACGTCCTGGATGGCCATTCCGCGGACGATTAACCTGGTGGCGCATGTCCGCCGGAATCGGTGCGGATGGACGTGCTGCACGCCGGAACGCTGCCCCAGCGCCGTCAGCAGGTTGCGGATCCCGCCGGCCGTGTACCGTTCGCCCAGCCGCGTCAGGAACAGCGCCGGGCAATCGTCCGCCCGTGTTTTCAGGTACGCCTCCAGCAGCATGGCCGTCACGCTGTCGAAATACACTTTCCGGTCCTTGTTGCCCTTCCCGTGGACCACGCACAGCCGGGCTTGTAGATCCACGCTGTCCCGGTCCAGCCCGATCAGCTCCCCCACCCGGCAGCCCGATGACAGCAGGAACGAAATCAGCGCTTTTTCTTTCGGCGTCTGGCAGGCTTCCTTCATCAGCTCCACCTCCACCTCGCTGAAGATTTCCACCGCCTTTTTCGGGCACTTGATAGCGCCTAGGTTCGCGCATGGGTTCGCCGGTATCAGGCTTTCCCGGTGCAGCCAGCCGAAATAGCTGGAGAACACCTGCCGCACCCCGTCCAGCGTCCGGTCCGATACGCCGCGCCCTTTCATCTCTCCCAGATATTTCCGCAGGTGGTATACGGTGATTTCCCGCGTGGACACATGCACCGCCGCCAGCATCTGGCGGATCAAATACTCGTACCGTTTCAGCGTTTTCGGGCTTCTTCCCTCGATGGATTTTGCGTCCAGGAACGCGGCCAGCATATCGTCCGCGCTGTTGTCAGTTTCCGGTTGCGAAACTTCGAATGCGGCCAGCTGGTCCGATACGGCGGCCAGCGTTGCGGACAGATCCGCGGCCGTCAGCTTTCCCGCCAGCTCCTGTTCAATTCGTCGCAGCAGAATGATTTTCGATTCAATGGCCATCCGGATCCTTTCCTTTCGTTGGCTTTTCCTTTTGCATCTTCTCCCGGATCAATCCCTTCAGATAATTGGAAACGCCGTCGCCCTTCCCTTTTTCGTCCAGCCATTCCACCATGTTCATGTCGTCTGGATTGTTCCGGTTGAAATTTGCTTTCCGGTAAATGATGTTTTTCCGCTGGTACTCCTTGCGATACTTTGCTTCCTTTTCGGACTTGTACATGTTAACAACCTCCTGCATATATTATACTGGTTAGTGCTAACCATGTCAAGCGCAAAAAAACAGGGGCACCGCCCCTGTCCATTTTTACTTCCCGTCGTCCTCGTCCTCCTCAGGCGGGACGAATGGCACAAGCGGCGCGGTGCCCTCCTCTTCTTCTTCCTCGTCCTCGTATTCTACCTCAACGGGCAGATACTCCACATGATTGCCGGAATCCGCCAGGCCCTCGCCCAGGATATACGCCAGCACAGACGCCGCCGACAGGATCAGCGCCCCCAGCTTCTCCGCCTTTTCGGCGCTCTCGCCCAGGAATACCACCAGGCCCGTCACAAAGCCAACGATGGCCATCCACAGTTTCCGGCTGCACAGCTTCCGCTTCCAATCGATCATGCTATCACACCTCCTGTTGTATTGGTTCATGGGGATTGCGTTGGGTAGTGATTTGGCAGCGCCAAAAACCTTGTGCGGATGTTCGCCATCACGCCGTTCTTGCCCAGCTTCTCGTACTGCTGCCACAAATTCTCAAAATTGTCTTTAGCATACACCGGCGCCCAGCCTTTTTCTTCCCAGCGGTTGAACTCGGCGATCATCTGCGCCCGGAGCATGGCCTGCACGCCGCGCTTGAGCGCCCGCAGCTGGCCGAACAGATAGCCGAAGCCGCCCAGCAGCACCGTGCTGAAGCTCAGGATCCAGCCCCAATTCTGCCGCATGAAATCCACAAACTGCATTTTTCTCACCCCGCCCCCAGTTCTTTCGTCAGCGCATCCCGCAGGGCCAGCGCAAGGCTGACCGGAAGCGTGATCTTTATGGTTTCGCCCGTGTCCGGTTCGTCATCGCTGGTGACATCTGCAAGGAACTTCCGCATCATGTATCCGGCTTTGCCGTCCCAACGCACAAGCAGCCAGTCGGCATCCCCGACATCTTCCGCGCTGACGATGGTTCCTGCAGGGATTTTCGCCACCACCGCCGCGCTCGTCTTCGGGGAGTTCCGAAGCCGTACAGTTCCCCCGGCAGGGCATGAGACTACCATCTGCATGGGTATCCCTCCTTTGCTTTCGCCGCTGTAGTTCACGGCTTTCAAGCGGCCCACGCAAGACCACTTGCTCAACGGGTCGCGGCTGAATCCCGCCTGTGTGCTCTTGGCGTTGAGCACGTATTTCCCTGTGCTGTCCACCAGCCCGATGTGGTAGAAGTCCCGCAGGTCGCCGCTGGTGCGGTACTTTTCCGGGAGGTCATACCCGGCTTGCCCCGGCACGCGTGCCTTGAAAGCCGCCATGCCGGGGATTGCGTCCGCAATGGGTTCCAGCCGCTCTACGTAGTTCCGGGCAATAGCGTTTGAACCGTGGGCGATGCTCAGGCCGTGCAGCTTGTAGGCGTAGGCGAAGGCCCCGGAGCAGTCCACGCAGCCTTTCCGCGCCGCGCCCCATTCGTAGGGCCAATGTTCCCGGTACATGATCTCAAACTCGGAGATCAGAACATCTGCCGGAATCATGCACCGTCACCGTCCCGCGCTGATACCATAAGGGCGCAGAGGATATAGCCCACGGCCACACCGATGAAGAAACCAAAACCGAAGGTCACGGGCACCGCCTCCTGTTCGTGATAATGGAAAGTCTGCGGAAGGCATATCGGAACCTATTACATCACGGCCTACCCTCAACGATGAAAACCGCAGACCGGGCGGGTTGTACTTCCCCATCGCCCTACGCATGCAGATTAAGCCCTGCTGCGCGGCTCGCTGCCCTGTATTAAGCGTGCGGGTCTTGTTTCATACCGCGCTTGGTCCGCATACAGGGCGGCGCTTGCCCCTTGCGCATATTCCCGGATTCGTGGGTAGTTTCACAGGGCAAGCTATCTGAAACGGAAGCCGCCTCGATAATGCCTTTGTGAAGAGAGGTTTGACGGCTACCGTTCAGAGTTGATGTGTTGGCGGGGACATCCCCGCCGCAGTTCGACCCGGGCCTTTCGGTCAGCCGATGAACTGATTTAAAGTCTGAAATCAGCGCTGCCGCAGGAATCATCGCAGTCACCTCACGCAGACGGCGCGGGATACACCGGGTTCGGGTCGATCTTCTGAATCTCCCGCCAGATGTACCGCCCGAGGACTTCGCCGCCGAGGTAGTTCGGGTGCA
>JAFXMP010000181.1 GCA_017530275.1 Clostridia bacterium | reverse complement strand
GTAGTCTGCACCTTTACCGATAACGGCTTGTCCGGCCTGAACTATAACCGGCCCGGTTTTCAGAATATGCTGGAAGAAATCGAAGCAGGGCATGTTGACTGCGTGATCGTCAAAGACCTGTCCCGCTTGGGCCGCAATTTCATAGATACCGGCTATTATATCGAGCAATACTTTGTGACCCGGAATATCCGTTTCATTGCCGTGACCGATCAATTTGATTCTTCCCGCGTCGATCAGCTTCACGGTGGCATCATGCTGCCGCTGAAAAACATGATCAACGAAGCCTACGCCTTGGACATTGGCAGGAAGATCAAAGCCCAGGCCCATCAAGCCATGCTGGACGGCGAGTTTGTGGGTGCCCGTGCGCCATATGGCTATATGAAAGACCCGAAAAACTGCCACAAGCTGATCGTGGATGAGGAGGCCGCCCCGGTGGTGCGGCAAATCTTCCAATGGGCTTATGAGAAGATGGGCGTCAATCAGATCGTCCTTCGCCTCAATGAAGCAAACGTCGTAACGCCAAACATTTATAAGCGGGAACATGGCTATGAGGGGAAACGGTATAAAACCGGCAGCGAAAAATGGCAGACCCGAACGGTGGCGATGATTCTACGGAATCAAACCTACACCGGCGATCTGGTGCAGGGAAAGTCCAAAACTATAGATCACCAGCAAATGCCCGCCAGCCCGGAGGATTACATCATCGTCCGCAATACGCATCCGGCTTTGGTCAGCCGGGAAATGTTCGATGCGGTGCAGGCATACCGGCAACAGGTGGCCAGGAAATACACCGATAACACGCCGATACCCTATACGCCCAATATCTTTCAAGGGAAAATATTCTGCGGCCATTGCGGAAAATCCCTTCACCGGCAGCGCAAGAAACAAGGCAAAGGCGAAGATATTTACCTATTCCATTGCCTGACGAATACAAGGGTGGCGAAAGGGGCCTGCGAGGGCGTTTATATCACCGAAAAGGATTTGACCGAATCGCTGACGATGATCGTTGAAAAGGAATTGGACGCGGTTGTGGGCCATTCCATTCCCCTGATGCAGCAGGAAAAACAATATCGACAACAGCGGGCAGCAGTCCAGAGTCAATTATCCGAAAAAAGAAAAGCGCTGGAAAAGGATCGCGGCCTGATCCAGGGACTATATGAAGATATGGTGGAAGGGATGATCAGCCGGGAAGAATATAGGGGCCTCAAAGCTGATATGGAAGAACATACCAAGGCCCTTTCCAAAAGCATCTCGGCGCTGGAAGACGAAAAGGAGAAATTGGATAAAAGCTGGCAACGTCAAAAAAGCATGGAAAGCCATGCAGCGAATCTCACGGAAAACCACACGCTGACGGCGGAATTGGTCAGCAGCCTGTTCACCCGCATTGAGGTATTCCATGACCGTCATTTTAACATCACTTTCAGCTTCCAAGACGCGCTGGATCAGGAGGCACAGCATGGATAAGTATGTGATTGCTTTATATATCCGCCTTTCCCTGGAAGATTCCAAGTATGACAGCATGAGCATCGGGAATCAGCAATCCATCCTGCGGGAAAAGGCGATGACGCTGCCGGAATTTGATCGCGCCGAAATCCGGGAGTTCGTCGATAACGGACATACAGGCACAAACTTTGAACGCCCCGCCATGCAGGAAATACTGAAGCTGGTGCAGGAAGGAAAAATCAACTGCATCATCGTGAAGGATTTATCCCGTTTCGGGCGAAGCAGCCTGGAAACAGGATACTTCATCGAACAGGTTTTTCCTTTATTCCATGTCCGCTTCATTTCCATTTCCGATGATTACGATTCCGACAACTATAAAGGAACCACGGGAGGGATCGAGGTCGCTTTCAAATATCTGATCAACGAGGCATACAGCCGGGATATGTCCATGAAAACCCGAAGCGCCAAGTACGCCAAAATGCGGCGGGGGGAATATCAAAGCGTCGTATGTCCCTACGGGTATCAGAAAAGCGCCGATGGCAGGATGGAACCCAACGCGGAAACATCACCAATCATAAAGCAGATTTTCCAATGGGCGGCGGGCGGCTGCACAGCGGCGGAAATCTGCAGGCGCTTGTATGAGCAGCACATCCCCACCCCTGGAGAATACCGCGTAAAGGCAAATGATTGGAAATATTCGGTTGATCGGGTTCAAGGAGTCTGGTCAAGCTCTACCGTGCTGCGCATCCTGGCGGATGAACGGTATACCGGAACCTACATCATCGGCAAATACACGGTAAAGGAGATCGGCGGAACCAGGGTTAGGAAAAAGGACGAAAACGAATGGTTCAGAATTCCCGACCATCACCAGCCCATTGTGGATGCTGACCTTTTTGCCCGTGCCAATGCCGCCATTCGCAAATTCAGTTTACCGAATAAACAGCAACATGATTATTTTCTGAAAGGGAAGGTTTTCTGCGGCTGCTGCGGACACGTTCTTTCCCGAAAAGGAAAAGGAGACCACATTGTTTATTACTGTCGTCATTC
>JAFXMP010000180.1 GCA_017530275.1 Clostridia bacterium | reverse complement strand
TATAATATGAACAAACAGAGTATCAGGAGGAATGACGGTATGCAGGCTTTCAACCCCTATCGTCCCGGATGGGAATACATTCCCGACGGCGAACCCCATGTATTTGGCGACCGGGTCTATGTGTACGGTTCCCACGATTTTTTCAACGGCTACGTGTTCTGCATGGGCGATTACATGGGCTGGTCCGCCCCGGTGAACGATCTTTCCGATTGGCGGTGCGAGGGCGTGATCTTCCCCCGGGACGGAGACCCCGCCAACGCCGAAGGAAAAATGTGCCTGTACGCTCCGGACGTGACAAAAGGGCCCGACGGGCGGTATTATCTGTATTATGTGTATGATAAGGTGGGCTTTGTATCCGTAGCGGTATGCGATTCTCCCGCTGGCCGATACAAGTTCCTGGGCTATGTGCACGATAAAAACGGCGTGCGCTTGGGGGACAGGCCGGGGGACGAACCGCAGTTTGATCCCGGCGTGCTGACCGAAGGAGACAGAACCTATCTGTACACCGGTTTCTGCGGGCGAGGCGACAAGAGCCGCCACGGGGCCATGTGCACCGTGCTGGGGCCGGATATGCTCACCATCGATGAAGAACCCGTTTTCGTGGCCCCCGGCTGCGAGTACGCGGAGGGAACCGGTTTTGAGGGCCACGCCTTCTTTGAGGCGTCCTCCATCCGCAAGCGGAACGATACCTATTATTTCGTTTATTCCTCCACTGTGATGCACGAACTGTGCTACGCTACCGCCAAAGCCCCGCGAGGCCCCTTCACCTACGGCGGCGTGATCGTGAGCAACAACGATTTGCACATTGATGCTTACAAGCCCGCGGAAAAACCCGTGGCCTTTGGGGGCAACAATCACGGAAGCATCGTGGAAATCAGCGGCCAATGGTACATTTTTTATCACCGGCAGACCAACGGTACCTGGTTCAGCCGCCAGGGATGCGCTGAACCCATCTTCTTTGATGAGAAAGGCCGTATCCAGCAGGTGGAAATCACCTCCTGCGGCCTGAACGGCGGGCCGCTGAAAGGCGAAGGCGAGTATCCCGCTTATATCGCCTGCCACCTGTTCACCGAAAAACCGGTGCTGTACGCGGGAGAACCCGGCTTGCCCCGCATCACCCAGGACGGACGGGATGACGATAAAATCCCCGGTCATACCGCCAATATCCAGGATGGCACGACCATCGGCTTCAAATATTTTGCCTGTGAAGGGGTAAAGGGCATTTCTATCGAAACCCGCTGCTACTGTCACGGAGCATTTGAAATCAAAACTTCGTGGGACGGGCCGGTGCTGGCAAGAATCCCGGTGGTCAATTCCAACGTATGGGAACGGAACACCGCCCGTTTCGACTTCCCCGATGGCAAACAGGCTCTATATCTCACCTACCGGGGCACCGGTACCCCATCGCTCAAATGCGTGGCGTTTGAAGAATAAGAAAAATCAGGAAAAAGGCGCACAGCAGCGCCCCCAGTCCCCAGGACAGTTTCGGGGACAGGGGCAGGCTGAGCGCCTTTTTTCCGATGGGCAGCGCGAAACCGACTGCGCCTGTATCGATCAACAGCTCAAAGAAGTGGGAAGAAACGCTGGACGATAGTACCCATCGGATCATCCATCCTGCTCCGCCTGTGAGAAAAGCGGTCAGGGCGAAACAAAAAAACAGCCGATGAAGATGGATTCCGCGTTTTCTGGGATAGGGATACCGTTCACGGCAGGGCTGCAGGAAGCTCATCCCCAGCCACAGCAGCAGCGCCGCCGCTGCGCCGCCCGCATGCCAGCAGAGGCTGCCGAGCACCATCGCTGGGGCGGCTGTCAGCAGCCGCGCACGCACGCGGGCGGCAGAGCAGGTCATCCGCCGTACACCGTAAGCTGTTTGAGCATTTCCTCCGCCCGTTTGTTCACGTCTTCCAGGGATGTGGCGCTCTTGAGCGCCTCGGTCAGCGCTTCTATGCCAGTCACCAATGGTTCGTCGCTGGTAACGGCGACCTTGGCAATATTCTTATCCACCGTTTGCAGGCGGGCGAGCACCATTTTTTCAGCCTGTCGTCCGTTCCGCCCTGGTATTGGTTTTCAAATTCCAGACCCACCAGAGCGGTATCGCCCAAGGTGATCACATAAGCGTCATCCACTTCACTGAGCCTTTCCACCGCTTCCTCCATGGCCTGCACGGCCTTTCTGGTGTCCTCGACAGTGGCGGCTGGGGCAGCCGTGCCGTCTGGTTGGGCTGTTACATCCGCAGTCTGGGCAGGGCTTGCGGTATTCGTGCCCATACCCGGCAGCAGGTTATCCAGCATGTTGGTCGCGCCGGGCGTGGGAGACGCCAGCGTGTCCGCGTTGCTGGCACATCCGGTAAGCAGCGCGGCAGATAACAGGGTCAGCAGAAAAAACATCAGGGTCCTTTTCATAGCAATCGCCTCCTCGCGGCTATTGTGCGCAAGGAGGCGATGATTTATCATTGGGAAATTTTTGACGGATGCGGCGTTTCATACAGCGTGCAGCCGCCGATGAACTCACGCAAAAGGGACAGCGGCGGGATATCCGGCATGGCTTCATCGGGGGCGGGCAGGATATAATGAAGGATTTTCAGCAGCCGCCGGGAGCTTAAATGCACCGGGTCTTCCGGCGGGATGGCCTTGAGCAGGTCATAGGCATAGCGCTTTAGCACGGGCAATTCGTAATGCAGGGCGGAGTTGAACACGAAATCCGCTTGCTCCTGATAGGGGAAAATCCACGTTTCTTCTCCGCGGCGCACGCTGTTCCACATGTTCAAAGTATCTTCCGGCGGCGTGGAACGGAATTGGTGATCCCGCACGATCCTGCGCAATAGCCTTGCGTCGGTTGTGCGGATGCGGTTGTGATGGTCCAGGTTCAGGCAGGTCAGTTCGCTGATGTAGACCTTACTGATCAACTGCGGGTCAAAGCCTTCATGCAATGTTGGATTCAGGCCGTGAATGCCCTCCATGACCAATATCTGATCATCGAATAATTGCAGGGGATACATCTGTTCAAACCGTTTGCTGACGGTGAAATCGAATCGGGGCATCATGACCTTTTCACCGCGAAGCAGCCCCGCAACGCAGGATCGGAGCAGGTCCACGTCCAGGGCGGAAAGGGCTTCCAAATCAGGCTGGCCGTCGGCTTCCAGGGGCAGAGCATCCCGGTCCAGATAAAAATCATCCAGGGAAACCAGCACAGGCTTTAAGCCTAACACCCTTAGATGGATGCACAGGCGATTTGAAAAGGTGGTTTTTCCGCTGGAAGAGGGCCCTGCTACGAACACCGCCTTGGCCCTCTTTTGAAAAATGCCCTGAGCGATTTCACCGATGGACTGATCGTGCAGCGCTTCGTTCACCCGGATAAACTGGGGCAGCTCCCCGCAGATGATCATATCGTTCAGGTCGGCGGCGTTCAGTACGTTCAGAATGTCACACCAGCGATTGGATTGGGCGAAGGTGCTTAAAATCTTGGGACGGGATACAAAGGCCGCGGCATGCTGGGGATCGGCGGGGGAAGGCATTTGCAGCACCATGCCAGTGCCCTGCAGCCGCAGGCGGAAAGCGGAAACCCAGCCTGTGGAAGGCAGCATGGCCCCGTAAAAGTATTCCGCGATGCCGCCGCACTGATAGATAGGAAAATAATCATAGGGCCGGTAAGCCAGCAGCCGGGTTTTATCCACGCGGTTCATTCCCTGGAAATAGGAAATGGCTTTCTCACGGCTCCAAACCTCCCGGATAAAGGGCAGATCCTCCGCGACGATTTTTTCCATTTCCTTCTGGAGTAAATCAACAATCTGCTGATCGGCGTCCCGGTCCAGCAGGCGCATATACACCCCGTAGCCAATGGAATGCTCGATGCGCACGTCGCTTTCCGGCAGCACGCGGTAGAGGGCCAGCAGCAGCACAAAGCGAAGGGATCGCTCATAGATGCGCCTGCCTTCTTCGTTTTGGTAGGTAATGGGGTGCAGCTCGCAGTCCCGGTCCACCTTTTCCGTCAGTTCCAGCGCCCGCCCGCCGCAGAAGCAGCCCAGGGCCGTGCCGCAGTATTCCGGCGACATGGCCGCGATGATCTCTCGCACGGTCACGGGAGAATCGAAAGCATGGGTCTTTCCCAGCATGGTGATCTTCATGAACGGATATCCTTTCTTATTGCTCACTTTCCTGCTGCATTGCCATTTTCTGCGCCCACTGCAAATGCTTGGTATGCACATAGGCGGGGCTTTGCTCGTCAGCGAGGGAGGAAGAACGGGTCATGATCCGCTTGCCTTCCTCGTTTTTTCCGAAGGCGATCTTTACAAACGCCAGCCCGTGCTGGGGACAATCTGCCAGGGCTATGTACTGTTCTCCGCGCTGGCGCACGTAACCCTCCGGCACCTCCATGCGCTTGCCGCAGATGGGGCAGGGGGGCTTCATGGCGGCAGTACTCTTCATAGCGTCCTTCATACTGCGCACCCGCAGGATGGCCGTGCTTTCCTTTTTTGCCCGGTCCAGGTGCTGCAGCTTCTTCGGCGTCAGCGGATACTCCAGCACCTTGGCCGGTTCCGGCATTTTGGCAAACACCAGCGCCGTGTAGTACGCGTCGTTGACCGCGTTATGGAAGGGCCTATTTTCCTCGTCCGGGTTGATTTCCATCATTTCCATGGCGGCTTTCAGGCCCTTGCGTTCCTTGGGCGTGCCGGTCACTTCGGAAAACAGCCGCTGAGCGTCGTAGATTTTTGATAAGGGGGTTTCACATTTGAAGAAAGACATATTCTGGTTCAGCACGGAAATATCGTCGCAGCCCCAGGTGAGCAAGGCGTAATCCTCTCCGCACCATTCCGCGAAAGCGGCCACAGCCTCGTTGAACTGGGGGGCGTCGGCCAGATCGTCCTGGGTGATATGGGTAATGCGGGAAATGCGGGGATGCAGGCGGATATAATGCTGGGGCTGGATCAGCTGGGAAAACGAATCCACCACCTGAAACTGTTCGTCCACTTTTACTGCGCCGATCTGGATCATTTCAAACAGCAGCCTGCCGCCCACGCTCTTGTAGGCGGGAGAATGATAGGAAATCGGCTGGTTCCATTCCAGATCCAGGATAATATACTGCATATGGGAAAAACCTCCGGTCCATGCTACATGATTTTATACTTTTCAAATGCTTTTTCGGCATCGATATGCATTTCTTTGCCAATGGAAAACAAAAACAGGACGGACGCCGCGCCGAATGCCCACCAGGAAAACCACAGGCACAGCACCGCGAACAGAAACGCGCCCGCCGTCCACCAGGTAAACAGCCTTTGATAATCCCGAGCGATGGCGGCTCTGTCATACCGGGATTGCTGGGCTTCGGTAAAGAAATTGAACCCGCCGATCAGCCTGCAGGCTTTTTCTTTCCGTACTCCGAAAATGATGGCGAAAATGAGGAACAATCCTCCTGTTGCGGCCAGGATAATGGCAAGACCGATGCCCGTTTCACTCATTGTTGATCTTCCTGAACGGCTTCGGCGGCGCTTTTGCCCGCCAGCGCCCCGGTGCTCCAGGCGATTTGCAGGTTGTAGCCGCCGGTATGGGCGTCCACGTCGATCACTTCCCCGGCAAAATACAGGCCGGGAACTCTCTTGCTTTCCATGGTACCCGGGAAAATGGCCTTTACGTCCACCCCGCCGCGGGTGACGATGGCTTCCTCCATTGGCCGCGTGCCGGTCACGGAGAGGGTCAGGGCTTGGAGCTTTTCAACGATATCAGCCCGCATGCGCCCCGTTACCTGGCTGCAAGGCGTTTTTCCATCCACCCCGCAAAGCGCGGGGAAGATGACGGCAAAGCGCAGGGGCAAAAGGGTCTGCATCACGGTGGAAAGCTGCTTTTTTCCGGCGGCGGACAGCTCCCGGGTCAGGCGCTGATCCAATTGCTCCTGCGTCAACCCCGGTTTCAGGTTCAGCCGCAGTTCGCATTGTCCGTTATCCGGCAAATGGCAGGAGCATTCGATCACCAGCGGCCCGGACACGCCGAAATGGGTGAACAGCAATTCACCCTGCTCCGAATATATTATTTTACCACAGCTATAGCCGGTTAGGCAAACATTTTTTAGCGTCAGTCCTTGCAATTCCATCGGCCAGCGTTCCTTGGTGCAAAGCCCCACCAGGGAAGGCCGGGCGGGGGAAATTGCATGTCCCGTTTCCTGCGCCCAGCGGTAGCCGTCTCCCGTGGAGCCGGTGGAGGGATAGCTGACCCCGCCGGTGCACACGATCACTTTGTGTGCTGACAGGGTCTGCCCGTTTGCCAGTTCCACGCCGTGAACGCCCGTTTCGTCAGTCAGTACCCTTTGGACTTCCGTATGCAATCGTATGTTCACACCGACTTGACGCAATCCCTTTTCCAGGGCTTTGGTCACGTCGCTGGCGTGATCCGATACGGGAAAAGCGCGCCGTCCCCTTTCGATCTTGGTTTCGCAGCCCAACTCACTTAGCAGGTCCAGCATGTCCAAGGGGGAAAACAAGCGCAGGGCGCTGTATAGAAAGCGGGGATTGCGGGGCACCTCCCGCAGAAAATCCTGGATGTCCTCGCACACGTTGGTCACGTTGCAGCGGCCTTTGCCGGTGATATACACTTTTTTGCCAAGCTTTTCGTTTTTTTCCAGCAGTGTGACCTGAACACCTGCCCGGGCTGCAAACAGGGCGGCCATCATGCCCGCCGCGCCGCCGCCGATCACCACGATATCACTGGTTTTCCTTGTTGATGTATACACTGTAAGCGTCCCATATTCCTTCCAGTTTTTCAAGATGGGTGTTGAGGTCTTCCCGCTTTTTGAGGGCCAAAGCAACCAGCAGCGCGTTGATCACCGACAGGGGGGCTACCAGGGAATCCACAAAGGAGGTCATATCCGTGCGGGCGGAAAGGCAGATATCCGCCTCTTTGTGCAGGGGGCTCATGGGCCCGTCGGTCAAGCCGATCACCTGGGTTCCGCTCTCGTGGGCGAAGCGCATGGCTTCCAGCGTGCGGGTGGAATAGCGGGGAAAGGAAATGCCCACCAGCACATCGGTTTTGCGAATGCGGGCGATGGACTGAAACACGTCGGTGGTGCCGGACGCCACTTCCCGCACATCGTCAAACATAAAGCGCAGGTAATAGCTGAAAAACTGCGCCAGCGGCGCGGCAGAGCGCAGGCCCAGCACGTAAATGGTATCGGCGGACAAAAGGCGGCGCACCACTTCGGCAAATTCTTTTTCGTTTAATTGTTCCACGGTGCGGCGGATGTTCTGCATATCTGCCCGGATTACCGTGGGCAGCACTTCTTCCTCAGAAAGGTTGGCGGTCATATCGAACCGCTGGGCGGCGGTGAGCCGGTGCCGGGCCAATTCCTGCATGGCATGCTGCATTTGAGGATAGCCATCGTAGCCCAGCGCCATGGCAAAGCGCACTACGGTACTTTCGCTGACGCCCACCTGTTCCCCCAGCACAGCGGCGGTCATGAACACGGCCTTATCGTAATGCGCTACGATATAATCGGCGATGAGGCGGTGGCTTTTGCTCAGGCGTTTGCCGCTCAGATTCAGCCTCTCCACCAGGTTTTGCTGATCATCCATGAAAGCCTCGCTTTATTTAAGAAAATCCTGCATGCTTTGGCAAAAGCCGTCGTTATAATCGGTAAAATTCCCCAGGAACGTACAGGTGATATGGCCGGAACGGAGATAGAAATAATCGCTGCCGGGTTCGGGCTCCTCCATGGGAACGCCCGATGTATCGTTGGCTTTGAGCCAGAAATAGGTTTGCCCTAAGGGGCTGACCCGCTTTTCATATCCGTCCAAATAATAGGTCTGAGACAGGGGGCACACTTGCATAGGCTTGAGCTCCTCCGGGGGAACGGCGGGGGCGTTCAGGTTGATGATGGTAAAGCGCGGCAGTTGGATATGCTGGAAATGCTCGGCCAGGCGCACGGCGATATCCGCAAGGTTCTTTCGCATGGCGTCGTCGGCCCCCGGCATGATGGAAACCGCCATGGCGGGGATATAGCACATGGCGGCCTCTCTCGCTGCGGCCACCGTGCCGCTGTAATACACGGCGCTGCCCGCGTTTTCTCCGTTGTTGATGCCGGACAGGCAGAAATCGAAGGGAGTATCTACCATAAAGGGAGCGATGCGGGCGCAGTCCGTAGGCGTACCGTCCAGGGCGATAGCCTCGGCCCCAGGCCATTTGATTTCATGGGCAAGCAGCGGCGCGGTCAGCGTAATATGCTGGCTGTTGGCGCTGCATTGGCTGCTGGGTGCGCTGATGGTCACCTTGTGCCCCCGCGCAATCGCCGCTTCCGCCAGCGCTTTCAAACCCACGGAATAAATACCGTCGTCATTCGTAATCAAAATGTGCACCTGAAAAGCCTCCTTTGCCGCCAAGTCGCCTCCCCATTATACGGGAAAAATGCGCCGGGCGCAAGCATGAATGCGCTTTTCGGGTCATATTCTGAAAAGAAAGAGGTGAAAAACATGGGGTTTTGCTATGCATTGCTGAAAGGCCGCGGCGGCGCGGGAGGATATATCCGGGAAGAAGGCAATCAGCGGGAGGTTTCGGTACGGGATCTGCCGCCAGGGGCGTGCTGCACGCTGTATGTAAATCAGAACGGCGAATATCGGCTGTGTGGGACCGAAACGGCGGACGGATGCGGAAATGCCCGGTGGAAAGCGCCCAAAGAAGGAGCTCTTTTTTTGACGTCCGGGGATAAAGTGCTGCTGTGGGATGGGGGAGACGAAGCCTATCTGCGTGCCAGCGCATGGCTGGACAGTCAAAACGCGGAAAGTGCGGAAAAAGGGGAGCCGGGAAAAGAAAAAAACACGAAAACACCGCAAAAAACCGAAGCACTGTCCGCTGAAACGCTGGAAGCATGCATGATGTGTGCGCAGGATAACGATGATCAGGCGGAAGCGTCTATTTACCCGTTTGAAAGCTTTCCGCCCGCTCAAGCTGAAAAAAAGATTATTAAAGAAAACCCGCCGGAGCAGGCATATATCCTGCGACCGGCGGGAACAGGCGAACCGGTGGATACGCTGCCGGAACGCCAGAGGAGATAGATTGTATTTATTAGTTGTTTACAAAAAGAACACTTTAAATCAGAATGAGAGTTGAGAGTTTAGAGCTGAGAGTTGAGATACATTTTGTTTTGAAACGACTGGTTTTCATTATATTCGATTCTACTAATCTCAACTCTCAGTTCTCCACGCTCCACTCTTTTTGTAACTTACAGCGTTCTTAAGCGGCGCGAGTAAACAGAAAGCTTATTTGTTCGCCTGCGCAGCCGCGTCGATGGACAGGGTTTCGGCGTCGAAAGGCAGGAAAGCGAAGTGGAATGTGCGGGCTTCTTTCAGGTACAGCTTATCCTCCTCCAGCGGTTCGGGGCCGCAGGAATTGGTGCCCAGGGGTCCCATGGCTCCGTCGATCAGCCAGGTGATTGATTCGGTGCGGCCCAATTCCACGGTGTGCTCCGCCTTGGTGAGCATTTCTGGCGTATAGTGGTGCACGGAGAACGAGTAGTTTTCGCCGGAAACCATCAGGCCCATGCCCCGATCTGTAAGCAATGCCGCAAAGGAGGTGTCTTCATGGGCGCCGTTTTCCTGGGGGCGCACGTAAGGCTCGTGGGTTGCCTCCACGGTAGATTCCCAGCGGCCCAGCAGTGCGCCGGTCTTTTTGTCGGGATAGCTTTCATAAGGGCCCCGTCCCTGCCAAATCAGGCGTTCAAATCCGGCGGGCACTTCAAAGCGCAGACCAAGCCGGGGTAAATGCTGATCGATCTGCCGCAGGGGATCGTAGGTGACGTTCAGGGCCACTTTCCCCTCGCCGGTAACGGTATAGCGCTGGGTCACGCGCATCATGGGCGGCAGCACCTTGGGGCCGCACAGACACACGATGTCGATGACAGCGCCGCTGGAAGTCAGGCTGGCTTCCAGCTTTTCATTGCGGCTCTGCATATGGTTCAAGTATAAATTATTCTCCCATTTGCTGGCCGCGCCTTGCCAGCCAAAGTCGTTATCGGTGGGCGCGCGCCACAGGTTCACCCGCAGGCCGCTTTCCATCATGTTTACGCCGTGGAAGACGAAGCCGTTCATACCCTCCAGGCCGAAGCTGACCTGGAAACCGCTGCCCACAACCGTGAAACCCTCATGGGTCTTTTCGAGGGACAGGGGAGAGCGGGGCAAAACTACAGCAGGGTGCGCGGCACCCAGTGCAAGCGCCAACTGATCCTGAGCCACGATATGGCCGGCAGGGGCCCAGGAGGCGTCCTGTTTAAGTGTAAAAGTGAAGTTCAGGTAAGAACCGGCGGGATAAGCGCCTAAATCCAGGGTGACTTCCTCTGCTTCCCCGGCAGGCGTGTTCAGGCTGATTTCCCCCTGGGCCAGGGTATCGCCCCCGCTGACCACGGCATACCGCCCTTTGAGATGGGACAGGGATAGGAAGCTGTAATAATTCCGGAAGGAAACCACGCCCTTGGCTTCATCTATCAGGGAAGCGCGCACGGGACGGATCACGTGCTTGTATTCCAAAAGGCCGGTATGGGGCGTGCGGTCCGGGTAGGTCAGGGCGTCCACGCAAAAGCAGCCGTCATGAGGCCATTCGCCGAAATCGCCGCCGTAAGCATAATACTTTTGCCCGTTTTCTTCCTTCACCAGCCCATGATCCGCCCATTCCCAGATGCAGCCACCCATGAGCTGGGGATAGGCCATATAGGTTTGCCAATAGGCTTCCAGCAGGCCGGGGCCCTGGCCCATGGCATGGCAGTATTCGCACTGGAACAGGGGCTTTTTCGGGTTCCCTTTGGCGTATTCCTCCATGAAGTCGATGCCCGCGTACATGCGGCTGGTCACGTCGGCGGTAATGGCTTCCTTTTCCCACTGGTCGCGCTCATAATGGATGGGCCGGGCGGTGTCGATCTTCCGCATGGCCTCCGACATGGAAACGTGGCAGCAGCCGTAGCCGGATTCGTTGCCCAGGCTCCACATCACGATGCAGGGATGGTTCCGGTCCCGCAGCACCATGCGCACGCCCCGGTCCACGAACTGGGTGGTCCATTTGGGATCGGTGGCCATATAGTCATAGGACTCAAAATGGTTCACGCCGTGGCACTCGATATCGGTTTCATCTACGACATATAAGCCGTACTTGTCGCACAGGTCCAGGAAGCGGGGATCGTTGGGATAGTGGCTGGTGCGCACGATGTTCATGTTGTGCCGCTTCATGAGCAGCACGTCCTTTTCCATCTCACTCACAGGGGTATAAAAGCCCAGGGTGGGGTGGGTGTCGTGGCGGTTTACGCCCAGCAGCTTCACGTTTTTGCCGTTGACATAGAAAACGCCGCCTTTGATTTCGATTTTCCGAAAGCCGATGAATACCCGCTCCGCCTGACCGGCGATTTCCGCGATCAGCTCGTAGCGGTGGGGCGTTTCCGCCGTCCAGGGCTTCACGTTTTTTATTTCAGCGGAGAGGCCCGCTTCTCCGTCGATCACATCGCAGTTCTGGCTGAGCAGGCATTCCTCCCCATCCATGAGGGACAGCTTCACCATGCCCGCCCCTTCAATTTTTGCGGTAACGGTCAGCAGGCCGTCTTTATAATCGTTGGTCAAATCGGTATCGGCCCACAGGTCGGCGATCCTGGCCCGGCCGAAGGATAAAAGCGCCACATCCCGGAAAATACCGGCGTGCCGCCACATATCCTGATCCTCCAAATACGTGCCGTCGGACCAGTGCAGCACGATCACCCGCAGGGCGTTTTCTCCCTCCTTGGTGAATGCGGTGATATCGAATTCAGCGGGCAGGTGGGGTCCTTTGGAAAAACCTGCTAATTGGCCGTTGACATACACGTAATAACAGGAGGTCACGCCCTCAAAGCGGATCACCGTGCGGCGGCCCCGGAAGAAACCGGGCAGCGTGAAAACACGGTCATACACGCCCACAGGAGTGTCATCCGGGATGAAGGGCGGGTCAAAGGGAATGGGGAAGCGCACGTTGGTGTACTGAGGCGCGCCATACCCCTGCAGTTCCCAAACGCCGGGCACCTGGATTTTGCCCTTGACGCCCTCGCCCGCTTCGCCGGACAATTCTTCCACGTCGCGGTATGATTCGTAATAAGTGAAATCCCATTCCCCGTTCAGCCCCATATAGTAGGGCGACAGGGCGCGTTCCCCCCGGCGGGCGGATTCAGCGTCGGGATAGGGGATCAGGGTGGCCCTGGCGGGCAGGCGGTACAGATCCGTGCAGTTCAGGTCCTGGAATTCGGTGCGCATGGCGTTTCCTCCTCAGCGTATCTTATTCGATGATATTGGTTGTGATATAGTCCACGCCCCAGGCCGCAAGGCGTTCCGCGTCCTCCAGGTGGTTCACAGTCCATACGTTCACTTCTTTTCCTGCTTTATGAACGTCGTCAATCCTCTCCTGGGAAAGCAGTTTATAATGAATATCCAGATCCAGAGAATACCGGTTCAGGGCGTCCAGCACAGTCTGCCATTCCGGGTTTCCTTCGATCAAGTACTGGGCTTTCTGGTCCGGCAGCGTTTCCCGCACATGGATCATGTTGGGCAGGTCGAAGGAGATGAAAATGGTGTGCTGGAGCCATCCTTCCTCCCGGACCACGCTGATGATCCGGTCGATATCCTGGGGCTGCATATGGTTTTTCAGTTCCAGTACGCTGGCTTTTTCATATTTCTTGCAGATTTGAATGTATTCGGAAAGGGAGGGAAGCAGGAGGTCCTTCCTGCCGCGCCTGCCTTCCTTATCGCACAGGCGCAGGGAGCGCAGGGTCTCATAGGTGGAGTTTTCCACCGTCAGGTCATCCAGCGCCACGCGCCGGGTGGTATCGTCGTGAATGATGATGAACTGGCCGTCCGCCGTTACGTGCACGTCGGTTTCAATACCGAAATAGCTTCGGTTGCCCGCGGCCACAAACGCGGAGCAGGTATTTTCCATTTCAATTCCGCTCAAACCGCGATGCGCGATCATGCGGGGCTTAGGGGCTGCCAGATGAAGCGTATCCATGGATTTGCACCTCTCAAAAGCAAATTTTTTTCATTCATATCTTAACATGTTTATTCCCATCACGCAAGAGAGGAAAAAAACGTCTGATGAATCGTCACAGCCCCAGCAATATTTTCCATGCGTTTTCAAAAACACTTGTAATAATGAAAAAAATATGTATAATAGAGCATGTAGAATGTGCTGCGCATATCGTCTTTGCATATGCGTTATCACAGAAGACCTGAATTGAATATTGAGGAGGTACGGAAAGAATGAAGAAAACGATAGCTATGCTTCTCGTTTTCGCTATGGCATTTGGCTTTGCAGCCAATATTCCGGTAGCGAAAGCGGCGACGTTCTCCGAAGCGCCCATGCTGTCGGACAAAGTTGCCAGTGGAGAGCTTCCCAAGGTTGAAGATCGCCTTCCCGTAGCGGAGGACGTCTTCGTGGAAACCACCGCTTCCAGCGGGGAAGCGCTGGAGATCGGTTCCTATTCCGCAAAAATCACCTTCCCCACCACGGGCGTGGGCAACTGGGGCATCTGCCGGTACGGCGATCAGACCCTGTGCGTCTACAACACGGACAACACCCGCATTCTGAACACCATCAAGTCCTATGACGTAAACGCCGATTACACGCAGTACACCTGGCATCTGCGCAAGGGCCTCAAGTGGTCCAACGGTTTGGATCTGACCGCGGACGACATCCTGTTCTGGTACTATATGTGCCACATCAACAACTACGACTCTCAGGCCAAGTGGGCGGGCCTCTACACGCTGGCGGATGACGGCGAAACCAAGGAATACGCCAAGCTGGAGAAGATCGATGATTACACCGTCACCTGGACCTTCAGCAAACCCATCTACGAGGACGACCACTTTACCGGCGACCTCAAGTGGGCTTACTGCTGCTCCAGCTTCTTCATTGACAACGGCCTGATTCCCTCCTCCTTCTACCAGGAGAATCCCTACTTTGCCGATCCGGGCCTCACCGACGAGCAGGTTCTGGCCAACGCCCTGAAAGTCGGCATCGACCAGTCCAGCGTGAAGGATCTGGGCAAACAGATCCTGTACTATTACTGGAACTACTATCAGATCCCCTCCCTGGGCGCCTGGATCCTGACCGATCAGACCGGTTTCAACACGAAGAATGACGACCTGATCATCCTGCGCCGGAACCCCTATTTCTTCAAGGTTGACGCGGCGGGCCAGCAGCTTCCCTACATCGACGAAATCTATATCCAGAAGTATGCCAACAACGACCAGGCTCAGCTTGCGTTCATGTCTGGCGAAGTCGATGACTATCAGCCCAGCGCCATTTCCGAGATCCCCGTGATCCTGGAACAGAAGGGCGACGCTGTTGCCCTGAAGGAAATGTCCAATATCATGTGGGGCGATATCCAGTTCTCCTACAACTACACCATCGACGATCAGAATTACCATGATCTGTTCAACAACGAAGCGTTCCGTAAGGCCATGTCCATTGCCATCAACCGTCAGGAAGCCAGCAACCTGCTGACCGACGGCTTCTGTGATCCCACCAACGCAGCGCCCCAGAACCCCAACTTCGGTTACAACGAGGAGTGGAGCAAGCACTGGGCCGAGTATGACGTGGACGCCGCCAAGAAGCTGCTGGAGGATGAGTGCGGTCTCGTCATGGGCGCCGACGGCTTGTATAACTTTGCCGATGGTTCCGACGTTCTGATCGAGTTCATCACCAACACCGCTGATGACAAGGACACCGTATTCGCGGTCATCAAACAGTACTGGGATGCCCTGGGCGTTCAGACCGTTCTCAAGCAGAACGAGAACGACCAGACCGGTTCTCTGGTAGATGCCAATACCTTCAAGGGCGTCTTCTCCCGCGGCGCCGACGACCAGGGGGGCATCGGCCTCATCTCCCGTCCGAAGGTGTATCTGCCCAACTACAACTCCGCCAACTGGACGACAAACTGGTCCACCTACTACGATGATCCTGCCACCTATGCCGGCACCTGCTTCCAGCCTGTGGATGAGCGGATCGACAAGATCGTAGAATTGGGCAAAGCCTGGTCCCAGACGCCTGACAAGGCGGAGCGGGATCGGATCGAGCTGGAAATCTACAAGCTGACCATCGAAGGCGGCTGGATCACCGCTGTGTATGAAGCGGCTCCCGTCTACCATCTGACCAAGAGCACTGTCCGCAACTGGTTCAACAACATCAACGAAGACAAGTACTATTACATCGGCCTGAGCCATCCCTGGACCTGGTTCTTCGCTGAATAATCGAAAACTGAATCCGGTTGTATAACAAAGCCGGAGGCGTGCGATCCGCTCCATGTCTCCGGCTTTTTATAAGGAGCAATCATGGAAAACAAATCTTTGACGCCAAAGAAATCCATTTTCTCCTCTGTTGCAGAGTTTTTCCGGCATGATCTTATCCGATATATCATCAACCGGATCCTGCTGTTTTTTCCGACGATCCTGCTGATTTCGATCATCATCTTCTTCGTTATTCAGCTGCCTCCCGGAGACTATGTATCCACAGCCATCGCAAAGCTCCAGCAGGAAGGCGAGGAAGTCAGCGCAGAAACGGCACAGGAAATGCGGGAAAGCTACGGTCTCGACCAGCCGGTCATCGTCCAGTATGGCCTTTGGGTGAAGGACATCATCTGGACTGGCAGCAACACCACCTACTACCGTCTCTACAATTCCCATCATAACTGGAAATACTCCTTTTCCTACCAAACCAACGTGTGGAATGTGATCGGAAAATACCTGCCTATGACGGTGACGATCACGCTGTTCACCATGCTTCTTCAATACTTGATAGCCATTCCTGTGGCTGTCTACTCCGCCACGCACCAGTATTCGGTGGGGGATTACGCCATTTCCATCCTGACGTTTACGGGATCGGCCATCCCCGGGTTCATCTTTGCCATTCTGTGTATGTACCTGTCTTTTCTGTGGACAGGCAATGCCAACGTGGGGATGTTTACCCAGGATATGCTGCTCAACGGCATTCATTGGGGTAATTTGGGAGAATTCATGAAGCGCATGACGATCCCGTTCATCGTCTTTGGCTTCGCCGGGACCTGCGGCACGATCCGCTCCGTCCGGGCCCAGATGCTGGATGAAATTTCCCAGCAGTACACCCTGACCGCCCGGGCCAAGGGAGTTTCCGAACGCAAGATCATCTGGAAGTACTGTTTCCGCGCCGCCATCAATCCTACGGTGACCGGTCTCGGCACATCCCTCTCCCATCTGTTTTCAGGCTCCACCGTAACGGCCATGGTGCTCAATCTGTCCATCTTAGGCCCCGTTCTCTTCCACGCCCTTCAGTATCAGGACATGTACCTGGCTGGCGCCATCGTCATGGTTCAGGCCATCCTGGTTGAGGTAGGCGTGCTGCTGGCGGATATTGGGATCGCCTTCCTGGATCCCAGAATCCGGTATTCGGGAGGTAGCCGATAATGGCCAGAAGAATCAAAACGCAGGACGATTACTATCTCGCGTCCCAATGGCAGCTCATGCTGCGCAAGCTCAAGAAGCATCGGCTGGCCCAAATTTCCTTCGTCATCCTGGCCATCCTGTACATTGGCGCTATCTTCGGAGATTTCATTGCCCCTTACGGGCTGGAGGAGTTTGACGCGGTTTATAAAGATTGCGCCCCCACGCAAATACACTATACCTACGAGGGTGAAAACGTTGGTCCCTATGTATTTGCCATTACCAAGCACATCGATAAAAAGACCTTCAAGATCACCTACGAGGACGACACCAGCCAGTACTATCCCATCAAATTCTTTGTACACGGGACCCCTTACAAAGTCCTGGGTTTCATCGATTGCGACTTGCACCTGTTCGGCCTGGGGGAGGGCAGCAACGGCGGAACAGACGCGAAAATCTTCCTGTTTGGGGCCGATAACCTGGGCCGCGACCTGTTCTCCCGCATATTGATCGGTTCACAGGTATCGCTGTCCATGCCCTTTGTCTCAGCCGTCATCAGCCTGTTCCTGGGCGTCATCATCGGCGCCATCTCCGGTTATTTCGGCGGCACCATCGACATGGTCATTCAGAGGATCATTGAGGTCTTAGGGGCAATTCCCCAGATCCCGCTGTGGATGGCGCTGTCGGCGGCTATTCCCGCCGGCGTGTCCACCATACAGCTGTACTTCTACATGACGATCATCCTATCGTTTATCAACTGGACAGGCATGGCGCGCATCGTTCGCGGCAAGTTCCTGTCCTCCAAGAACGACGACTACGTGATGGCGGCGAGACTGGCCGGTGTGTCCACTTGGTCGATCATTTGGAAACATCTGGTGCCGGGCTTCATGAGCTATCTGATCGTTTCCGTAACCCGCAGTATCCCGAGCTCCATCGTAGGCGAAACATCCATGTCCTATTTAGGCCTGGGTATCCGCTCGCCTGCCACCAGCTGGGGCGTGCTGCTGCAGGAATGCAGTTCTATCGCCGTCATCGCGCAGCATCCGAATAAACTGATTCCGATCATATTTGTAACAATCACGGTCATGGCATTCAACTTCTTCGGCGACGGACTCCGCGACGCGGCGGATCCCTATAAGTAAGGGGGTGCAGCAAATGGATGATTCATTGATCCTGCAGATCAAAGATTTGCGCGTGGAGATTCCAATGCCGGAAGGCACGCTGACGCCTGTTCGCGGCGTCAACTTCGAGATGCGCAAAGGGGAGACGGTAGGTTTGGTGGGCGAATCCGGCTGCGGCAAGTCCCTGACCTGCAAAGCCATTCTCGGCATCAACGACAGGAAATGCAAAACGTACGGTGAAATCAACTACAACCACCCAACGGAGGGAGTACAGAATCTGCTGGCGATGAATCCCAGGGGAAAGCAGATCCGCTCGATACGCGGCAAGGAAATCTCCATGATTTTCCAAGAGCCTATGGTGGCGTTTTCTCCCCTCTATACCATCGGCAACCAGATCAGCGAGGCCGCCCTGCTCCACATCACCAGGAACAAGCAGGAAGCCAAGGAACTTTCCATCGCCATGATGAAAAAGGTGGGCATCGCCAACGCGGAGAAACGATATAACCAGTACCCCCACGAATTCTCAGGCGGTATGCTGCAGCGCGCCATGATCACCATGGCCCTGGTGTGCCATCCGAAGATCCTGATTGCGGATGAACCTACCACTGCCCTGGACGTGACAATACAGGCTCAGATTCTGGAACTCATGAAGGCCATGCAAAAAGATTCCGACATGGGCATCATTTTCATCACGCACGACTTGGGCGTGGTGGCTCGGATGTGCGATCGGGTCAATGTCATGTATCTGGGCAAGATCGTGGAATCCGGACCGGCCGCCATCATCTACGCGGATCCGGAGCATCCCTACACCAACGGTCTCATGCACTCGGTCCACAAGATCGGCTCCCGCAAAAAGGAGAGGCTTTTCTCCATCGAAGGAACGGTCCCCCTGGCAATGAACCTGAAAACGGCCTGCGGATTCTACGAGCGCTGCGACCATCGGATCGAGGGCCTGTGCGATAAGGCCGATCCTGAACTGATAGAAATCGCGCCGGATCACAAGGTCGCCTGCTTTGCCTGCGACAATGAGGCATGCCGGGCCATGCGGGCAAGGGCTGAGGCGAAGCTGAGCAGTCAGGAACAGTCAGGTTTGAATCAAGAGGAGAAGCGCCATGAATAAAGAGAACATTCTGGAGGTAAAGCAGCTCCACAAACGCTTCACCTCGAAGAACATTACCGTGAAGGCGGTAACAGACGTTTCTTTCAGCGTTGCCGAGGGCGAAACCATCGGCATCGTCGGCGAGTCTGGCTGCGGCAAAACGACTTTGGGCCGATGCATTGTGCGCGCGTACCAGGCTTCGGAAGGGGAAGTCTGGTATCGGACGAGAGACGGCAAAGAGCTGGATTTTCTGAAAGCAGATAAGAAGCAGATGAAAGCGCTGCGCAAGGACATACAGATGATCTTCCAGGATCCCTACTCCTCTTTGGACCCGCGCATGACCGTGCTGGACATCATCAAAGAACCCTTGGTCGCCAACTACAATAAAACCATGAGCGACAAGGAGATGAACGAGAAGGTCATCAGCATCGCGGCAAAGGTGGGCCTCAACACCACCTATCTCAAGCGCTATCCCCACGCTTTCTCAGGCGGACAGCGCCAGAGGATCGGTATCGCCCGGGCATTGGTGGTGGATCCAAAAATCGTCATCTGCGACGAGGCGGTCTCGGCGCTGGACGTATCCGTGCAGGCCCAGGTGATCAACCTGCTGCGGGACCTGCAGAAGGAGTTCCATCTCACATACCTGTTCATCAGCCATGATCTTTCCGTGGTGGAGCATATTTCCAATAAGGTCGGCGTCATGTATCTCGGCCGCATGGTGGAATATGCGCCTACGGACGCCCTGTTCTCCAAGCCCCAGCACCCCTATACGGAGGCGCTGCTGTCCGCTGTGCCGATCCCCGATCCCACAGTGCAGATCGACCGTATTCCCCTGAAGGGCGAAATACCCAACCCCGCCAATCCGCCGTCAGGCTGCTATTTCCATGAGCGCTGCAGCTACTGCTGCGAAAAGTGCTGCCACGAAGTTCCAACTTATGAGGAAACGGAACCGGGCCACTTCGTTGCCTGTCACCGGGCTGCGGAGCTCACGCTGCGAGGTTTTGATTACAAATAAAGCTTGCAGGCTTTCCACGCCTAAAACCGCTTGAATAAGTACAGAATAATGAAATAGGGCAGCGCTGCTGAAAGAGCGGCGCTGCTCTATTTTGAAAATCGTACGCTTCGGCCCTCGTGGCGTACATGCCGCCGCTGTGGATTTCTGTCAATGGGAAACCATCGTTTGCGTTATTTCTTCGCTGTCTCCACCAAGGCGGGCTGAGCAGTTACAATGAATTCGCTAAAGGTCGAATAAACTGGTCTGCCGGTATTTTTCAGGGAACGCACGCAGGTAATCAAAGCAATCTTCGGGGGAATGCAGCATGCCGTGCTCTTCACAGAAGGAATGGAACAGCTTCATCAGCTCGGAACTGTTGGGGCTGGGCACTTCGTAGGCATTGCCGTATTGCCGGGCGTATTCTTTTTTTAGACCAGGGAAATGCCGGTCCAGCGCCGCGTAATAGTATTCCCTGTCGCCATCCCGCAGGGTAAGCCCCATATCAAAGCAGATGATCCCCTTCACATCCGCTTCCGCGCAGGCCTGCAGGATGGGAAGAATATTCTTTTCCGTATCATTGATGAAGGGCAGGATGGGCGTCAGCCATACGACGGTTGGAATGCCGCGCCTGCGCATTTCCAGCAATACTTCCACTCGCCTTTTCGTATTGCACACGTTAGGCTCGATCAGACTGCAAAGATGATCGTCCCAGGTGGTCAGGGTCATCTGTACCACACATTTGGCTTTGCGGTTGATTTCTTCCAGCAGTCCGATGTCCATCAGGATCCGGTCTGATTTGGTTTGGATCGCCGCGCCGAAACCGTTTTCCAGGATCACGTTTAAGCATTTCCGCGTCAAATGCAAGGTTTCCTCGCAGTGCATGTAAGGATCGGACATGGAGCCTGTCCCGATCATGCAGGGCTTACGCTTGGATTTCAGGGCCGCTTCCAGCAGCTCCGGCGCGTTCTGCTTTACCTCGATATCCTCAAAAGCGTGGGTAAACTGGTAGCAGGCGCTTCTGCTGTCGCAGTAAATGCAGCCGTGGGAGCAGCCGCGGTAAATATTCATGCCGAAGTACCCGTTTCCGCCGGTCAGAATGCCCTTCGCGTTCACAAAATGCATGTTGATTCTCCATAGAAAACGGGGCGATGAACCGTTTTTTCGTTCATCGCCCGAAAAGCTGTCGTGCGTATTATCCGCGGATTTCCTTCACGATGTCAGCAGCTTCCTTAACAAGCGCCAGCACCTGGTCGAATTTGCCTTCCTTGATCAGCGCGCCGTTCACCATCCAGCTGCCGCCGCAGGCAACGATCCTGTCATAAGCCAGGTAGTCCCGTACGTTAGCGGCGCTGATGCCGCCGGTGGGCATGAACTGCAGGTTCACATAGGCTGCCGCCACGGCTTTGATCATTTTAAGGCCGCCCGAGGGCTCGGCGGGGAAGAACTTGAGAACGTCCAGCCCCAGGCTCATGGCCGCCTCGATTTCCGTGGGGGTGCAGACGCCGGGGGTCATGGGCACGCCCTTTTTCAGCACATATTCGGTCACTTTGGGATTGAAGCCGGGGGATACCACGAACTTCGCGCCAGCGTCGATGGCCCGGTCGGCCTGCTCAGTGGTGAGCACGGTGCCCGCGCCGATGATCATATCAGGATAAGCTTTCGCCATCTGCCGGATGGATTCTTCGGCGGCGGCGGTGCGGAAGGTGACCTCAGCACAGGGCAGGCCGCCCTTCATCAGGCATTCACCCAAGGGTAAAGCATCCTTCACATCGTTCAATACCACCACGGGGATAATACCGATTCTTTTCAGCTGCATCATCATTTCAGTCATGGGAATCAGGCCTCCGTTTCCATTGTTTTCTTCCTGTATTTTACCATGAAAAATTTCCCTGCGCAACTGTTTCCTTACAGGTCCGATAAATAATTTGAAATTGGCTACTGGATTTACAGTCGCTTTACAGCGTTTATAAAACGATCGGATTGCTCCAGGCTTTTTTGCCGTTTTTGTCCGTGATCTGAAAACGAACATACTTTTCATTCGCGGATGGGCGATAGATCCTTTCCGTCAATCCTTCCCCCTCCATGCACCGGCCGCCCACCCAATATTTCTCCGAGCATGCCGTAATGCTGGAAACCGGGGATGTTTCGATGATGATTTCGCCTTCTGTCCGTTCAATGCGTTTGAATTCGGGCCCCTGGGAAGCATAGAAGCGTCCCTGGTTCATCGCTTTCAAAATGGAAGGAACGGACAATTCCTCCGCCTGCACCACGATATAAGCAAAGCACTGGTCCCCCTGGTAAAAATGCGCGTCATCCGCCGCCACCAGATTGAACAGCTTTCCGTTGGCCGCGGCCACATCCAGAATGCTTTCGCTGTTTGCGCGGGGGCCGTTGAACGGCTCGCCGGACACCGTGTTGTAAACCTCGGCCATGCCAACCCCCTCCAGTGAGCATAGAAAGTCCGTCGTATTCAGCGACCAGGCGGGATGCGCGGCGATCACCGCGCCGCCAGCCTGATTTACGTGCGCGATCACCGCTTGATGATCCATTCCCTTGCAAACAGATTGAGCCAGCCTTGCCTCCGGGTACAGGCACACCAGGTGAAGCACCTGGGTGGGAAACGAAAAATCGTACTCCACACCGGGAAGGATCAGCATGCCCTGATAGTCCTGTTCCTCCCCCGTATGCCAATGATCCGTCAGCGCAAGAAAATCATATCCTGCCGCCTTATATTGGCGCATGCATTCTTCGGGAGAAACACGGCCGTCGCTGTTTGTGGTATGGGTATGGGTATTCCCCTTATAGCATTTCATGCTTGGATCGATCAGCTTCATAGAGAATCCTTTCATCTTCCGGTATTCTGATCCTTTTTCTGTGGCTCTTTTTTACAAAAGCTTTTCAACCACCGGACGGACCAATCAATATCGTTCAGCACTTCGCTGGGGTCGCAGCAATACAGTTCAATGATCACATTGCCATGATAGTGCCTGGCTTTCAGCCGGTTCAGGATTTCATCCAAACGGATATCCCCGCTGCCGGGGGCGCAGGCGAAGGTTTGCGTTCCGTCGGCGCAGGTGAGAGGCGTATCCTTCTCGTGCCGCCGGTGTTTTGTGCGGTCCTTTAAGTGGACAGTCTGAATCCTATCGGCAAACAGCTCGAAGGCTGCGATTTCGTCCTCATGGAACATGACGAAATTGCCGGTATCAAAAGCGCACCCCAGCCCTGGCACGGCGTCGAGGAAATACTTGAAGCCCGCCATGCAGTTGTAAGGTGCGGCGAGGCCGTCGAAATCTTCCATGAGCACCGGCATGCCCACGGTTTTTCCGTATGCCACCGCTTTGCGCACGCCCTGAACGATGCTCTCCAAATCCTTCACGCTGTTTCCGGTGGACAGGAAGCCGGGCACGATGAGGAAATTGTTCGCGCCGCTTTCCATGGCGAAATCGATCATTTCCTTATACGCTTCCGTATCGGTATTTTTCGCGAAATCGCAGAAAGCGTGCATGCCCTCCATGGTGAGGCCCACGTTTTTCATTTGCCGCAATAATTCCTGCCGGTCCCGCCGCCAGGAATCCGCCGAAATGTACAGCATGTCCATGCCCGCGTCTTTTAGGCGGGACAGTACGTCTTCCATCTTTTGCCGGGTGGCCTGGACGCCATCAAAAATATTTTCATAGAATACGGCGATTTTCATTTTATTATGCTCTCCAGTCCGGGAAGCGCTCCTTAAAGGTGCCAAAGAAATGCTTTTCCATCACCGCGTCATACGCCGATTCAGCGTAATCCTCCAGTTTTCCTAAGTCGTACAGGTATTGCAGCACGGTATAGCGATCCCGGAAGGTGCGGCCCCGGAGCACGCCCTCCACAAAGCGGGCCTTGTCCGTGACGGTGAAGGGCAGCTTCAATGTTTTTTGCAGGGCCTCCAGCCGGTCAAAGGCGGGCAGGTACTTTTCAATCAGGGCTTTCAGGTGCTGATCGTCCGTTTCTTTGTACAGTCTGCGGAACATTTCCATGGCGGTGAAGGTGCCCTCTCCCACCTCGATACCGTGCAGGTTGGGCACCTTGCCCTCCTCAACGTCCATGACCTCCCAGGTCTGGGCGATCATGTGCTCGGTGCCGGAGGCGGGACGGGAGGACCCGCAGAACGCAATGCATTCCCCGGACAGGATCAGCCCCTCGCTGGCGGCGCGGATGGCGGCAGGGTCGCGGTTTTCCAAGTTTTTGGACGCTTCCACGCACTGGGCTGTGGCTTTCAGCACCATGTCCGCGATCTTTTCACAGTAATATTCCCCGTTCCGGTCCCGGCTGATTTCCCAGTCCAGAATCGCCACGTACTTGCCCAAGATGTCCCCCACCCCCGCCAGCAGCAAGGGGTACGGGGCCTGTTCGTTGACGGACAGATCGATGATGATGTGCCGGGCGATGGAGCAGTTGTACACGATCTTTTTCCGGCCGTTGAGCAGCGGGGCCACCACGGAGGCATAGCCGTCCATGGAGGGGGCGGTGCCCACCACGCCGTAGGGGATGCCTAAGCGGTAGCTGACCATGCGGCAGGTATCGTTCAGCGACCCGGAACCCACGGCTAAGATGTAATCCGGGTTCAGGCTCCAGGCGTTGATATCGTACACTTCCCTGTCCCGCCCCGCTTCCATCAGCACCTTGCCCACGTTTTCGGCGTTGGGCAGGGCGGGCGCGGGCAAAATCAGGCTGTGGGACAGAATGCCATCGGCTTTCAGCAGTTCTTCCACCCGCCTGCCCGCCACTTCGTAGGTGTTTTCATCCGCCACCATGAAAATCCGGCGATAATCCTTCAAAATGTCCGCCACCTTTTCAATGGCGTGATCCGATACTTCAATGATTTCTGTAGGAATACTGTGATGCTTTTGTACGCAGGTGCAATCCATTTCGATCATTGCATTTCTCTCCTTTTACTCGGCCTTACTCGGCCATGTGGTGTATGTAAGGCATGTCAGGTAAGTTTTCAAAGCGGTAAAACCTTTCCGCGTTCTGATGCAGGAACAGCCGCTTTTCTTCCAACCTCAGCAGGGTGGATTTGTCGATAAAATCCCAGCTCATGCGGTAGGTGATGGCGGTCATGGTGCGGGGGTAGTCCGAGCCCCACATGAGCTTGTCCATGCCGCAGATGTCCCGAGCCTCCAAGATCGCCCGCACCGCCGAGGGATAAGGATAATATTCGCTGTTGAACAGCCAAGTGATGCCGCCGCTTTCCACGTACACGTTGGGCAGGCGGGCCAGCTTGATCTGCTCCTTCCAGTTGGGCCTTGTCACCATGCCGAAATGGCCGATGGCGATGCGGAGCCTGGGGAACTGCTCTGCCATTTCCCGCAAGGAGGCGCATTGGGTGTCCCCATCCGCCATATCGATGGCGATGAATAAATTCTCTTTTGCCGCTTTTGCGAACAGGGCTTCGCATTTGGTCAAATCAGGGTCGGCCATGCGGCCCCCGCAGAGCTTGATCCCATCCACACCTTCGGTGTCCGGCAGGTCTTTTTCCTCATACAAAGCGGTGACGCGGAAGCGCAGGGGATATTTCGCCCGGACATGTGCTAAATACGCGTCCTGATTGCCGTCGATGTATTCCTGGGTCACCACCGCCCCGGCCACCTGGGCAAAATCCATGTTGGCAAGAAGCCGTTCGGCGCTGTTCACCCCGTCGATCATGTACGGCGGCAGCATTTGGCGCACTTCCGTCCCAAACATGCTCTTTCCCCCGCCGATATCGTACACCGGCGAGCCGTTGACCCTGCCTTGCTGCTTTTCCCACAAATGCACGTGCGCGTCAATCATGCTTTTTCCTTTCTTTTTTTCTGGGGGAAACCATTCTTTGGAGGCCAAAGAATGGTTTCCCCCAGACCCCTTTCCAAGAAAGCCGAATAAGAAATCTCTCCTTTTACTTCCAATCACCGCAAAAATGCGATTAAAGAAGAAATTGTCAGAAGAGAATACCTAAAAAGTGGTTCCCCCAGAAACCTCCTATCGTTCCGTATCAATATACTCCTTGTTCCAAATCACCGCCGTTTTCATGGGCGCGGATTTGCAATAGATTTTATTTTCGTAAGCGTCGATGGGGTCGGCGGTGAATTCCTCCCGGTCGATGAGGCCCACGATCTGATCGTACTTGCTGCGGGACAGCATGTCGATGGCCTTTTCCATGTGATCCTGCCGGAAATTGATGGAGCCGAAGATCAGGTGGTTTTCAAAGCCGAAGGGCATGGTGTCAAAGGTGATCTTTGGGCCCAAGGAGAAGGAATTATAGATGCCGTTGCAGCCCAGAACCTTATGCTTGAAGGCGATTTCGTGCTCCACGTTGGTTCCGCTGACCCCGATGAAGCAGGTAGCGCGGCCCCCCATGGCTTCGCAAATGGCCTTGGCGCAATCGGCGGGGTCGGCGTAGGTATTCTGAACATACCGGGCTTTGGCGGTTTCCACCGCGAAGCGCACCTTGGGGCTGTCCTCCGGGCTGCGGCCCACAAAATAGATTTGGGCATCCGGGTGTGCCTGCCGGATCACGTCGCCGATGAACATGCCGGTGGTGCCAAGGCCGAAGATCACCGTGCGTTCAAAGATTTCGTCCGCCGCGTATTTCCGGGCGGTTTCCAAATCGCAATGGCGGCGGCGGGCCGTCTGGCGGAACCAGTGGGCGCTGCCCAAATCCTCCATGCGTTCCAGCTGGAACAGCATGCAGGCGAAGGGGTCCGGGAACACCATCTTTTTGGCGAAGGACAGGGCCAGCCTGCCGTCCTGCGCGTACCCGTCCGGGATGCTCAAAAGCATATCGGGGTTGACGTAGATGCTGTCGCAGAACAGGCCGTCCGCCCCGTCGCAGCCGTATTCAAAATAGGTCTCGTCCTCGGTGAAGCGGGTGGGGTCGTAACTGTCGCCTCCCCGGATCAGCACAATGGTAAAGCGATTTTCCCCC